>CAYZJD010000020.1:0-15084 GCA_964478455.1 uncultured Solibacteraceae bacterium | reverse complement strand
ACTACATGGTCCGCGAGGTCTTCTCGGTGAAACGCGAGGAGGTGCGCAGGCTGGCGGCGGAGGCGATCGCGAAGAAACTGGCCTCTGACGGGATTCTGGTGAAGGAAGTGATGCTGCGCGACATCCTGCTGCCGGCCGAGTACGCCAAGGGGCTGGAGGGGCTGCTGTTGAAGGAACAGGAGAACGAACGCCTGGCGGTGGAGGTGGAGGTGAAGCAGAAGTTGGTGCGCACGGCGGAACTGGAGGCCGAGGCGGAGAAGGCCCGGCGCGTGAAGGAGGCGGAAGCCGAAGCTCAGGTGACCGTGCTCCAGGCCAAGGCGCAGGCCGACGCGATGCAGCATACCCTCCCGCTCAAGGAAAAGCAGATCCAACAGGCAAGGCTCGAGGCGGAGGCGAGGAAGGAAGCGCGGGTGAAGACGGCCGAAGGGGAGGCCCAGGCGAAGATCATCGACAGCAAGGCGGAGTTGGAGAAGCGGAAGCTGATGACGGAGGCGGAGGACCACCGAATCCGGCTGATCGCGGCGGCCGACGCAGAGCGCCTGAAACAGGAAGCAGAGGTGCTGAAGCAGAACCCGCTGCTGATCCAGAAGATCGTGGCCGAGCGGCTGTCCGACAAAGTGCAGATCATGATGGTGCCGACCGACGGGAAGTTCTTCTTCGCCAACGACGTGTTGCGGGCGCCGGGAGCGCCGCTGGACACACCCAGCGAACAGCACAGATGGAAGCAGACGGCTGCGATGGGACGAGCTGACCGCTAGCGGTCGCCGGCGGGCGGTTCCGTGAATGCGAGGAGAACGGACCGCCCGCTGGCCCAAAGCGGGCCGAGCCTCGCCAGCGCGCCGAAGAGTAGGGATCGCATAGCTTGTCGGCGATTTTTTGTAAGCTGAAGCATGCTTTGCCGCCTGTTGTTTGCCGCGGCGCTTCTCGCGGGGGAGTTCCCCGGGGAACCGGCGCGGGAACTGGCGCGCAAGATTTCGGCGAAGCTTCCCCCGCGACAAGGGATTACACTCGAACTGCGTAACCTTAGCTCGCTCGCGGCGGAGCAGGTCACCCAGGCGCGAAGCGCCCTGGAGCGGGAGTTGCGCAGCCGGCGGCACGCACTCACGCAGAAACCGGACAACGTGCGGGTGTCGGCCAATCTTTCCGAGAACGTTCGCGAGCTTGTGTGGGTGGCGGAGATCCGGCGCGGGGAGGAGCGCGAAGTGGTGATGGCGACGTTCCCACGCCCGGCGCGTGGGGCGGCGGGCGAAGCGGCGTCGCCTGTGATGATCGAGAAGAACCTGCTGTGGGAGCAGGACCGCGAGATCCTCGACGTGGCGATGGCGGGCGAGGACCTGTGGGTGCTGGAACGGGACGGAGTGAAGTACAGCCAGAAGGGAGGCGAGACGGCGGAGAGCATCGGGATCTCGGCGCCGGCCTCGTGGGCGTGGCCTCGCGATTTGCGCGGGCGAGCCCAAATCGAAGGCCGGCTTCTCCGCGCCTACTTCCCAGGCATGCGGTGCACGGCCGAGATGCGGCCTTCCGCGGGGATGGAATGCCGGGAATCGGCGGCGCCCTGGCCAGTGGAGCCAGGGGCGGCGATGGTGAAGGGCAGGAACTTCTTTGAAGTCCAAGGGCTGCCTGCGTTCTACACGGCTGTGCGCACTCGCGACCGCGACGGTACGGACGTGCTCATCCTCGCGGATGTTAACGGCCGCGTTCGTGTTTACGACGAGCGGATGCGGGAGGTGGCCGGCTGGGATGGCTGGGGCAGCGAGGTCGCGGCGGTAGAGAGCGGCTGCGGCGGCGGCCGGCAGGTTCTGGCGGCTCTGAACCGCGCCGCCGGGGAGACGGACGCGGTGCAGGCATTCGACATTTCGGGCCGCAAACCGGTCGCAGTGTCGCCACCGGTCGAGTTTGCAGGCGTGCTCACGGCTCTTTGGTCGAAGTCCGCGGACCGGAACGCGCTGGCGGTGAGCTGGAATCTAAAGACGGGACGTTATGCGGCGTACAACCTGTCTGTTACTTGCACTCCTTAGCGCGGGAGCCGCGGCGCAAAGCGCGTTGCGCCCGCGCTATGGGGGCGTGCTGCGGATTCAGGTGCGCGGAACGTTGCAGTCCCTGGATCCTGGAGATACGCCGGACCAGGCGCCGGGCGCCGGCATCCACGCAAAGGTGGCGGCGGCTGTGTTCGAGACGCTGGTGCGGCTCGACGGGGAAGGCCGTCCGCAACCGGGACTGGCATCCTCCTGGGAACCGGACGCCCCGCGAAATCGGTGGAGGTTCGTTTTGCGGGAGGGGGTGCGGTTTCACGACGGCTCTCCGCTGACGGCGGAGTCAGCGGCCGCGAGCCTCGCGGTGCGAAATCCTCAGTGGCAGGTGAAGCCCGAAGGAAAGGTGATCGTCATCTGGACGGACGGCCCGTCGCCGGAGTTACCGGAGGAACTATCCCTCGCGCGCAACGCGATCTTGCTGCGCGAAGCGACGGGCAAGCTGCTGGGGACGGGGCCGTTCGTGTTGTCCGGCTGGCAGGCGGGCCGGTCGATCGTGCTGAGTGCGAACGAAGACTACTGGGGAGGACGGCCGTTTCTGGACGGCGTCGAGATTGAGCTCGGCCACGGCTCGCGAGAGAGGCTTCTCGGACTCGAACTGGAGCGCGCCGACCTGATCGACCTTGGCCCGGACGAGGTGCGGCGGGCGGCCGAGCGCCAGGCCGAATTCTGGACATCTTCACCGGTGGAGTTGGTAGCGCTGGTGTTCGAGCCTGCGCGGCCGGCGGTGGAGGACGCGCGGGTGCGGGAAGCGATCGCGCTCTCGATCGACCGCGCGGCCATGCACGCCGTCTTGTTGCAGAAGCAGGGAGAGTCGGCGGGCTCGCTGCTGCCTCAGTGGATGACGGGATATGCGTTTCTCTTCCCGCCCGCGCGCGACCTCGCTCGCTCGCGGGAACGCGTCTCCGCGCTGCCCGCCAAGGCCAGAGAGGTGACGCTGGGGTGTGCCGGCTGCGACCCGCTGGCATCCTCGATCGCGGAGCGCGTCGCCCTCAATGCGAAGGAGGCTGGTCTCGTAGTGCGCGTGGCGGTGCGCGCCGGACCGGCGGACCTCCGGTTGGTCCACCTGCGCGTCGCCAGCCCAATACCATCGATTGCGCTCTCACGGTTGGTCGCGTCGCTTCGCGGGTCGGAGATCCTGCCGGCATTGGGCGAAGCGGGGCTCGAATCGGTTCACTCCGCCGAAGCCACGCTGCTCAAGGATCTTCGAGTCATCCCGCTGTTTCACTTGCCGGAGCTTTACGCCTCGGCGAAGCGAGTACAGCGCCACCCGGTTCCTTCGGGCCCCGATGGCGGCTGGCGGCTGGAAGATCTGTGGCTCTCGGGCGAGGGGCGATGAGGCTGCGAACACGGCTGCTGATCTTTGTGACGCTGGCGGTGGTGGTCACTGCCGTGGCGGCGACGTGGGTGGCCTCCGCGCTGGCCGAGCGAACGTTCGAGGCGTTGGACGATCAGCGCACGCAGGCGCTCGTGGCCCAGTTCCGGCGCGAGTTTGAGCGGCGCGGCCGGGAGGTATTGCAGCAGGTGGAAGGCATTGCCGGCGCGGAGAGTACCGAGCGGGTCGCGATCGACCTGGGCCGTGCGGTGCCGGACTACTCGGCTCACGTGCGCGAAGCGGGTGTGCTGGCGAAGACACACGGGCTGGAATTCCTGGAGCTGATTGCTGGAGACGGCACGCTGATTTCCTCGGCGCAATACCCGGCGAGGTTTGGCTTCAAGGCGGAGTGGGTGACGAACCCGGTGGACTGGAACCGGCAGCCCGCGTTCTTGAAACGCGAAGAACTGCCGGACGGCCCGGCGCTGGCGTTGGTGGCGGTGCGGGAGGTGAAAGCCGGCGACGGGCGGGTTTACGTGGTGGCGGGGCGTCGGCTGGATCGGGAATTCCTGGCAACGCTTATTCTGCCGGCCGGTATGCGTGTGCTGCTGTATCGGAACTTCGAGCCGGGCTTTTCCTTGCAGGCACTCACGGACGCCGCGGGACCGGTGGCCGAGGCGGACCGGCTGGCGCCGATCATCGAGCAGGCGCGCGCTTACGGGAAAGAGTTCAGCGAGACGGTGCCGCTGCTCTCGGGCCCGGAAACGTTCCAGGTCTTCCCGCTTGAGGGACGTGAGAATGAATTGTTGGGAGTGCTGCTGGTTGGACGGTCGCGGCGCGAACTGGCGTCGCTGGTAAACAGGATCCGGACCACGGGCGCGCTTTCCGGGGGCGCCGGCGTGCTCCTGGGCGTGCTGCTGAGCTTCTGGGTATCGGCGCGCATCACACGCCCGGTGGAAATGCTGGCAAAGGGTGCGCGTGAAGTAGCTCGGGGGAACTGGGACACGCATGTGGCAGTCGCCTCCCGAGGCGAGATTGGCGAGCTGGCGGAAGCGTTCAACCGCATGACGCAGCAGCTCATCTGGCAGCGGGACCGGCTGGTGCAGACGGAGCGCGTGGCCGCGTGGCGGGAGCTGGCGCGGCGGCTCGCCCACGAGATGAAGAACCCCCTGTTCCCGCTTCAGATCACGATCGAGAACCTCCAGCGGGCCAAAGAAAGGGCGCCCGAGCAGTTCGACGAAATCCTGCGCGAAAGCACGCAGACAATGCTCGCCGAGCTCGAGAACATGAAGGGGATCGTCGGCCGGTTCAGCGACTTCGCCAGGATGCCGGCCCCGCAGCCGGAGCCGCTGCATGTCAACGCTCTGGTGCGAAACGTCGTGAAGCTGTTCGAGGCGCAGTTCCATTCGGAAGGCGGGCCGGCGATCGCAGCGGAGTTGGACCTCGACGAGGAAGTCGGAACGGCGCCGGCCGATCCGCAGCTTCTCGGCCGGGCGTTGCAGAACCTGATGTTGAACGCGATCGACGCCATGCCGCAGGGCGGGACGCTGGCCGTCCGCACGCGCCGCCTCGATGGCGGCGTGCAAATCGAGGTGTCGGACACCGGGCACGGGTTGACCAAGGAGGAGTGCGAGCGCCTGTTCACGCCCTACTACACGACGAAGCGCCACGGCACGGGGCTGGGGCTGGCCATTGTCCAGTCGGTGGTGAGCGATCACAAGGGCAGAATCACGGTCGAAAGCGAGCCGGACAAGGGAACCTGTTTCCGGATTGTGTTGCCCGCGGCTGGGGGAGGTGTCGCGTGAGTCACCTGCTTGTTGTGGATGACGATCCCAATACGCTGGCGTCGCTGGCGCGGGCGTTCCGGCTCGCCGGTTACGAGGCCACGGTGTGCGACAATCCGGTGCGCGCGCTGGAGCTGATGAAGACCCAGCGGTTCGACCTGATCCTGTCGGACGTGGTGATGCCGGGCAAGGACGGCATCTCGCTGCTCGAGGACTTAAGGACTCTCGGCGTCACGACGCCGGTGCTGATGATTTCCGGGCAGGCGACGGTGGAGATGGCCGTGCGCGCGACCCGGCTCGGCGCCGTCGATTTTCTGGAAAAGCCGCTCTCGACCGACAAGCTCCTTCTCACGGTGGAGAACACGCTGAAACTGGCGCGCCTGGAGGAGGAAAACCGGGAGCTGCGGCGTCGCGTCGGCAAACACGAGATCGTGTGGGCCGGCGAGGCGATGCGCCGCGTCATGGCCCAGGTGGAGCGGGTCGCGGCAAGCGAATCCCGGGTGTGCATCTTCGGCGAAACTGGCACCGGGAAGGAGTTAGTGGCGCGGGCCCTTCACGAGGGCAGCCCGCGCCGCGCCGGGCCGTTCGTCACCTTAAACTGCGCCGCCGTGCCGGCGGAGCTGATCGAGTCGGAGCTCTTCGGACACGAGAAGGGCGCCTTCACCGGCGCGGCCACGCGCCATCAGGGCAAGTTCGAGCAGGCTCACCGGGGCACGCTGTTCCTGGATGAGATCGGCGACATGCCGTTGGCGATGCAGGCAAAGCTGCTGCGCGTGCTCGAAGAGGGCGAGGTGGAGAGAGTCGGGGGCGACAAGCCGGTGCCCGTGGACGTGCGCGTGCTCGTGGCCACGCACCGCCAGCTCGACGAACTCGTGAAGGACGGCAAGTTCCGGCAGGACCTCTATCATCGCATCTACGTGTTTCCACTGGCGCTTCCGCCGCTACGGCAGAGGCTGGATGACATCGCGGTCCTTTGCGAGCACTTCGCCGTCCGGGTGGCGGAGCAGAACGGCTGGAAACCGAAGCCGTTCACAGCGCAGGCAGTCGAGGAACTGCGGCGGTACCACTGGCCGGGCAACGTCCGGGAATTGAGAAACGTCGTCGAGAGGCTGCTGCTGTTGAGCGAACAGGAGGTGACCGCCGAGGCCGTGCGGCTGGCGCTGCCGGCATCGACGGACACGTCGCCGGGCGCGGTCCGCGCCACCGGCACGCTGGCGGAGCGGGTGGCGTCCTATGAGCGCGAAGTTGTGATCGCCGAGCTGAAACGCCACAAGCACAACATGGCCGAGACGGCGCGGGCGCTTGGCCTTGAGCGGAGCCACCTGTACAAGAAATGCCAGCAATTGGGCATTGACCCGCGATCGGCGAGAGAAGACGTGCATGGCTCGTAGCACGCTGTTCGCCGGCCTCCGATGCCGCCGCCGTCTTCGCGAGGGTGCGGCAGGAGTACCGTGCCCGCGTGGCACGCGCCTGAGCGCGTGCCGTACTAGGACCCAACTTCCTTGAGCCGCCGTCGATGACTAGTACGAGACCGGTTGACGGTCTATGGAGTTGTTAAAAACAAAGGGCTTATGTAGAAGTAGGGACAAGAAAGTGGTTGTCAGAATCCAGCTCTCCTACGGCCCGTCCGGCCGGCCAGTTCGGTGGAAAGGCTCGCCCCGCAGGGTATTCATCTACCCGCACCGCAGCGTCCGCTTCCTCCGCATTGCCACTCCAAGGATCTTGCTGGCTGTATTGACGGCGGGCGCCATACTGGCGTTCCTTGTCATCAACAACGCCGAACTGCTGGCCGCACACCAGCGGATCTGCCAGGTTCTGCTCGAATTCATGGGCATCCCTCTGACGGGCGTTCTGAACGTGGATCTGTTCCCTGGCCTTGCCCAAGCCCCGGTCGCCGACGCGCCGGTGATGATGCTGGAACAGGCGCCGGGCCGGTTCGCCATTCTCTTTGGCGCCGCGGTCACCATCCTGACTGTGGTCTTTCAACGCGTGCTACTGGCTCGAGGCTTTGTCGTCTTTCTCGGAACGCTGCTCGCCGTAACGGCCGTAGTGACCGCCGTGCGGCCGTCCATCCAGTTCGGGACCGTTGAGTTCTCCCAGATCTGGTTGCGGGGGGAGATGCTGGTGTGGCTCCTGCTGCCGTGCTTTTCGGCCTTCGCCTTCATGTTGATACATCCGGTCGGCATCCTTCCGGTGGCCTGGACCATGCTGCTGGAAGGTTTCAGCTTTTGCTGGTCTGCTGTGCGTCTGGCCTTCTGCCTCGCGGTCTTGCATTTCACCGGGATCCTTTTCATCCCGCTGCTTTGGTTCGCCCTCGGGATCCTGGCGGACATGGTGTATCTGATGGTCTTCTATTCGGTGGTTGTGTACTGGTCCGCGAGGAAGTCCTGGGGAGTGAGAGCCCAATGACGATCCTGATCCTCATCGCGAAAGTCCTGCTGGCCATCACGGTCATCGTTCTCGCGCTATACGGGCTGCGGCACTACATCTTCGCCTTCAGCCGGCTGGCATTGCGCAAGCCGCGCGACATGATGGAACTCACTGGCTTTGTCATGCCCAGAACGAGCGTGCTGGTCCCGATGCACAACGAGGAAGCCGTGGCCGCCGACGTCCTGCAAGCTCTCGTTGAGTGCGACTACGATTGGGACCGCCTGGAGATTTTGGCAATTAACGACCGCTCGCAGGACCGTACCGGGGAGATCATCGACGAGTACGCCGCCAAGTACCGCATCGTCAAGGCAATTCACCGCAGCAACGGCAAGGGCGGCAAGGGAGCGGCTTTACAACTGGCGACCAACCAGGCATCGGGAGAGATCCTGCTGATGTTTGACGCCGACTACGTCCCCGGCCCGTCGATGGTGAAGCAACTGGTAGCGCCGTTCTGCGACCCGCAGGTGGGCGCGGTGATGGGTCGCGTGGTGCCTCACAATACGGGGACCACGCTGCTCGCCGCGCTCCTCGGACTGGAGCGTGCCGCCGGGTATCAGATCGGGCAACAGGCTCGCTATAACCTCGGACTGGCTCCGCAATTCGGTGGCACTGTGGGCGGCGTCCGGGCCTCCGCTTTGAAGGCGGTTGGAGGCTGGGATCCAAAGTCACTCACGGAAGACACCGATCTGACGTTTCGCCTCATTGCGCGCGGCTGGAAAGTGGCCTACGTCAACCGGGCCGAATGTTACGAAGAGGTGCCCGAATCATGGGAGGTCCGCAGACGGCAGATCGCCCGCTGGGCCATTGGCCACACGGATTGCCTGCACCGCCTTTGGACCTCGGTCCTCCGCTCGAAGTTCCTCTCCTTGGCCGAGAAACTGGATGCCTCCTTCGTGCTGGCATGCTACTGGACCGCTCCGATTCTGGTGATGGGATGGCTGGCCTCGCTGTTTCTCTTCTTCAGTCCCGAGAAGCACGTGGCGGCGACCCTCTCAGTCGCGCTGGCGTTCGCCGGCTATCAGATCTTCGGTAATCAGGCCACCTTCTTCGAGCTCGGCACGGCAGCCCTGCTGGATGGAAAAGCCCGGAGCGTTCTCCTGATCCCGCTGAATCTGTTCAACTTCTTCGCCAGCACCGCCGCCATCACGCGCGCGCTGGCGCGCTATTACTTCGGCAAGATCTTCGGTTCGCGCGGGCCGCGGTGGCAGAAAACCAAGCGCTATCGCGAGAACGGCAACGGGAACCACTTCCGCAACGGGAACGGGAATGGCAATGGCAACGGGAACGGTGGCTCCAAGGGTCCCTTTAGTCAGGGTCCCAACGGCCTCTACACCTATAACACCCCATAGGGGAGAACCTGATGCCCTGGCGCTTCCTCATCTTCACCGCCGCCTTTGGGCTGCTCCTCTACGCGCAGTTCTACTTCGCTCACAGGCAGTGGAAGCGCCTGAAGGGCGAACGGTCCGCCGATATCGACCTCGGCTACATCCGCATGGAGGACTGTCTGGCCCGCTCCTTCCGGCAGAAGGTGGAAGACTGGCTCCGGTTGCCCGGTACCGCCGACGGCGCCGGACGCCTGATCCTGAAGGGCCGGGAGCGCGTGCGGGCCGCGCCCGCGCTCTCCTTCCCTGCGAGAGAGGAATGCGACGACGTCCTGGTCGCGGAGGGCGATTTCACCTGCGAAAACGATTGCCACTTTAACCGCGAGATCTATGCAAGGGGCAATGTGAGGGTCGGCAGCGGCACCCAACTGCAGGCGCTGACTGCGGATCAGGACGTCACGCTGGAAGAGAAGGTCTCGGTGGTCCGGTGGGTTGACAGCACGGGCGACATGGAGTTGAAGGCCGGTTGCCGCATCGGGGCCCGCGTCACCTCGCGAAAAGCCGTGCGCCTCGGAATGGGAGCACAGGCGGCATCCGTCTTCGCTCCGCAGGTGACCACGGACGGCTTCAGCGGTGTGGCCGCGCCGGCTCAATCACCGGACGGCGACCTGCCCGAGATTCTCCCGCCGGAGAGCGCTCCGGATCAGTCCGAAGCGCTCGCCAGGCTGGGCCTGCAACAAAAGCGGATGGCGCAATTGAGTTCGGATTGCTGGTTGTATCGGGGCCGATTTGAGCCGTCCGGTCCGCTTCGGATCAAGACCAGACTTGTTGTGAAAGGCGATTGCCGGCTGCCGGGCGGCAGCGTCCTGGCTGGCGACCTCAGGGCCGGCCGTTCGCTTTTCATCGGCCCGGCCTCGGTTTGTGCAGGCAACCTTGTGGCCGGCAAGGATGTCTGCCTGGGCCGCAATTGCCGGTTCTCGGGCATCATCCATGCGGGAGGATCGCTCCTTCTGAGTGCGGGAACCCGCGGTCAGGGTGAGCAGAGGATGGTTGCGGCATACTCGGCGAAGGAACTGGCCGTGGAGCGTGACGTGGTGCTCGGCGGAAAGCTGGCTTCCGGAGAGCGGGTCGTCGTGGTCAGACCGGCCGCCGCCGAGCGGTGGAGAAAATCCCGAGGCGTGATGGAAGCGTAGACTGCGATCCGGACCTGAAAGGACGAGAATGCGACTGCTTACGGCAGTGCTGCTGGCAGCGGTGGGCGTGGCGCCGTCCCTGGCGCTGGATCCCGCGCCGGGCGCGGCGGCCCTCGGCTCGTCGGACCTGCTGCCTGTCCGCCTCGAACTCAGCGGCTACGGCAGCCACGTCACCAGCGGTTTCGGTACCTGGCGTGGCGGCGGCGGGCAGTTGTGGATCCGGGCCAGCCGGTTCTTCGTTCCAGCCTTCATCGTCGAGTCCCAGACCCGCCCGCAGGGAACACAGCAGAACTACACCCTGTTCTCGTACCTGAACTGGTCGAAATGGTTCTATACGACCCAGGGCATCAGCTATGCCCCGCAGAAGGGAATCGCCACAATCTACTTCCCGAAGTGGCGCTACGATATCAAAGGCCACTGGAAGCTCCCGCCTGGGGGAAGCTTCGTTCTCGGCGTCGGATACACGAACTTCGATTATGTTGAGCCGGGACGCGGCCAGATCTTCAACCTCGGCGCCATCTATTACTACAAGGGACTCGTGCTGGAGTGGAACGGATACCTGAACGAGAACCAGCCGGGCGACCTCTGGACGGGAGCCGGGAGCTTCGCAATGCAGTACGGATCCGAGGGCAAGTACTGGTTCGGCGTCATCGTCGGGGGAGGCCGCGAGCAATACCGTACGATCGGGGTTGCTCCCGGCGAGATCCGGCTCACCAGTTATTCGACATCGATGTTTTACCGGAGGTGGCTGTCGCGTCACGCCGGCTTCCTCATCGGATTCGACTACCAGGACAAGCTGAACCACTACCGCCGGGCGGGAGGCTCTGGCGGTCTGTTCTTTGAGTTCTGACCGGCCTACCCCCAAGGAAGAAGTGGGGACGGTCTTGTGAGAAGGAGGGTAGCAATGAGACGGGTGGGTTTCTTGAGTCTGTTGGCGGTTGCAGCCACCGCTTGGAGCCAGCCGGAGGTCGCGCTGCTCCGCTCGGATAACAGCAGGGAGTTCTTTAGAAGGCACTACAATGGGTGTCCTTACCTCCTGGACGGCATGGAGTACGAGCAGTACGTGACTGGCTGGGAACATGCGCTGAACACGGCGGGCATCCCTTACACCGGGATTGGCGACGGCGATGTGACGGCGGAGGGCCTCGCGCCCTTCAAGCTGCTGATCCTGTCGAACGCGGCTAGCCTGGCCGAAGTGCAGAGCCGGGCTATTCACCATTGGGTGACTCGAGGCGGGCGCCTGCTGGCTACGTTCGGAAGCGGCTACAAATCGACGGATCTCGATCCTCGCGAGGTTGACCTTCTCAGGAAGCAGAAGGGACACACTCTTGGCCTGCACCAGCTCTGGAACGATCCCGTCACAAAAGTCTTCAGCAGTTACAACATCGGCTCCGGAGTGGATATTCGGATCGTTGAGTTCGATGGCCCCACCGGCTGCCCCGAGGTGGCCTCCTCGCTATGGCCCGGTGACATACTGCCGTATGGAGCGGAGGCGAACATCCTGACGCAGCGCCCCGAATCATACCCTCGCAGCCTGGGCTATGTGCAGTTCCCGGGAGAAGTGGACTGGATTCGGCCGACTCCGGCGATTCTGCTCAATTCCGGGGGCCGCGGCCGGGTGGTGTACTTCGCCTTCGCGCCGGAGTTCATAGTAGCTTTGTCCACCGGTGGGCTGCAAAACCCGGCCTGTCCGTACACGGCGGCTGATTTTCAGGACCGTGCAGACAGGGCTATTCCACTAATGCTCTGCACCGTCAACTGGCTGCTGAGCGACTGATCCCGTCCGTGCCTCCGGCGCTTTGCGTCACAGCAGCAGCGGCGAGACCCGGCTGAAAAGCTCACAACGCCAGCGTGATGAGATCGGCCATCTCCTCCGGCGCAAGCGGGATGGGATTGGCCTTCATGCTGCTTGCGCTCGCGGCCTTCTCTACCAGCACCGGGACATCGCTCTCACGAACGCCGTACGCGCGCAGCGGTGGGATCGACAGCCTCCGGCACAGACCGGCGACCCACGCCATGCCGTCCTCGGCGGTCGCTCGAGCGTCGCCGGTGAGAACGCAGGCAACCGTCTCGTAACGTGACAGCACGCCGCTCCCTGGCGCCCGGACGCGCAGGGCGCGAAGGTTCACCGCCATCGCGTGGGGCAGCAGCGCCGCGCAGACTGCGCCGTGCGGAGCCTCGAACATGCCGCCGATGGGAGCGGCGAAGCCGTGGACCGCGCCGAGGCCCGCGTTGGCGAGTGCCAGACCGCCGAAAAGGCTGGCAAGCGACATGTCCGTACGGGCTTCTCGATCATGGCCGTCTGTGAAGGCCCGAACGACCGACCGGGCGACCCGGCGCATTCCATCCAGGCAGAACGCGTCGGTGACCGGATTGGCCCGGGCCGAGACGTACGGCTCGATGAGTTGGGTGAGCGCATCGAGGCCAGTGGCGGCGGTGACCTCGGGCGGCAAATCGAGCGTCAACTCCGGATCAACAACGGCCAGGCGCGCCAGCATCGAATGGCTCCGCAGACTGACTTTCACCTTGTGCTCCGGCGAGGCAAGGACGGCGTTCCGGGTGACCTCGGCGCCGGTGCCCGCTGTCGTCGGGACCGCGATGAACGGAGCCGACGGCAGGCGCAACGGCTTGCCCGCGCCGATGACCTCGACGTAATCGAGCAGATCGCCGGGGTTCCCAAGTACCGCCGCGATGGCCTTGCCTGCATCGATTGCGCTGCCGCCGCCGAACCCGATGACGGCGTCGCAGCCCTCCTCGCGGGCGAGTTGAGCACCCCGCCGCACGAGGTCCAGGGTGGGTTCCTTATCCACGGGGAACGGAACGCTGGCGAGCCCCGCGGC
Organism: uncultured Solibacteraceae bacterium; assembly: GCA_964478455.1. Taxonomy (GTDB): domain Bacteria; phylum Acidobacteriota; class Terriglobia; order Bryobacterales; family Bryobacteraceae; genus CAYZJD01. The sequence goes on along the minus strand of CAYZJD010000020.1, from coordinate 2,170 downwards.
GCCCAGATCCGCCAGCGACGGAGCCGCGAGTTGCCGCGGGCCCCCGCTCACGAACAGGGCGCGGGTGCCCATTTCCCTTGCAGCCGGCGCGACTTCGCGAACGGCCCCCGCGCCGAAAACGATGCGCGCCGCCGTGGCGAATTCGAACCGCATCGCTCCTACCAGCCTTCTTCCGGCGGAAACACGTTCGCGAACTTGACGCTCGTCCGCGGCTCCGCCATCATCGGCGCGACCGCGTCGCGCCACTTCTGATAGTGCGCGGTCTCCTTGTGCTGAGCCGGCGCCTCCGGCGTGCGGTAGATCTCAACCAGGATGAAGTGCGCCGGGTCATCCACCTGCTGGATGACGTCAAACCGGGCAACGCCGGGCTCCCTCACGCTGTTGCGCGCGTTCTCGACCGTGGCTTCCTTGAACGCTTCGATGGATTCCGGCTTCACGCGGGCGTGAACATGAACGATCAGCATGGCCACCATTATATGGGGACAGTCCGCATGTTCCCCGTCTCAAAGTAAGAAGCAGCGGCGGCTACGGCCGCGCTTGAGGAACATCGAACGCCGGCGGAGCGTATCTCTTGCTTGAACATGCCGGTCCCGGGATGAGCGGCCGGCCGGAAGGCATGCTTTATGCACTCTGTCATTCGTCTTCTTGCGGGAGCGGGCTGCCTGCTCCTTCCCCTGACCGCCCGAGATGCAGCGGGCGGGCTTAGAATAGCCGACGTCGATCGCTACATCACCGCCTGGTCTGAGTTAGAACGGTTCTCCGGCAACGTGCTGGTCGCCAAGGACGGAAAGGTGCTCCTCCGGAAGTCGTATGGCATGGCCGATCGTGAGCGCCATGTGCCCAACCGCGCCGGGACGGCGTTCCGAATCGGCTCCACCACCAAGGCGTTCACAGCCCTGGCAGTGCTCCAATTGGAAGAGCGGGGCGCGCTGAAGCTCGAAGACCCGCTGTCGAAGCACTTGCCCGAAGCGCCGGCGGCGTGGAGCCGCGTTACGCTGCACCACCTGCTGACGCATGCCTCCGGCGTGCCGGACATCTCCAAGGCAGCCCCTTACCAGGAGTACGACGACCCGCTGCGCGCCGAGAAGACGCTTGCAACCCTGCCGGATCCCTCCCTCCAGTTCGAGCCCGGCAGCCGCTTCGCCTACAGCAACTCCGGCTACATGTTGCTCGGGCGCGTGATTGAGAAGGTCTCCGGCCGGAAGTATGAGGAGTACATTGCGCGGAAAATCCTCAGGCCCGCCGGCATGAGAAACACGGCCCTGGATCGCGGTGGAGCCGGAGTGGGGCGCCGTGCCTCGGGGTACGTGGTGCGCGAGGGGAAGCTCGCGAGCGCTGTCCTTGAAGACATGATGGGACCGTTCTCCGCCGGTGGTCTGCGCTCTACCACCGGCGACCTGCTCCGCTTTGACCGGGCGCTCTACACCGAGAAGCTGGTGAAGAAGACGACGCTCGCCAGAGCGTTCACCGCACACGCAAAGGCGGTTTTCCCGCCGCCATTCAACGACCCGAACGCATTCTACGGTTATGGATGGCTGGTGAGCCAGGTAGCTGGCCACAAGACGGTCAGCCACGGAGGGTGGGTCAACGGATTCGTCTGCGACTTTGTCCGTTATCCCGATGACGGCGTGGTGTTGATCCTGCTGGGCAATATCGAAGGCGCATTCATGCCCGTGATCACCAAGCGAGCAAGTGCAATGCTGTGGGGGACGCCGTACCAACTCCCGATGCCACGGAAAGCGGTAAAGCTGGAGGCGCGTGCGGTCGAGCCTCTCGCCGGCCGCTACGAAATCGCGCCCGGCGTGGCGCTCCGGATTTCCGTGAATGCGGACGGCCGGATGTTCATCGAGCAGGAGGGGCAGCCAGTGAAGCTGGAGATGGGCGCTGAATCCGAGACGCTCTTCTTCGTCGTGGACTTGCCGACCACGATGCGGTTCGAGCGGGACGCGGCCGGCAACGTGACGGCGGCCCTGCTCGACATGGACGGGCAAGAGATGAGGGCACGGCGGCTGAACTAAGGCGGCTCAGACTCCTACCGACTTCTCCACGATGTCGACGCCGATCTTCCGCAGGAACTCTTCCGGCGACTCGCCTCCGATCATGACGAAGGTGCAGTGGTTGAGGATGACGGTCTCCGCTCCCGAGCAGTCCAGCCGAACGGAGTCGGGGA
>CAYZJD010000019.1:0-23032 GCA_964478455.1 uncultured Solibacteraceae bacterium | reverse complement strand
TTTCCCGCCCGCAAGGAGGGGTCCCGTGGAACTATTTAAGTGGCATTGGGCGCTTGCGCCTGCCCAGTGATTCTTTCACGCCTTCTGAGCGATGTCAGCGGGCCGCGTTATGATGAGGCCGTGAAGCGAACCACGGTGTTCCTCCCCGATGAGTTGCACGAGGAGCTGCGGCGGCAGGCCTTAGACTCGCAGCTCAGCATGGCGGAGCTGATTCGCCGCCTGTTGGAGCGCGCTCGCGGAGCCGGAGCGCGCCGCAGGCCGCAGAAGGACCCATTGCTGGAGGCCGCAGGCTGCTGCCGGGGTCCCGTGCTCAGCAGTGACATCGATGCCCAGCTCTACGGCGGATGACCGGGTGTTAGTAGTTCACTTCTGCCCGTAGTAGGCGGCGGGCCCGTGCTTCCGTAGGAAGTGCTTGTCGAGCAGGGCGGGCGAGATTGGCTTGGCGACGGGGTTCAGCATGGTCGTGAAGTAGGCGATCGAAGCGGTTTCCTCGAGTAGGGCCGCGTTCTGCGCGGCTTCGGCGGCGGATTTGCCCCAGCAAAAGGGACCGTGGCCGGCGACGAGCACCGCCGGCATCGAAAGCGGATCCATGCCCTCGAACCGCCGCACAATCGCCGCGCCGGTGTTGGTCTCGTAGTCGCCTTCGATCTCTTCCGGCGCGAGGGGCGGGGTCGCCGGCACGCTTCCATAGAAGTAGTCGGCGTGAGTGGTTCCCAGGCATGGGATCTCGCGGCCCGCCTGGGCCCAGGCGGTGGCGAAGCGTGAGTGCGTGTGCACCACGCCGCCCACCCCGGGAAACGCGCGGTACAGCGCGAGGTGGGTGGGCAGGTCGGAAGAGGGCTTCAGCGTCCCTTCGACGACACGGCCGTCGAGGTCGGTGACGACGAGGTTGTCCGGGGTGAGTTCCTCGAACGGCACGCCGCTCGGCTTGATCACCGCCAGGCCGTCCTCGCGCGAGAAGCCGCTCGCGTTGCCGAACGTGTAGATCACCAGTCCGCGGCGGGGCAACTCGAGGTTGGCTTCGAGGACCTCTTTTCGGAGTTGTTCCAGGAGCATAGACTCACATCAGGATACCGCTTGCTGACGCGCGCGGTTTGGAGACCGCTTGCTGACGCGCGCGGGTCGGATAGCGCGCGGCTCGGATAGTGTGGGTCGGAGCTTTCACCGCCGGTGCTGGTCGCGCAGAACGCGCGGGTCGTCCATCGCGGGCGAGGGCTGTGCGTCCAGGGGCTCGCGCGCTTTCGCGGGATCGAACACCCGCGAGTCAACCGGCAGCGCCTTGAATGGGGTGAAGTCTGGGTCCGAGGTGAAGCAGTCGGCGAGATCCGATGCCGCGGCGTCGAACAGATTCAGCGGCGGCAACGCGAGCAGCCGGAAGACGGTCTTCAGCAGGCCGGGGAAACTCGAATTCACGTGCGACGAGTAGTTCTTCTTTGCGTACGGACTTACGACAAGAAGCACCGTACGGTGCGAATCGATGTGATCCACCCCGCCCTGGGCATCGTCCTCGGTGATGAAGATGGCCATGTTGCGCCACCAGCGGCTGTGGGTCAGGTACTCGACGATGCGACCGAGCGCGTAATCGTTGTCGGCCATGTAGGAAGCTTCGAACGGATAACCGTCCGACGGGCGCGGCTTGGCCAGGTGATCGTTCGGCAAGTGGACGAACAGAAAGCGAGGGAGTTCCTCCGCGCCTTTCACGTAGCGCCACTCGATCTCGGCGATGAACTGCGCGGCGCGGTACTGGTCCGGGATGTTCATGTTGTACTGCGGATACTCGCGCGAAGTGTTGCGGTACAACGGCTCCGGCGCCGGGACGTTGGTCAGGTAGCGCGCGCCGGTGGGCTTCAGGCCCTCGCCTTCCCACGCACCGGCCAGCTCGATGCCCTCGCCGAAGTTCAGAAACGAGATGCCGTGCCGTTCCAGGTGATGCCAGATGGCTCCCGCTTCCAGTTGTTCCTCGGGGTGCAGCGACGAGTTGCTGCCGGCGAACTGAAGACGGCCGGGCGCGCTCGCCTTCAGCCGGAAATCCTTCTGTCCTCCGTAGGCGGCCATGAGCGAGCTTTCCGTCCAGGCGTTCGGATACGATCCCACCAGCCAGTGATGACCGTCCACGCTGACTTCCGAATCGGCGTAGAAATTATCGCTGAACGCCCAGCGGAGGGCCATCTCGCGGTGGTTCGGCGCAATGGAGACGTCGCGCACAGCGAGCCGTTGTTGCAGTTCGCCGGGATCGGAGACGGCCCAGCCATAGCGGCCGAATCGCGCCAGCCGCGGGGCTCCGTTCACCGGGCCGTTGGAGGCGCTCGTGATGTCGCCAAGAACCTCGTCGAAGGTGCGGTTCTCTTTGACGATCAAGACCACGTGGCGGATCTCCTTCGGCAGCGCGCCGGCAGCCTCCCTGGCCGGCGTGAACCCGTTAAGCAAGAGCACGCGGGCGGTCAGCTTCTCCAGTTCCTCCTTGCCGGGCAGCGGGAAGATCGATACCGTGCCGCGCCGCAGTTCGCCCTGGAAGCTCCGATGGAACGGGGCGCGCTTGTCGGCGTTCGGTCCGGTGCCATGGCCCTTCGCGTTGGAGACATAGACATCATCGCCGGCGACGCGCACTTGCGTCGGGAACCAGCCGGCCGGCAAGTGTCCGAGCACTTGCATCGCTTTCGTGTCGATGACTCCGATGGCGTTGATGCCGGCTTCGGCTACCAGCAGCCAGCCGGAGGGCTGATGGTACGCCATGCCCAGCGGCAGCACGCCGCGTAGGTCATCGAGCCCGGGAATGCGGATGGCGACTTCGGCCGGCACGGCGTTCGTGGCGGCGTCGATCACGGTGATCGCGTCGTTGTGCGCATTCGACACGAAGACGCGATCGGCGGTGGCGAGCACTCCCGACGGGCTGCTCCCGCCGAGGCTCTGCCGTCCGAACGGCAGCCCGGTGCGAACGAAGGTCACCACTCGCGGCGCTGCCGGGTTTTCGACATCGACGACCGCGACCGAGTTGGACTCCGGCACGTTCGGGTCGCCGAGGCCTGGGACTTGCACTGGCCCGCTCGCGGTTTCGCGCGTGACGCCGCGGGCCGCTTCCTCGGAGGGGAAACCGAAGGCAGGGAACGGCAGGCCGGTTTCCCGCGGGCGCTTCGGATCGGCGCCGGGAAGCGGCCGGTACTCGAACATTCCCAGGTTCGTGACGTAGGCCCGGCGGCCGTCGGGAGAAAGCGCGACGGCGAACGGCAGCCGCCCCGCGCGAACCGATGAAATGAGCCGCTTCTTGCGCGTGTCGATGACAGCCAACCGGTAATTGGCCTGGTCAACCGCGTACAACAAACCGCGCTTGCGGTCGAGGGCGAGATCGCCGGTGTAGCTGTCGGCGTAGGCTCCCTGGTTCAAATCGAATGTGCGGCGCGCGTCACCGCTTGCGGCATCGAGCAGCCGGACACGGCCGCTGTTGCCCTCCGACGCATAGAGGTTCCTGTCGTCCTCGAACGCCAGACCCATGAAGACGCTGCGCCATTCGTCCTCGTCCCGCTGGCCCTTGGGAGCCTCTTCCTCCTCGGCGACCTCAAAGCGGTTAGTGCGCCAGCGGGTCTTCTCACGGCGGAGCGAAGTGATGGAGAACCGGTCCGGCCCGCCGTCGGCGGTGACGACGAGCTTCGCGGATGGGCTCACCGCCAGTCCAAACGGACCTGGTCCTGTGTGGTACTGTCTGCCTAATGGATCAATAATGCGGCCGCCGGGCAGGATGCTCGAAGCGCCGGGACGGCGCATCGCCGGGCGCGTGCCGGCCGGCGCCCGATGCAGGGCCTGCGGCTCCGGGGCAAGCAACGCGAGGAGAAGAATCGCTAGAAGGGCAGGCATTCAACGCATTCTGTTTTATATCTTGATAGAGATCGCGAAGGCAAACGAAGCATGAAACGCAGATCGTTCATGGGACTGTTGGGAGGAATAGGAATGCTCTCCATGTACCGGGCGGGCCAGGGCGCGGATGAGAAGAAGACCAAGGTCTACCTGATGGAGACCTTCGATCTGAAGCACGGCACGCAACTGGGCCGCCTGCACGATTATCTGAGCAAGGCGGCTCTGCCGGCCCTCGAGAAGGTCCATGCGGGACCGAAGATCATTCTGGAAGCGCTGGTGGCGCCCCGCATGCCGCAGGTCGTCGTCCTGCTCGGGTTCCAGTCCTTTGAAGAGTTGTGGGCGGTGCGAACGAAGCTGTTCGAGGACGAGGAGTTGCAGAAGTCTTTTGAAGCATGGCAGGAAGGCCCGGAACCGCCCTTCGAGCAGCAGTCCAATACGCTGCTGGAGGTCACAAGCTACTCACCGGAGATTGCCAAAGCGGATCCGCCGCCGGCGAATCCGCGGATCTTCGAACTGCGCGTCTACCACTCGCCCACCTGGCGCCAGCTCACCGCGTTGCACAACCGGTTCGAGGGCCCGGAGATCAAGATCTTCCAACGCGTGGGCGTGCATCCGATCCTGTACTCGTCCACGGTGGTCGGGCCGAACATGCCCAACCTGACCTACCTGATTCCATTCGACGACCTGGCCGCGAGGGAGAAGGCGTGGAACGCGTTCGCGTCCGATGCGGAGTGGATCAAGGTCCGGAGGGAGTCGATCGAGCGGTACGGGCAGATCGCCAGCGTGATACAGATTTCGCTTTACCGGGCGACGCCGTATTCGCCAATCCGATAGGAGCCGTCTCGGGCCGGTCACGGACAAACCCTCTGCCGGCGCGACCGCCGGCATTGCGGGCCTAGCGGCCCGCTCCACCGAGGAGGCTCTGCCAGAGACAAGCTTGAACGCTTATCCTACGGGTCATCCCGCGGGCAGGATCTTGGCGATGTCGTTGTAAAGCGCAAAGACCATGATGCCCAGCAGGAAGACGAAGCCCAGCTTGAAAACGGCTTCCTTCACCGAAAGGCTGAGATCGCGGCGGATCAACATCTCGATCAACAGCAGCAGGATGACGCCGCCGTCGAGGATGGGAATCGGCAGCAAGTTGAGTACGGCCAATTGCAGGCTGACCGCGGCCATCAGGTTGGTGAACTGATAGGCGCCTTCGCGGGCAGCTTTGCCCGAGAGCCGCGCAATGCCGATCGGACCGTCGATCGATTTCGGAGACATCCGCCGCTCAATCAGCCCCTTGAGGAACTTGTAGATCAGCGTGGTGCTCCTGACGTTCTGATCGATGGACTCCGCCAAAGCTGCCGTGACGGGAAGCCGGATATAGACCGTGCGCTCCTCGGGCACCACTCCGATCATCCAGCGCTGGGGTCCGTCGAGACTGGCAAAGACAGGTTGGACCGTCACCGTCGCCCTGCGCCCCGCGCGCGAGTATTCAACGTCGACGGGTTTGCCTCCGCTGGCGCGGATCACTTCATGGAGGCGGATGCTGGACCGGATCGGAACGTTGTTGACGGAAAGAACGATATCGCCGGGCTCGAGCCCCGCTTTGTCCGCGGGCAGACCGGGCGAAACGTTAGTGATCTGAATCTCGGCCTCCTCTGCCCATCCGGCGAATCCCACGCCGGCGCGCTCCAGCAGCACGGGAGTAACGGTGACCGAGAAGCGCTTCCCACCGCGCTCGACGGTCACCGGCATCGGCTGGTTGGCGCTCGAGATCTCCTTAATGGCGATCTGCTCCCAGGTCGGATAGTCCGTTTCGCCGATCCTGACGATACGGTCGCCCTCGCGCAGGCCCGCCTTGGCGGCCGCCGAATCCGGCAGCACGTGGCCGATCAGGCCGTTTCGCGAGGCATCCGTCGGCTTGGGGAATTTGAACATGTAGAGGCCGGTGAGCAGCGCCACCGCCAGCACGGCATTCATGAACGGGCCGGCGAAGGCGATGATCAGGCGTTGCCAGCGCGGCTTGCCGAGAAAGCCTCTGGGATCGTGTGCGCTCTCATCGGTCGGCTGTTCGCCCGCCATTTTCACGTAGCCGCCGAAGAGGATGGCGGAAAAGCGGAAGTCCGTCTCGCCCCTGCGGAATCCGAAGAGCCGCGGCCCGAAGCCGAAGCTGAAAGTCTCCACCCGCACATCGAAATGGCGGGCCGCCCAGTAGTGCCCCAACTCGTGGATCATGATCATGATCCCGATCAGCACCAGCAACCAGAGTGTGTTTTCCAGAATGACCATGACTGTGCTTCAGGCTCTCGCCAGCGGCCGCGTCTCCTGCGACGCCGCCCTCTTCTCCAGAATACGACGAGCCAGCCTGCGGGATTCCTCGTCGATCTGTAAAACTTCGCCGATCGAGTCCGGATGGCGGTTCTCCATCTGGTGAAGCGTCTCCTCCACTACCTCCGCAATGGCAAGGAACGGGATCTGCCTCTTGAGGAATGCTTCGCCCGCGACCTCGTCGGCGGCGTTCAGCGTGCAGGTCGCCGAGCCACCGGCCTCCTGGGCCTGGTAGGCGAGCTGCAGCAGTGGGAACCTGTCCAGATCCGGCGGGAGGAACTCCCAGGTCCGTGCGGCGCTCCAGTCCAGGCGCGGGACCGGCGCTTCCCTTCGGTCCGGGTACGTGAGCGCATACTGGATCGGCATGCGCATGTCCGTCGCCGAAATCTGCGCGATGACGCTGCCGTCGGTGTACTCCACCATGGCATGGACTGTCGACTGCGGATGAATCACCACCTCCACCTCGGAGGGCTTGAAGCCGAAGAGCCAGCACGCTTCGATGACCTCGAAGCCCTTGTTCATCATGGTGGCCGAATCGAGCGTGATCCGGGGGCCCATTCTCCAAGTAGGATGATTCAGCGCATCTTCGGGGGTCACCGCCGCCAGACGTTCCTTTGGCACGTCCCGGAAAGGGCCTCCCGAGGCCGTCAGAATCAGGCGGGCGACTTCACTCCGCTTGCCGGCCCGAAGGCACTGGTGCGCACCGTTGTGCTCGCTGTCAACCGGAATCAAGTCGCCGCCGGCCTCCCGAGCTGCCGCCATCACCAGTCTGCCTCCCGCCACCAGAACCTCCTTGTTGGCAAGGCCGACAGTCTTGGCGCGCCGTACCGCCTCGTAGGTGGCTTCCAGGCCCGCGACGCCGACGATCGAGGACATCACGAAATCCACTTCGGGAGCGATCGCGGCCTCGATCCGGGCTCGGGTTCCGCAGTCCAGTTCCGGCCATTCCGGCTGCGGGAGAACCTGCTTCAACTGCTCCGTTAGATTCGCCAAAGCTCCTTCGGATGCGACGACTGCGACCTTCGGATGGAATTCGACGATCTGTGCTGTCAGAACCTTCACATTCCGTCCGGCGACCAGCGCGTAGACGCGATACTCCTCGGGGTTCCTGCGAACGATGTCGAGCGTGCTGTTGCCGATCGAGCCCGTTGAGCCCAGAATGGTCAGGTTCTTCATCAGGCCGGCGGGGCCGAGGAGGCAGGCCCTAGGAAATCATACCAGATTGACTCATTGATTCATTGACTCATTGATTCATTGAAGGCGTCTGGACGGAGCTGCGGCAGCAGCCGGACGAGGGGCGGATGCTCCTCCGAAGCCCTTTGAGCTGCGCACAATGACACAATGGCACGATGAATGATTGGCTCAATCTCTTTGGGGCGCCGGGGAGGTTTTTGCTTCAGGGGTCTTTATTAAGAGGTTAGTCTCGCTTTGGTGGGAGTTGCCTCCCCGGCTTATTTCCAATTATAGGATATGGATTTGCGGAAAGCAAGGAGAGATTTGCGTTTTTTTGTAGCCGTTCAGCGACGTTTCACCTCCACCCCGGCCCAGTCCTCTAACACCTTGATTGTAGAGCAGATATCGTCCTCGCCGAGCCCGGAGGCCATGGCGGCGCGAAACATCTGATGCGTCACTGCGGTGAGAGGTAACGGGACGGCCAGTTCCCGCCCCGACTCCATGATCAAGCCGATGTCCTTGTGCATCCACTTCACCGAGAAGTTCGCCCCGAACTTCCGATCGAAGATGTACGGCGCCTTGAAGTCCACGAGTCCGCACTTGGCGGCGCTATTGGTCAGAATCTCGAGCATCAACTGGGGATCGACACCCGCCTTGGTGCTGAGCACGATGCACTCGTTGAACGCCTGCATGATGTTGGACAGAAGCAGGTTCTGCGACAGCTTGGCTTGCAGGCCCATGCCCGGTCCGCCGCAATAGTACAGGCGCTTGCCCATGGGCTCGAAGTACGGCCGAACACGCTCGAGAACGTCCCTGTCGCCGCCGATCATGAAGGTCAGGGTGCCCGCCTCCGCGCCGGGCCGGGAGCCAGTGCAAGGGGCATCCAGGAACAGGATGCCCTTCCTCTTCAGGGCCTCGCCGATTCTACGACTGCGGGCCGGCGACACCGTGCCGGCATCCACCACGACGCACCCGGGACTCGCGCCCTCGGCGATTCCGTTCTCGCCGAGGATGACCTGTTCGGACATGTCCGTGTCCCCTACACAAAGGAAACAGCACTCGGCAAACTCGCCCACTTGTCGCGGGGTCTCGCAGGCCAGCCCACCTGCCTCCTGCGCGAGCAGCCGGGCTTTCTCTCCGGTGTGAGACCAAAGCGCCACCTCATGGCCCGCGCGGAGGAGGTTCCGCGCCATCGGGTATCCCATGATGCCCAATCCGAGAAAGCCGAGCTTTGCCATCCGTTCCTCCAGAGCGGCTTCAGCCGCCTCCGCTTCCCTCCAGTGCCGCGCGCCCGGGGCAGCGCCAGGCAAGGAAGGAAGCATCGTGTTCCCTAGGCGGGAAAGAACCGACATTGTACGATGCGCATTCGATATGGGACAATTGCCGTCCGTTCCGCGCGTTATGAAACCGTCGATTCTCGTTACCAAGCGGGTGTACTCGGAGGCGATCGAATACCTGAAGACATTTGCCGAGGTGGACTATGAAGCCACCGATGACGGCCTCGCGCCGCAGGAACTCGTGGAGCGCGCCCGCGGCAAGCAGGCCATCGTCAGCCAGCTCACCGATACGTTCAGCGCCGAAGTGATCTCGCGTCTGGAGGGCGTGTGGGTGCTCGCGAACGTCGCCGTCGGCTTCGACAATATCGACGTGGGCGCCGCGACCAGCCGGCGAATCGCGGTCACCAACACGCCCGACGTGCTGACCGAGACGACGGCCGATTTCGCCTGGGCGCTGCTGATGGCGGCCGCGCGCAGGATCGTCGAAGCCCACCAGTTCCTGCATTCGGGCCAATGGCGCCGCTGGACCATCGATCTTCTGGTGGGCCGCGACGTCCACGGCCGTACGCTCGGCATCTTCGGCATGGGACGCATCGGCCAGGCGGTGGCGCGCCGCGCGCGCGGGTTCGGAATGCGCGTCCTGTACCATGACTCGGTGCGCGCGGCCGAATCCCTGGAGCGCGAACTGGGTCTCGAATTCACGGCTCCCGACCGGCTGCTGGCCGAATCCGACTTCGTCACCCTGCATGTGCCGCTGCTCGACTCGACGCGGAAGCTGATCGGAGCGGCCGAACTCCGCAAGATGAAGCCGACGGCGATCCTGGTCAACACCTCGCGCGGGCCGGTGGTGGACGAAGCAGCCTTGGCCGACGCGCTTTCAAGGGGAGTCATCGCCGGGGCCGCGCTTGACGTCTTCGAGAGCGAGCCCCATGTGCATCCCAAGTTGCTCGAGCTCGATAACGCGGTGCTGGCGCCGCACATCGCGAGCGCCTCGGTGGACACCCGCCGCCGCATGTGCCTGATGGCCGCCGAAAACGCCGCCGCCGTGCTCGAAGGCCGGCACCCGCCCAACCTTGTGAACACCGAGGTCTGGCAATCCTGACGGTGTCGGTCACCACTGTCGCGTGGGTCGGCGCTACACTCACTGTGGAGGCTTCATGGCACAGCTCAAGGATCATACCCATCACGGAATCCGCCCGCCCACCGCGGTGTTGACGCGCGGCTTCGACCCGCGGCTGTCGGTCGGATCGGCCCGCCCAGCGGTGTTCCGCTGCTCGACGTATGTTTTCTCGAGTCCCGAGGCTGCCGAGCGGTCGTTCGCCATCGCCAGCGGCAAAGTGCAAGCGGAGCCCGGCGAGCAGCCCGAACTCATCTACGCGCGGCTCAACCATCCCAATGCGGAGATTCTCGAAGACCAGATGGTGCCGCTCGAGCCCGGCGCGCAGGCGGCCGCGGTTTTTAATTCCGGCATGGCGGCCATTATGACGGCCTTCCTCACGTTCACGCGTCCTGGTGAGAGCGTGGTCTACACGGTGCCCACTTACGGCGGCACCTACCGGCTGATCCACGAACTCCTCGAGCCGTTCGGGATCACCGGGATTCCTGTCTCTGCCGGGCACACGCGGGAACTGGAGGAGGCCATCCGCAAAGCGGAAAGCCTCCGGGTCGTGTTCATCGAGACGCCGGCCAATCCGACGATGATGATGACCGATATTCGCCGCGCAGCCGAGACGGCGTCGAAGCGCGCCGAACGGCCGCTCCTCATGGTGGACAACACGCTTCTGGGTCCGACGTTCCAGCACCCGCTTCTGTTCGGCGCCGACGTGGTTCTTTACTCCGCCACCAAGTATCTGTCCGGCTTCAGCGATCTGATCGCCGGCGCGGCGCTCGCCCGCGATCCCGGACTCATCAGGCAGATCCGGAGCAAGCGCGCGCTGTTCGGCAATATCCTGCCGCCCGACGAATGCTGGCTCCTCGACGGCCGGCTGCCCACCGTCAGTCTTCGCATGAACCGGCAGAGCAAGAACGCGCAGCGGATCGCCGAACGGCTGGTGGAGCACCGCCACGTGGACAAGGTTCACTACCCCACGCTGTTCGACGACGCCGACCAGATCAAGATCCGGCTGGGGCAATGCACGTTCCCCGGCGGCATCTTCTCGATCGAGCTCGGCGGCGGCAGGCCCGCGGCCTTCCAGTTCTTGCGCAGTCTCAAAATTGCTCGCAACGCTGTTTCCCTCGGGGGCGTGGAAACGCTCGCCTGCCATCCCCGCACCACCACGCACTCCGGGCTCACGCCGGAGGAGTTGGAGCAGGCAGGAATCGGCGAGGGCATGGTGCGTATTTCGGTCGGCATCGAGGACTGGAGAGATCTGCTGGAGGACTTCGAGCAGGCGCTCGAAACGATCTAAACCGGGGACAGCCCGCATGTTCCCGCGCGCACGCGCGGGAACATGCGGGCTGTCCCCGGTTTAACGCTCGATGCCGAGCTTCTTCAGCTTCTCTTGAAGGCTTTGCCGCTCGAGGCCGATCGCGGCCGCGGTGCGGGTGACGTTGCCTTGATTCTCACGCAGCTTGCGGGCGATGTAGGCGGCCTCGAAGCGGCCGCGGGCTTCGCGGAAATCGGCACAGGCCAGCAAGTCGTCTTCGGCCGCGGGCGCCGTCGGGCCCTGGCGGACGGCTGCTTCCACGTCCTCCTTGGCGACGCGGCCTTCGCGGCACAGCACGAACAGCCGCTCGACCGCGCTGTGCAACTGGCGAACGTTGCCCGGCCAGGGGGCCGCTTCCAGGGACAGCATCGCCTCGCGGGCCAACTCCGGTCCCGGGCGGCCATACTTCCGGCGCAGGTCTTCCCGGAAGCGCTCGACCAGCAGCGGGATATCTTCGCGGCGCTCGCGCAGCGGCGGCAGATAGAGGGTAACGCCCGCCAGCCGGTAGTAGAGGTCCTGACGGAAGCGGCCTTCGCGGATGGCGCCCTGCAAGTCCTGATTCGTGGCGCTGATGAGGCGGACGTCCACGCGCATCGACTTGGAGTCGCCCAGGCGCTCGACCGCGCCCGATTCAGCCGCGCGTAGGATCTTGGCCTGGGTGGCGGGGGCCATATCGCCGATCTCATCGAGAAACAGGGTGCCGCCTTGTGCCAGTTCGAACTTCCCCGCGCGGGTGCCGGTTGCTCCAGTGAAGGCGCCCTTGACGTAGCCAAACAGTTCGCTCTCCACCAATGTTTCGGGCACAGCCGCGCAATTCAGAGCGACGAAGCGCTGGCCAGCGCGACCGCTGCGGGCGTGGATCTCCTGCGCGAGGACGTCCTTGCCCGTTCCGCTTTCGCCGAGAAGCAGCACCGCGAGGTCGGTCTGCGCCACCTGTTCGGCGAGCACGAACAACTCGCGCATGATCTTGGAGGCCCCGACGAGCTGTCCGAACTGGCCCTCGGCGGCGAGCCGCTCGCGCAGGTTGTGAACTTCGTGGCGCAACTCCTGCCGTTCGAGGGCACGAGCCACCACCAGGCGCAGTTCCTCGAGGTCGAAGGGCTTGGTCAGGTAGTCGTAAGCGCCCGCCTTCATTGCCTCCACCGCCACGCGCTCGGAACCGTGGGCGGTGATCATGATCACGGCCGGGCTTTCCGGGCTAGCGCCGATCTCGCGAAGAAGCACGAGGCCGCTTTCATCCGGCAGGTTGTAGTCGAGCAGCACCACGGCCGGGCACTCCGCGGCCAGCAGCTCTCGCGCCTGCGCCGTGGTCTCCGCTTCAACGACGCGATAGCCGGCGGCGAAGGCCCGCACGAGCCCGTAGCGCGCGGCCGGTTCGTCCTCGACGACGAGCAGCGTGTAAGGCATGATCGGCGCCGGAATTATTATCCTAAATCCGGCGCCGCTCCAGTCCGATTGCCCGCAATGTGGGCAGAGGGTCATCTCAGCGGAAAGCGACACCGAAGCGGAAGCTCACGAGATGAATACCGGCATGCTCGAGGTCCAGGTGATCGCGGACCTCGAAGCGGAATCCCATCTTTTCGCGGAACCACCAGGTGACGCCGCCGCCGAGGTTGGCGAAGTTCTCCGAGCCTCTGCGGAAAGCCAGGCTGTAGCCTCCGGTCACGAACGGCACGACCTTGCGCTTGGGCCAAGCCTTGCCGAACTGGTATAGGCCATTGACGGAGGCGATGCCGATGCCGGCTCCGAACTCCTCTAGAGGATGTGCGTAGCCGACCTCCGCGCCGAAGCCGATGCCAGGCCCGAAGATGGCTTCGCCGCCCCCGCCGTAGTGCACGTAGCCCGCGTTGCCATTGCCCGCGGTCGCGCCGGGGGCGAAGAACACGTAGCCATGCCCCTTATAGGGCGTTTCCCGCTGGGCGCTTGCTGCGCCCAGGGATAGAAGCAGGATGCTGACGAATCTTGCCGCTGGTCGCATGGTCTCTCCTTGGACCGGCGTCGCCGGCCGCTGATCCGCTTCGTTCATTGCAGGGACTCGTCCAAACGGCGGAAACCGGAACGATCGCAAAATCAAGAAGTTGCAGCAAGCGGCTGGGCCCGGAACGCCAGACGCCGTTGACAGTGCAAGGCGGGGATGGCACTGCGAGCCAGGCACGGACGTAGAATGATCCCATGCAGAGGGTAGCTACTCTCCTTCTTTCGGTGTGCCTGTTCTTCCTTCCGTCCGCCTGTCTGGCGGGGGGCGTGGCCGTTCTGTTTGCGCCTGATTCTCTGGAAGTCGGGCCGTTTCCAACCGACTTTCTGACCCGACTCGACCTGTTGCAGAAGACCGGCCTGCGGGTGAATCTTCCGCTTCCGGATTGTGGCGCGCAGCCCAGCACTTGCCAGGAGCGAGATCTGATCAACGAACTGGACGGGTTCAGCTTGCTGCCGCGCCTGCGGGTGCGGTTCTCGGCGCCGGTGAACCGGCACACGTTGCGGCAGGGAATCTTCGTCGTCTGGCTGGACAACCTGGCTGCGGGAGAGCCCGGAGCACGCCCGGACGGGTACACGAGCGGCATCAACCAGGTGGTCTGGGATCCGGCGACGAACACTGCCTACGCCGAGTCCGACGAAGTGCTGGATCAACACCGAAGGTATGCGCTGGTGGTGACGGACGCGGTCCTCGACCTGGCGAGCGACCCGGTTGGACCCGATCCCGCGTTTACCGCCTGCGTCACGCCGCCGTTCCCGAACCAGTACTGTGGGAGGCTCGCGGCGACCGTGAATTCGCTCGACGTCGCGGGCCGTGTTGTTGCGGCCTCGCTTTTCACGACCTTGAGCGCAACCGATTGGCTGGAGGAGGCGCGCGCGGCCATCCAGGGCGCGCCGGTCAACTTCCGGCGGCCGACGCCGAAGAACGTCTTCAAGATCTCGGGACTGGTTGGGATTACGGTGCGCTCGCAGGTAAGGACCAACCCGCCGGGCTTTGAAGATTTCAGCATTTCCGCCCCTCGTCTTGTTCTTCCGGACGTGGACAGCGTCGCTTTCGGAGTGTACACGTCTCCACGGTTCACGAGCGAGGATCACACGATACCGCCCGCCCCGACGGCCGTGCCTCTTGCACCACCAGTGAACACGGCGGAGATCTACTTCCACGCATTGCTGCCGGAGACGGCGAAGCCCTCTGGCGGCTATCCGGTGGTGATCTTCGGCCACGGGCTTGGTGACAGCCGGTTTGGCGCATCCACGCTGGTTTCAAACGGCCTAGCCAAAGGTGGCCTGGCGACAATCGCAATCAACGCGGTAGGCCACGGGTCGGGACCCGAGAGCGTCATCCTCCTGACGGAACTCAGCGGCACAACGACTCTGACAGGGGGCGGGCGCAGCGTGGACCTTGACGGAGACGGTGCGATTGGATCGCGCGAAGGATGCCTGATTCTGTCGCCGCTGCCGATTGGCTTGCGGGACTGTCTGAGGCAAACGGCGGTGGACTTGATGCAGCTCGTCCGGGCGATCCGGGCAGGAATGGACCTGGACGGCGACGGCTCCACGGACCTCGACCCGAACCGCATCTACTACGCCGGCCAGTCCCTCGGCGGGCTGTACGGAACGGTGTTCACGGCGGTGGAGCCGTATGTGCGGGCGGCCGCATTGAATGTGGGCGGCGGTTCCGTGGTGGACATCGCGCGCTGGAGCCAGGAGTTCCGCTACCTCGTAAGAGACTACCTCGAGGCGCGCATGCCGCCGCTGCTGAACGCCGGCGACGACTTCGATGACGATTATGTGCTGCGTGACCAGCCGGTGAAAGTCACGCGAGTGCCAGACGCCATCGAAGTGCAGAACGTGCTCGAAGCCGCCGAGTGGTTGCAGATGCCGGGCGATCCGGCGAGCTACGCGCCGCATCTCAGGCTCTCTCCGCTGACCGGTTTGACGGCCAAGCCGGTGTTGTGGCAGTTCGCGCGCGGCGATCGCACGGTGCCGAATCCGCAGTCAAGCGCCCTGATTCGCGGCGCGGACATGCGGGAAAGCAGCCGGCTTTACCGGCACGATCTGGCGCTGGCCGTCGCGCCGGAACTCCCCGAGGATCCGCATTCATTTCTGGTGGGCATACAGCCGGCGCGCGCCTTCGTCGTTGCACAGGCTGCGCAGCAGCAAATCGCCGGGTTTCTCGTTGCGGACGGAACGATGATCCCGGACGTGAACGGCCCGCTGCGGCCGTTCTTCGGCGGAGTCAACCTGTTCGAGATGCCGGCGCGGCTGCCGGAAGACCTCGGCTTCAGCACCGGACCGGTGAGCGTGTCTGCGGCGAGCTACGACGGAACGGCGCTGGCGCCGCTGTCGATCGCCAGCGCCTTCGGCGAGAAGCTGGCGAGTGCGACCGCCCAAGCGACGGAGTTGCCATTGCCCACTGCCCTGGCGGGAACGACCGTGCGTGTGATCGACAGCCTGGGCATCGAGCGGCTGGCGCCGCTGTTCTTCGTGTCGCCGTGGCAGGTCAACTACCTGCTGCCGGCTCGCACAGCACTTGGCCAGGCGCGGGTCATTGTGACGGGCAGCGACGGCGTGCCGCGTAGCGGAACGGCGATTGTCGAGGGCCTGGCCCCAGGGCTGTTTTCAGCGAACTCGAGCGGGCAGGACGTGGCGGCGGCTGTCGCTTTTCGGAGAACGGCGGGCGGCGCGGAGAGTACCCAGCTCGTTTTCCAATGCCCCGGCGGAGCGGGTACGTGCGTTCCCGATCCGATCGATCTTGGCCCGGAAGGCGACGAAGTCCACCTGCTGCTGTATGGAACCGGGATCCGCGGCCGCAGCAGCCTGGGCGCGGTTAGTGTCAAGATCGGCGGCGTGGCCGTGCCCGTGTCCTACGCTGGCGACCAGCCGCAGTTCGTGGGTCTGGATCAGGTGAACGTCGGTCCGCTTCCCCGAACGCTTGCGGGGCGGGGCGAGGTTCAGGTCGTACTGGTGGCGGACAGCCAGCCAGCGAACCTCGTGACGGTCGCGATCCAGTAAGATCAGCTCTACTTCACGGCACGCACGACGAGGGCGATGTCCTCCGTGTAGGACGGCGACACAAGATCCTTCGCGCCACCGCCGTGGGCGAGCTTCTCGGTCTTTTCGTACTCGCCGGTCTTGGTGTTGAGCCACGAGGCGGCGTACGAGCCGGCGGGCAGACCGAGCGCCAGCGTCACCCGCTGCGGCGTTGCGGGAACCTGATACCGCGGTTTCGCCTTCGCGTCGATACGGCCGTGGTGAAGGTAGACGGCGTAAGTCCTGCCCGCTTCGGCCAGCGCGCGGGCCGAGGCGTCCGGCGGCACGCCTCCTCGGATGATGCCCGACGCCGGAGCCATCCGGATGAAGTCCAGGCTCTCGAGAAAATCTCTCAGGATCTTCAACTGCCGGCGCAGGGCCGGGCTGCCGCCGCCCGGGGCGCCCGGCGGGACGACAAACGACCCGTCCTCACGGCCGGCGGTGAAGGAGTAATCCAAGTTATTGTAGAGCGCGCCTCCGGCCATCAGGAAGTCCCATCCCTGAATGCGGTAAGTGGCGTCGGCCAGGCCATCGAAGCCGGTCTCGTTGTTGCCGATCCCCCTGCCGAACTCGTAGTTGAGGGCCACGCTTTCCGGCGGGCGGGAGTAGTGGAAGTTGAACAGCGAGACAAGCGGGTTCGGGTGATCCACCCTGACAGAACCGTTGGCGATGTTCTGCGAGATGAGGTGCCGCGCGGGGAAGGAGCCTTCCGTGCCGTCGATCACCTTGGAGATGTGCGCCTGCCATTCGAGCGTGACACCGCCGAAGTACGGTTCGTTGCAGATCTCGTAATACAAGTTGCCGAAGTTCTTCAGTTCGGTCACAATGCGGCGGACCATGGCTTCCTGGACGGCCAGCAGCCGCGTGTCCTTAAGGTTCAGCGCTTCCGTGCGCTGGAGGCCGCCGATGCCGTTGACATTGTTGACGGCGTTCATCGGGTTTACCTCCCAGAGCACGTCCTCGTAAAACGGGCAGAACAGGTTGATCTCGACGACGATGCCCCGGCGCGAAGCCTCTTCCATGAAGGCCCGGAGGCGCCGGAAGTACGCCTCGTTCCACTTCGTCAGATCGAACTTGTTGCCGCCGTCCTTCGCGCCCGGCGTCTCCGTGCGCGGCCACGGACAGATGAAGCGGTCAGGCTCCGGCGCAAGCGTGTTGTTGGGAATGTTGAACGAACCGGGAATTTCGCGATAGGCGCCGGCGAAGGTGCGGGTGTGGTTGAGCCCTGCGGCTTCGAGCGCCGCCAGGTATTTCTTGTAATCGAAGTCGAGGTTGATCACCGCCCCGTAATGCTCGCCCGAGGTCACCAGCACCGTGGGCTTGCCACGGAAGAGGAAGTAATGCGGATTGTCCGGGTGGAGGCGGATCGGTTCGGCGGCGCTGATGGTCGCGGCCGCGGCGCAAAGCGTGAGCAGTACTTTTATGGTTTCACCACCAAGGCACCAAGACACCAAGAACAACAAACAGGTCACTGCCCGGCAGTCGCACAATTCTGTTCCTTGGTGCCTTGGTGTCTTGGTGGTTCTCTGTACTTTCATAATTTCACCACCCAACACCAAGGCACCAAGAACGCGGAAGATTGGCGGAGGGCAGACCATGTATCCCTTGGTGTCTTGGTGTCTTGGTGGTTCTCCGAACTAGATGAACTTGTACTGGCCGGGGACCGGGAGCGGCGGAACCTCCATCGGCAGTTTGTAATCGAACTCCTTGGGCTGGAGGTCCTGTTTGGAGGCCATGATCATGTCCCAGGTGATCTCGAGGCCCGAGTAAGCCGACTCGCGGGCCATGATGCAGCTCATGGTGCTCTCGGCCATGGCCATGCCGTGGTTAATGTACGGCCCGTCTCCCCGGATGCTCTTCACCATATAGGTGTGTTCCTGAACATACGGGTCGCCGCCTTTCGCTCCAAGGTCCATGCCGTTGCTGCGTCCCTTTGTGCCGGTGATCTGGTCGCCCACCCTCCAGAAGGAGCCCTTGGGATACTGCCGGCAGTGACTGCTCAAGAGCACCCCGTTCGGGTAGACGAATTCCGAGGTCATGTGGTCGTAGATGTTGCCGTAGAGTTCCTCGCGGGGACGCCAGGCGGCGCCGCCGGAGGCGACCACCTTAATGGGATGGCTGCCCATCAGCCAGTTCATGAAGTCGATGTTGTGAAAGTGCTGCTCCACGATCTGGTCGCCGCAGATCCAGAGGAACGAGTACCAGTTGCGGTGCTGCCACTCCATGTCGCCCCATTTGGGATCGCGCGCCTTGGCGTGCATCACCGGCCCGCTGAGGAAGTAAGAATAGAGCGCGACGATGTCGCCGATGGCCCCGTCCTGAATGCGCTTGACCGTTTCGACGTACTCGGTCTGCGAGCGGCGCTGAGCGCCGGAGACGACCGTGAGCTTCCGTTCCTCGGACTTCTTGGCGGCGGCGATGAAACGGCGCACGCCGGCCGGGTCGGTGGCGATCGGCTTCTCCGTGAAAACGTGCTTGCCGGCTTCCACCGCCGCCTCAAAATGGGCGGGGCGGTAGCCGGGCGGGGTGCAGAGCAGAACGATATCGACGTCGGAGGCGATCAGCTTCTTGTAGGCATCGAAACCGACGTGGCGGCGATCGGGCGCCACCTTGATCCGCGAGGCGATCTGCGCCGGTCTGTTGCGAAGCCGGGTGAGCGAGCCTTCGAGCTTATCTTCGAAGACATCGGCCATGGCAACGAGTTCCACATTCTCGGTTCCGGTGACCAGATTGTCCACTGCCGCCGTGCCCCGGCCGCCGCAGCCTACCAGGCCGGCTTTCAGCAACTCGTTGCCGGCGCCCCGGACGAGCTGGGGTTGGATGATTGTGAAGGCGGCCGCGCCGCCACCAAGGAAGGATCGTCGGGATACGGGATTCATAGTTTCACCACCAAGACACCAAGGCACCAAGAAAGCAAGAGAACCTGGGATTCCGCGAGAGCGGGGATGCGCTTGGAACCATGTTTCCCTTGGTGCCTTGGTGGTTATCCAAACTACATGAACTTGTACTGGCCGGGGACGGGCAGCGGCGTCGCCTCGACCTGCGCGTCGTAGCCGAAGGCCTTCGGCATCAGGTCGAGCTTCGATGCCATGACCTGGTCCCAGGTGATGAGCTGGCCGGAATAGGCCGCTTCGCGCGCCATGATGCAGGTCATGGTGCTTTCGGCGACGGCCATCGCGTGATTCACGTACGGCCCGTCGCCGCGAATGCTGTTCACCAAGGCCACGTGCTCGCGCACGTAGGGGTTCTCCATCGGATCGCGGAAAGCGCGGCGAACATCCTGCCCGGTGCCTGCGCCCAGATCGTGGCAGTTGCTGCGGCCCTTCGTACCGACGACCAGCTCGCTGACGTTCTGGTAGCTACCCTGGGGATACTGGCGGCAGTGGCTCATCATCTTCATGCCGTTTGAGTATTCGAACTCGGCCGTGATGTGATCGTAGATGTTGCCGTACTCCGCCTCGCGCGGCCGCCAGGCCACGCCGCCGGAAGCGAACACTTTCACCGGGTGCGCTCCCATCACCCAGTTGCAGACATCGATGTTGTGGAGGTGCTGCTCGACAACCTGGTCGCCGCAGAGCCAGACGAAGGAATACCAGCTCCGGTTCTGGAAGACCATGTCGCTCCACTTCGGATCGCGCTTGCCCTTGGGGCCGGGCCAGCCGGGCGACATGAACTGGAGCACGGGGCTGCCTACCCAGTAGGCGTAGGCGGCCGCGATCTCGCCGATAGCGCCGCTTTGGATCTTGTCGACGGTCTCCACATAATCCCGGGAGAAGCGCCGCTGGGCGCCGGAGACCACCGTGAGCTTGAGATCCTCGGATTTCTTCGCCGCGTCCATGAAGCGCCGCACCCCCACCGGATCGGTGCCGAACGGCTTCTCGCAGAAAACGTGCTTCTTCGCCGCGATGGCGGCCTCGAAATGGATGGGCCGGTATCCCGGCGGCGTACACAGCATCACGATGTCCACATCGGAGGCGACCACCTTTTGATAGGCGTCGAAGCCCACGAAGTGGCGGTCGGGCTCGACCTTGATCCGTTCCGCAACCTTGGGATCCTTGGCCTTGCGGAGTTCGACGAGGGACCGCTCAAGCCGGTCCTCGAAGATATCGGCCATGGCCACGAGTTGGACATTCGGGTCAGCCGTCAGGAGGTCCATCACCGCGCCCGTGCCGCGCCCGCCGCAGCCGACGAGACCTGCCTTCAACCTCTCTTTGCCGGCGCCCCGGACCAGCTCGGGCT
Organism: uncultured Solibacteraceae bacterium; assembly: GCA_964478455.1. Lineage (GTDB taxonomy): Bacteria > Acidobacteriota > Terriglobia > Bryobacterales > Bryobacteraceae > CAYZJD01. Next base: position 2,745 of record CAYZJD010000019.1, on the reverse strand, counting down.
GGATGATCGTGAACGCGGAAGCGCCCGCTCCCACGGCCGTGGACTTCCTTAGGAAAGAACGGCGAGAAAAAGTCTCAATAGTCCTCTGCATTGGTTCACCTCGGACGCACTATTCTATCCAACGAGCCCGTGGTTTCGCGGGCGCGCCCCCTGAGAGACAATGGAAGCTCTCGCGACGGCGCATGAAAGTCACCGCATCCCCCGTTCAAGGCGTATACGCAGCGGCGCTCACGCCCCGCCGCGACGGCGAGGCGACGATCGACCTTGCCGCCGCGCTCGATCTGATCGATTTCCTGGGCCGCAGCGGCGTGGACGGGATCGCGCTGCTGGGCTCGACGGGGGAATTCCTTCATTTCGACCTGGAAGACCGGAGGCATCTAATCCGGTTCGCCCTGAAGCGCAGCCCCGTGCCGGTGGTGGTGAACGCATCGCATTCGACCATCGACGGAGCACTGAACCTCGCCCGCGAGGCGGCCTCAGACGGCGCCGCCGGCGTCCTTCTGCTGCCGCCGCATTTCTTCCGCTACGGCCAGCAGGAAATCCGCGCCTTCTACCTGCAATTCGCGGAGGACATGGAAGCAGAGACGCCGATCCTGCTGTACAACGTGCCGGAGCACGCCGGAGCGATCCAAGTGGACACGGCGATCGAACTGCTCTCCACAGGGCGATTTGCGGGGATCAAAGATTCGAGCGGCCATCTCGACGATTTGCTGCGGTTACGGGCAGTTCGTGAGCGCGTGCCGTTCCGCCTGCTGGTGGGCAACGACCGGATCCTGGCGCCGGCGCGGGAGGCCGGCGCGGACGGAGCCGTTTCGGGTGTTGCGAGCGCGGTGCCGGAACTCGTTTGCGGCCTTGACCGCGCCGTTCGCAAGGGGCAGGTCGGGCCGCGCCAGAGGCTGGAAGCGCGATTGCAGGAATTCCTGGCGTGGGTGGAACGGTTTCCGACGCCGGTCGCGATCCGGGAGGCTGCACGCGCGCGAGGGATCAAGACCGGCCCGCACGCCGTGCCGCTCGGTGACACGGGCCAGCGACACCTGGAGGAATTCCGCAAGTGGTTTCCCGGCTGGTGGAGAAGCGTTGAGCAAGAGGTTAGGTGCATATAGCGCGAAAGCGGCCACCCCGGCCGCCGAGACAATTCCATGAACCGTTCCGTCGAGGATTTTCGCAGGGCGGCGCACGCCGCCGTTGATTGGATCGCCGGCTACCTGGAGGATCCACGCCGCTATCCGGTTCTTCCGCAAGGCAAACCGGGTGACCTCATCGACCGCCTCCCGCCGTCAGCTCCCGAGCGCGGCGAGCCGCTGGAGGTCATCCTGGAGGATTTCCACCGGCTGATCGTCCCGTCGATCACGCACTGGAACCACCCGCGATTCATGGCCTACTTCGGCATCTCCGCCTCGGCGGCCGGCATCCTGGGCGAGTTGTTGGCCTCCGCGATTAACGCCAACGGCATGCTATGGAAGACCTCTCCGGCGGGCACGGAACTGGAGCAGGTGACGCTGGCGTGGCTGCGTCAATGGCTCGGATTGCCCGAGGAGTTCTTCGGGATCATTTACGACACCGCCTCCGTCAGCACGCTGCACGCGATCGCGGCCGCCAGAGAACTGGCCGATCCGGAGGCGCAAGAGCGCGGCGCATCGAACCATCTCGTGCTTTACGCCTCCGACCAGGCGCACTCTTCGGTGGACAAGGGCGCGATCGCCCTGGGGATCGGCAAGCGCAACGTCCGCAAGATCCTGGTCGACTCCGAGTTCCGCATGCGGCCCGACGCGCTGGCTGCCGCAATTGAGGCCGACATCAGCGCCGGCAGGAAACCGTTCTGCGTCGTGGCGACGGTCGGCACCACGTCCACGACCAGTGTCGATCCTGTCAACGAGATCGCGCCGATTGCGGCACGCCACGGCTTATGGCTACATATCGACGCAGCCTATGCCGGGGCGGCGGCCATCCTGCCGGAGTACCGCCACATCCTCGCCGGGGCGGGGCAGGCCGACTCGCTGGTGATGAACCCCCACAAATGGTTGTTCACGCCGATCGATCTGAGCGCGTTCTTCACCCGCCGCCCGGAGGTACTGCGCCGCGCATTCTCGCTGGTACCGGAGTACCTCCGCACCGCGCAGGAGCCGCGCGCGGTCAACTTCATGGATTACGGCGTGCAACTCGGCCGCCGGTTTCGCGCCCTGAAGCTCTGGTTCGTCATGCGGCACTTCGGCCGTGAGGGAGTTTGCGAGATCATCCGCTCGCACATCGAGACCGCACGGAAGCTGGCCGCCGCCATCGACGCCCATGGGCAGTTCGAGCGCGTCGCGCCGGTCCCGTTCTCCGTCGTCTGCTTCCGGCTGAGAGGACCGGATGAGCGGAGCCGGCTCCTGCTGGAGCGGGTGAACGCCTCCGGCAAGGTCTTCCTGTCTCACACGGTGTTGAACGGGCGGTTCGTGCTGCGGGTGGCTATCGGCAACCTTGGGACAACGCAGGCGGACGTGGAGGAAGTCTGGGAGCTGCTGAGATCAGCGGCCGCCGAGCTCGGCCACTAATGGCGATGGCTCGTATTCTTTCCTCTCCAGGAGTTTCTTCAGCGTCGCCACGAGTGCGTCGGCGTTCACCGGCTTGGCGAGGTAGTCATCCATGCCGGCCTGAAGGCAACGCTCACGGTCGCCGCGCGTGGCGTGCGCCGTCAGCGCGACCACCGGCAACGATCGCCAGCGGGGGTCCTGGCGAATCCTGCGGGTCGCTTCGAGCCCATCC
>CAYZJD010000018.1:0-23597 GCA_964478455.1 uncultured Solibacteraceae bacterium | reverse complement strand
GCCGGGCCGATCTCTTCACTGTCGTGGAAGCTGAAAGTGAAGTTACGCCATCCCGGGAGTTGAAGGCGGCGATGCGAGCCGACCTGCTTCTTGAATGTCCAGCCGATACGGAGCAAAGCCGCGTAGACGCGCTTTGGTGGCTCGCCACTGGCTCACGCGGCGAACAAGACCTTCAGGGAGTCAGGCACCTCTTCGCCACTTTCAACCATGTCGGCGAGCACCTGCAACGCAATGGCTTTCGCTTTTCGGATCGCCTCATCCCCGGTGGCCCCGTATGCCATGACGCCGGGAAGCTCCGGAACAGAGGCCAGCCATCTGCCGTCCTCTTCCCGTTCGAGTTCGACCTGCAACGGATGGAAGTCAGCCATGAGGTCGGCCTTTATTCTAGCCAATGGGGAGTCTGTGGAGGGATGGGTCGCTGGCCTGGGAACCTGTGCTGCATCGTGTCGCGCAGTGAGCGCCCGGCCGTGAGGCTTCCCGGCCGTCGGCCGCGGATCAGGTCACGGAAACAGAAATCTGAGTTCCAGGATCACTCGTACGGAATTCTCTGCCCATCGAGCAGCCCTTTCATGTACCCGATCGCATAAATGCGACCGAGGACCATGTAGCCGGGATGCTCGTTGGATTCGCCTTCCATTGTCGGAGCGTGGTCGAGTCGCATGGGCCCGCGGAAGCCGGAATCGTGGTAGACCTTCATCATCCGGGCCATGTCAGTGGGGCCGTTGTCGTGGAACGTCTCGACGAAATGGCGCTTGTCCCCTTCGATGTCCCGGAAGTGGACGAAGAAGATCTTCTTCTCGCGGCACCACTGCCTGGCAAGAGCTTCGATGTCTTCGCCCATCGCCTTGAAGTTCGCCTGGCAATAGGTGACGCCGTTGATCGGGCTTGGGACCATGTCCATCACCCGGCGGTAGTTGACGGCGCTCGTGAGGATGCGCCCGATGCCGCGGAGCGGTGAGATCGGCGGGTCGTCGGGGTGCAGCGCCATCTTGATGCCGGCCTTTTCGGCCACCGGAACGATCGCCTTCAGGAAATACTCGATGTTGCTCCAGATCCTTTCTTCGCTGACCTCGCCCCATTCCGTGAGGCCTTGGCGCTGGGAAACCTCGTAGTCGAACTCGCTGACCAGGGCGCCGCCGCGGCCGGGTGTCTTCATGCTGGTCCTGTACCAACCCAGGCCGGCCATGAAGTTGTAGCACACCATGGGGATCCCTGCCTTGCCCAGCGCCTCGATGGCCCAGCGGTAGTTCTCAATCTCTTCATCGCGACCCGCAAGCCCGAGTTTGATCTTCTCCGCCGGGACAGGGTGGCTTTCCACCCCGGCGATGGACAAGCCGGCGTCAGTATATTCGTCCTTGATGCGTTGGAGGACGGACGAGTAGTCCTCTCTCCTCGCCCTACTCAGTTCGCGGCTGACGCTGATGATCGCGTGGTTCACTCCCATTTGCTTCGCCAGTCTCTGCCGGTCCCTCTGGCCCGGCGCAAGCATGAAGGCAAGCTGGATGCCGGGCTGCCCCGGCGCCTTAGGGGTCGCGGATGCGCTCCGGCGGATCGCCTGTTCCGAGGCCAGCGTACCCAGCGCTCCTCGAACAACACCGCGGCGTGTGATTTCACTCATCTTGGAAGTTCACCTCTCCACGAGATGCTAGCAGCATTCAAGCGGGCCGTCGGTGTATACGCCAGTGCTTACAGCGTTAGCCCCAGCGTCCGCTCGATGTACTCCTTGCTGATCCGCGCGCTTTCCTTCGGCGGGCGGAAGGGCGACGAGTCGAGTTCCACGGTCAGCCAGCCCTCCCACGCGATCTTGTCCAGGTGTGCTTTCAAAGCGGGGTAGTCCACGCCGCCGGCCCCGAGCGGAAGGAACGGCGGGTCTTTCATCATGCCCGGGCGTTCGAGGTGCCGCTTGGCGCCTCCGCGGTGCTCGGGCTTGATGTCCTTGAGATGGAACTCCACAATGCGATGTCCGAGGGTTCGCGCCAGCTCCACCGGGTCAATGCCGGCCAGGGTGATGTGCCCCGTGTCCAGTACAAACCACACGTGCTTCGGGTCGGTGTTCCGCATCATGAAGTCGATCTCTCGCCGGTTCTCGAACTGATTCCACATGTGGGCGTGGATGGCGAACTTGAGCCCCTCGTCGCTGATCCGCCGGCCAAGCTCGCCCGCCGCCACCGCCATGTGCTTCAGGTCTTCCTCCGTGGTGCCTTCGGACGGCGGGCCGCCCATGTTGATCTTCATTTGCTTGCATCCGAAGCACTTGATGAAGCGGACCAGCCGCAGATGATCTTCATAGATCTTCTCGTGTCTGGCCGGCGTGCTGGCGCTGATGGTCGGGAATCCGGAGGACTGCTTGGCCACGGTCGATCTGCTCTACGAAGTGGAGCGGCGCGGCCTGTTCTCGTTCCTTGTTCCGTCAATTTTCTCGCCGCTCCATGACACCCGGCTGGCGGCCAAGAGAGGCGTGATCGAGAGCCGGGAGCTGACGTCGCTGCTATGGCAGATCGTGATGAAGTGCTGGAAGATGAACCTGAGGCGCGCGCTGCCCGAAGGCTGGGACTCGGCGCCGGAACCGCCCCCGGCGGCGGAGTTGCGCGTTCTTTCCGCCCGCTGACGCGACGCGGCTCAAGCCGCACGCTAGACTGTTCCATTTACAGGATGATCTGGCGCCCTGAAGTTCCTCAAAGGCAGCGGGCGCCCATACCATATTCGGTATGTGCTACACTGCGGCATGTGGCGGATCGAGGAGCACCGTCGGGTGGAGAAGAAGCTCGACGGCGTGCCCGTTGAAATCTTGAAGCGATACGAGAAGTGGAAGGACATCGCAATGATCTCTGGCCCGCCTGGATTGCGACTGATCAAGGGATTCCACGACGAGGCCCTGCGCGGAGAATGGCAAGGCCACCGGTCCTCTCGCTTGGGACAGCAGTACCGGGTGATTTATCGCTTTATTCGGGAACACTTGCTGTTCCAGGTTGTTCACATCACGCCGCATGACTATAGGAGAGGCAAGAGGATAGGATGAGAGTCTTTCGTCCGGCGAGTAAGCGTATCGAGGTATCAGTGGGCGAGTCAGTTCGCATCATTCGAGAATTGCAGGGGTACAGCCAAAACGAGCTGTCCAGGCGGACGGGCATCCCTCAGGCAACTCTCTCCGCCATTGAGAATGACCGCGTTCGACTTGGCATCGAGCGAGCCAAGATTCTGGCACGAGCATTGAGGTGTCATCCAGCAGTCTTGGTCTTCCCCGGCTGGCAGGTTGGCCTCGACTCCGCAGCCTAACCGGGCGCGGCGGGCGACGGCCGAAAGCGGGCCGCGCCCGAGCGCTACAATTGTTAGGGCGCATCCTGCGGTATCGCCGGTAGGCGGCAAGGTGAACAAGCTGCTTCGGAAGCTGCGTGGTGTGATGGGTATCGGCATGACATGGGGAACCCTCAGGGCAGCGATCTTCGCTGCCATCTCGATCGTCGTGTGGGTCATCGATCCGGAAGATATCGACGCCTTCGGCATCCTCTTGTCCTTCGCCGACAGCACGAAGCCAATCTGCGACATCACGCTGAGCCGCACCGCGATGTGGGGGATACTGGCATCGGCAATGTTTCCTTTCCTGATCGGTCGCGGCTGATGCCAAGCGTTAGACGGACCGATGGTTGACGCAGGGAACGCAAAGCGAGGCTGAGCATGCCTAGACGGCTGTTTATCAAGGGCGACCCAAAGCCTGCCATAACCATAACCCGGAGATCGTTGGGCAAGCAGAAGCTGGTTTATGTTGCAAGGGCAAACCGTCAATTCAGGTATCCGTTTCGGCGCTCGGCCATTGTTTACATCGGTACCACCACCTCTGGAGCGAGAAGAGTGGCAGCCAGCGCAGCCGGCAAGGCCAAGAGCCTACTAACGCACCACGGTGTCAAGCAGCTTGATTTCTATGTCGTGACTTGCAAGGCACGCCGGAACGTCCAGACCTGAAGGAAGCTTGAGTCGGCCCTGTTGCTGACTTTCAAGCACTCGTACGGGGCGGTTCCCATCGGGAATATTGCTGGCAAGCGAAAGTCGTTCCGTGATGAACTTGAGTATTTTCGTGAGAGCCGATTGCGAGCGATCCTGAAGCAATACGAGTAGCTCGATGGGGCCGTTTGACTTGACGCTGCAGGCGACCGCCAAAACGGCCGCGCCTGAGCGCTGAATCGTTAAACTGACCAGGAGTACGGACTGATGCAGGAGCATCTCGAACTGGCCCAAAGATGGCTCGACCGCGAGGACAGCGAATGCCGGGAGGGCAGAATCGACCGGCTGGTTTGGCTGGCGTCGGTACTTCCCGCCGCGGAATTCCTTGCGTTCCCTGGTGGCTGGATGGCAAAGCAACTGTACGAAGAACCACGGTACTGCTTCGCGTACGCCCAGTTCCTCGCTGCCATTGTTCTTGGCTTTGCGTTCATCGAGCATACTCTGGCGGCGACGTTCTATGCAAGCGGTCGGAACGATCTGGAGAGGGCATCCGCCTCAGTGCTGTTCCGTGAAGCGGTCGGCATTGGCTGGCTATCTGCTGAAGAGCACGCCTGGCTGGAGCGGGCGAAAGAGTTCAGGAATCCCGTCACGCATTTCCGGCGGCCAGGTTACAAAGACACCGTTGAGCACAGATCTGTGACAGAGAACGAGGTGCCCTATTCCATCCTGGAGGAGGACGCACGGCATGTCATATTGGCCGCAATGAGGCTGCTGAAGAAGGGAGCATTCTAACAAGGCACACATCAGGCGCGCCAAGAGCCGGCGCGCCGGTGAACGCCAAGCTCGGCAGCCCGAACTTGGTCGATCGGCAGTTGTCGCAAGATTCCAGCCACTCCGAATCCTCACCGGGCGCTGAAGTTAGCACCTGTGAAGGGAATACCCCACCCAGAAAACCGATTCAAGCACGCCGGGTTCGGGTAGGAGCCGACGTTGACGTGGCGTACCCGCTCAGACCTTCAAGCCCAGCCTCGTCTCGATGTACTCCTTGCTGATCCGCGCGCTTTCCTTCGGCGGGCGGAAGGGCGACGAGTCGAGTTCCACGGTCAGCCAGCCCTCCCACGCGATCTTGTCCAGGTGTGCTTTCAAAGCGGGGTAGTCCACGCCGCCGGCCCCGAGCGGAAGGAATGGCGGGTCTTTCATCATGTCAGGGCGGTCGAGGCGCTGCTTGGCTACCCCGCGGTGCTCGGGCTTGACATCCTTCAGATGGAACTCCACGATCCGATGTCCGAGGGTCCGCGCCAGCTCCACCGGGTCGATGCCGGCCAGGGTGATGTGACCCGTATCGAGCACGAACCACACGTGCTTCGGGTCGGTGTTCCGCATCATGAAGTCGATCTCCCGGCGGTTCTCGAACTGATTCCACATGTGGGCGTGGATGGCGAACTTGAGCCCTTCGTCGCTGATCCGCCGGCCAAGCTCGCCCGCAGCCGCCGCCATGTGTTTCAGGTCTTCCTCCGTGGTGCCCTCGGGACGACGGCGGCCCATGTTGATCTTCAGGTGCTTGCATCCGAACCGCTTGATGAAGCGGACCAGCCGCAAATGATCTTCGTAGATCTTCTCGTGTCTGGCCGGCTCCTCGAAACGCGTCTCCATACCCCTGCCGTTGGAGATGGTGATCAGCCCAACTCCCATTTGATCCAGCTTCTCCTGAAGCTCGCCCGGCTGGTCGAAATAGTCCGTGAAGTAGTGATTGAAGGATTCCATCCACCGATAGCCCACTTCACGGGCTTCCCGGAAGGCAAGCTCCCAATCCTTCTCCCAGCCGCCGATGGTGTTCGGGGTGATCCCGATCCGATAGCGAGAAGAGGAAGCCAAGGCCGGCCACGCCAGCGCGGTGCCCAGGAAATCTCTGCGAGTCGGGAGCATAGCCGCGTTAGTTCACGCGGTTGCCAGCGATCAAGACCATCTCGATCGATCGAGTGTTGGTAACGCTCTCGAGCGGGTTCTTCGACAGCACGATGAGGTCGGCCCACTTGCCCGCCTCCAACGTGCCGAGATCTTTGGCCACACCCAGAAATTCAGCCGAACTCCTGGTGGCCGCGGTGACGATCTGGATCGGCGTCAGGCCCGCCTCCGCCATGAGTTCCATCTCCCGGTGCTCGAAATAGCCGCTGAACCGGCCCGGCGGGCCGGTATCGGTCCCGAACCCGAATGGCACGCCGGCGTCCGCCAGTTTCTTCAGGTTTCGCTTCGCCGTCTCCAGGAATCCGGAGTACCTGGGAAGGTCGGGGTCGGCGGCGACTTTGTTCCTGTAACTGGTCTTCAATGTCGCGACAACCTGCGGAGAAACCGACCGCGTGAAGAAGGGTTCGTCGAGAAAAGGCTGCGGCCTGGCATACACGAACGTGGACCATTCGCGCGCGAGGGTGGCCGCGGCCTGCCAGGCGCCTCGCTTCTTCATCGCGGCAATCAGCGCACTGTCCATCTCGGCGTCGCGAATGCTGTGCACCAGGCCGTGCAGGCCGGCCTCCACCAGTTGCCGGGCGTCTTCCAGGTAGAACACGTGGGCGGCCACCTTCAGCCTGTGCTTGTTCGCGCTGGAGATAATCGCCCGGCACAAATCCATCGAAATCTTGGGCTGCCTGCCGAGGTGGTCGTCCACCCAGATCTTCACCACGTCCACACCTTTGTCGGCGAGTTGCGCCACCGCTTTCTCGGCTTCTTGCGGAGTAGTAACTTCGAACGGGATGCCCTTTGTAGCGGGTGTGTTGGGGTAACCATCTTTGCCCTTGAACCCTCGTCCGGCGGTGAAGATGCGTGTCATCGCAGGGCGGCCGGCGCGCTGCTCGGCGCGGATCTGGTAGATGAGATCCTGGTCCGTGCCCATGCTGAGCACGGACGTGACTCCATACGATGCGTAAGTACGGAGCTGCTTTTCGACATTCACCCGCGTGAAGTTCTTCTGGTCCTCGATGAGATCGACCACGTTTCCCAGGTGGCAGTGCAGATTGATGATGCCGGGCATCACAAACCTGCCCGTGAGGTCAACGGTCTCCGCTCCTGGCGGAGGCTTCAGGCGCGACACGGATCCAACCCACTGAATGCGCCCGTTCACGATGACCATGGCGGCTCCGGCCAGGGATGTGCCGCCCGCGCCGTCGATCAGCGTGAAGTTCTTCAGGAGCTTGGTTTCGGGAAAAGCGAAGCCTGATGCGACGAGGAGGATGGCAGTGCTACGCGCGAAGCTCATAAGCGCGGGGATTATAGCACGGTGTTGCCGGGCTTCCGGCGCCGCGCCTCCTCCAGCACGCGCCTGGCGCGACAGGGGTTGAAGACCCCGCAGGAGCAGAAGCGGCTCAAACAGGCGGCAGCCTCCTCGGGCGTGCGGCGGCCTTCCCGGACCCAATCGATCATCTTGCCCGCCAGAGAAGCGCTGATCATGCTGTGGCCGCACATGGTGCTCAGCATCAGAACTTCAGCAGCCGGCAGTCTCTCGGTCTTGCCTTCGAAGCCGAGAGAGTAGCCGACGCTGTGCCGGCGGAGTCCGGCGGCGTGGCAGCACTGCTCGGCGCCGTCCATGGAAGTCGAGATGTTGATGCTCAGTCCGAGGTCCGCCTCCTTCAGAGCCTGGACGAAGTTCGCCGCCGCCTCCCGATTGTCGAAGACCGCGGCGACGGTGGTGGGCGCGTCCAGGCCGTCGATCACCGCCTGGAAATCCGGCCGCGTGCTTCGCTTCCAGTGGACCAAGGGATTCAAGTTGCGCTCCGGACGCACTGCGCCGCCGTGCCGGGCGTCCCCAAGATTCACGGGCTGGAACGCCAGAGCCATCTCGAGGAACTTCTTCAGCTTCGGCAGCGCGCCCACGTCGTTCTTGCCCCGGCACTGGATCGCGAAGACGACGTAATCATCCTGGAAGCTGGCCGCGTTGCCGTAGCGATGCAGCGTGTTTGTCATCGCAGTTCTCCCACAGGCTCGGGCTGCGGATTCGTCACCCGGCCGAGACCGATGTTGGTCTTGGCGCGCTCGGGCCGGTACCCGAGGCGCTCCAGCGCCGCGCCAACCACGTTGTCCTCGCCGTCTTCATCGCACCGCGTGCTGACGCCGATCGAGATTACCGTGTCGATTTGTTTCTCGACTTCCCGCACCACGCGGAGGACCTCCTCGATACGCTCCACCGGCGCCTTGATTTCGACGATGGCCGAGAGGATCTTCTCATTCAGGATGTCCTCGCGGATCGCGCCGGCGGCTGTGTCGGACATGAGCGACGTGACCGGGTTCTTTTTCTCGAAAGCCACCCCGATCCGGGCCAGCGCCTGCGTCATCCGCTCGATCTCATGGAAGCGCACCCCCACTCCGGGACGCCCGAACTCGATGGTGAATCCCACCTCGCCCACCTGCACGCGGCCGCTGACGTCGTTGGTCTTAACTTCCTCGGTGCCGCGGCCCTCGACGCCGGTCGATTCATGTGGCACGCGGGGATCGGAGAAAGCGCGCCGCACCACGCGCGGCCAGGAAAGTTCTTCCGGCTCGAACGCGGCCGTCGGGCAGACATCCGGCTCCGGATCGAAGCGCAGGCGGAAGAAATGAGACAGCCCTCGAAGGGCGCGCACGAGCGTCGGATTCAGGTGTTCCTGGCTCATGCCGTGAAAACAGGTGTAGCACTCGACGCACTCGTCGCGGTCGATGGTGGCGCGCTTGATCGCCGGATCAATGTAGATTGCGCCCGTCGGGCACACGTACGTGCAGTTGCCGCAGGCAACGCACCTGTTTGGGCTGATTCGCATCCCCTCACCCCCCAGCCACGACGCGCTTCGTGGCGTCGATTCTCGAGAATAGGACCGCCGCTATAAGGCACAGCGCCGAGGTGAACACAAACGGCGCCTCCCAGCCATAGCCTCTTACCAGGTAAGCGAGCAGTGCGGGGGACAGAGCGCCGCCCACATTGCCGCACATGTTCATAACGGCCGATACCGATCCCGCGTAATCACCGCCGATGTCCAGGGGAATGGCCCAGGAAACCCCGACCGTGAGCTCCAGCGCAAACACGGCTACACAAGTGTACCAGACGCTCGCGACGGCATTGCCGGTGAATGTGGCGGGGAGGATACTCGCGCCGGCCAGCAGGAAGCCCGTCATCGCGACCCCCCGGCGCGCCGCTCTCAGGTTCCCCGACCGCCTGGCCCGGACGTCGGACAGCCAGCCCCCGAGCAGGTCTCCCAGCGTTCCGGCGAACAAGGGAAGGCTCGCGTAAAGTCCCATCGTCCGGAGGTCGAAGCCGCGGTGGTCGTTCAGGTACTTGGGAAACCAGTCCAGGTAGACGGAGATGGCATAGCCGTAGCAGAAATACATCAGCGAAAGCAGCCAAAGGGTCGGGCTCGGCAGGATTTTCGCCCACGGCACGGAGCGGGTGGTCGGGGAGCGAGGACCGCCCAGCGACAACCGAATGAGCTCTCTCTCGGCTTGGTTGACCCGCCGATGCTCCTCGGGTGTGTCCCGGTACCACGCATACCAGAAGGCGGCCCAGACCACCCCCAGCGCGCCAAAGACAACGAACGGCGCGCGCCATCCATAGGCGGTAATCAGGAGAACGGCCAGCGGCGGCGTCAAAGCCGCGCCGAGGCGCGACCCGGCATGCGTCACTCCCTGCGCGTACCCGCGCTCAGCCGGCAGCATCCAGCGGGACAGCGATCGCGTGGCGGTCGGAAAGGCGCCTGCTTCCCCGATCCCGAAAAGGAAGCGGAAGACGGCCATCGAGACGGCGTTCCAAGCCAGCGCCGTTGCCGAGGTAAAGAAACTCCAGACGGTCACGATCAGGGCCAGGGCGCGCCGGGGTCCGATGCGGTCTCCGAGCCAGCCGCCGGGGATCTGAAACAGCGCATAGCCCCAACGGAACGCGCTCAGAATCCATCCCATGGTGACCAGTGAGAACCCTAGGTCCTCCTGGATTACCGGCACGGCGGTGGAGATGACCACGCGGTCCATGTAGGTGATCATGTAGGCCGCCACCGTCACCCAAAGTACGAGGTGCCGGACTCGTGTGGGACGTTGGATCGGTCCGCTCCGGTCCTGGATCACAGGTGGATTCTGCAAATGAAGCCCGCGGAGCGGCTTCCGGTGCTCTTGTGACCGGGGGCGATGCCGGCGTCGCAATAGTAGAAGACGCCTTCGTGGCATGTTAGGCCGTGCGGGTCGGGGTCGGTTTCGGAAAGCTGAACCGCCTCAAGGACGCGCCCGTCGCGGATGTCGAACTTGAGCATCCGGCGATCGTTGGAAAACATGCACCAGATGCTCTCGCCGTCCCAGGCGAGACCGTGGGCGCGCTCGAACGGTACAGGGAAAGAGTGGATGAAATTCAGCTCGGCGTCGGTGCGGGTGATGTTCTTGTTGGGGCCGAACTGGGTGATCCAGAGTGAGTCGAGGCACCAGACGAGGCCATGGACGCCGCCGCCGTTCGGCGTGGAGTAATTCCTGATGTGTTCGCCCGTCTTGGCATCGAGCTTGACGATGCGTCCTCCCTTGGCGACGTCATGGGGACGGCTCGGACGGAGGTGCGCCGCCCCGTTGGCGGCCATCCAGACATAGCCGCCGCCGCAGGCGATGCCGCTGGTGTTGGAGGATTGCGTTTCGAACTTCACCAGCGGCTTGCCTGTCTTCCAGTCGAGCAGCCAGGCCCGATCGGTGATCTGTTCACCGACCCAGAGGCCGTCGCCGGCCGCCTCCAGGCCGTTCGGGTGGCCGTCAGGCGACCGCCAGAGGGGTTCGACCTTTGCGGTCCTCGTGGGATAATCGCTGCCGGCCAGTACACCGGCGGTCAACTGACCCAAGAAGTCGCGGCGTCTCAGCATCGTTCAAGCATCGACGGGCTGCCTGCCCGCAGCCAGAAACGCGCCCTCCACGCGCCTGGGAATTAACAAAAGCTAGCTTACACCGAAGCCGCCGTGACCTCTACGCCCAGCCCGGCAAAAGCGGCCGGTAGAACGTGCCGGGCAAGGACACCGAAACGGCGTCTTCGATACGCGCATTGTCCGCCCGGCCGCCTCCAACATCGAGCCGGAGGCCGGTTTCTGGCACACTGAACATCATGCGCTCAAGGCTCGGATTCCGCCGGACGATTCTAATGGCGGCCGCGATATTCGTGACGGCCTTCACGGCACGGCCGCAAGCCGCCCGGCCCGCTTGGATCGGAGGTTCCATGTCGAAACTCGAAACCGAGTTGGTCGCCCGCTACGGCGACGCCCAGCGCCCGCGCATCCAGCGCGGCCTCCGGCAGGTGGCCAGTTTCTGGCGCGCGGAGGACGGCGACGCCGCCGCGTTCGAGGCTTTCGTCCTTGCCCATTTCGCCGGCAACCAGGCGGCGCTCGACACGCTCTTTGCCCGCTGCGAGGAACTCTTCGAACAGCTCGACGGCCACATGAACGAGATCCAGGCCGCATTCCGCAAACAGGTGGACCTCGACCTCGGGCCCGTCGCGCCCTACGACGAGATCTTCGCCGGCTACGACCCCGCCGCCCACGTCACCGATGATTTCTTCAAGAACAAGCTGGCCTTCACCGTTCTGCTCAACTTCCCGCTCACCACGCTCGACGAGCGGCTCACGAACGGTCCCCGGTGGAGCCGCCGCCAGTGGGCCGAGGCGCGCCTGGCGCACCGCTTCCGCCGCCGCGTCCCCGCCGAGGTGAACCTGGCCATCGCCGAGGCCACCAACCACGCCGAGCAGTACATCGCCGGCTACAACATCTGGATGCATCACCTCCTTGACGATGCCGGCCGGCGGCTCTTCCCGCCCGGCATGCGGCTGCTCTCCCACTGGAACCTCCGCGACCAGCTCAAGGCCGACTACGAAGTCAAGGATGGCTTGCCGAAGCAGCGTATGATCGCCCGCGTCATGGAGCACATCGTGCGCCAGACGATTCCCCAGGCCGCCGTGAACAACCCCGCCGTGGACTGGAACCCCTACACCAACACGGTGCGCCCGTCCGATGTGAAGGACCACGACCTCGCCGCGCCTGCCGCCAAAGAGCTGACCGCCGAACGTGAACCGGACACGCGCTACGACATGCTGCTGGGCGCTTTTCGCGCCTTCAAGCGCATCGATCCCTATTCGCCCACAGCGCCCACGCACATGGCGCGCATGTTCGACGAAAATCGCGAGCTGCCCGAGAAGCGCGTCCGGGAGATGTTCGAGCGCGTGCTCGCCTCGTCCCTGGTCCCGAAGGTCGCCGCCCTCATCGAGAAGCGGCTGGGCCGTCCGCTCGAGCCGTTCGACATCTGGTACAGCGGCTTCCAGCCGCGCGGCGCATACACCGAAGCGCAACTGGACGAGATCACCCGCAAGCGATACCCCACCGCCGAGGCCTATCGCGGCGACATGCCGCGCATGTTCGAGGCGCTTGGCTTCAGCCCCGAACGCGCGCGCTATCTCGCCGCGAGCATCCTTGTCGAGCCGGCCCGCGGCTCGGGTCACGCGGCCGGCGCTCAGATGCGATCGGCGCCCTCCCGCCTCCGCACTCGCATCGGCCCGGACGGCATGGACTACAAGGGGTACAACATCGCCGTCCATGAAATGGGTCACAACGTCGAGCAGACCTTCTCCCTCAAGGACATCGACCACTGGCTGCTCAACGGCGTTCCGAACACCGCCTTCACCGAGGCGATCGCGTTCTTGTTCCAGGACGAGAACCTCGAACTGCTCGGCCTCTCCAGTCGCGGCGGCGGCGACGAGGCCCTACGCACGCTGAACGACTTCTGGGCCGCCTACGAGATCTGCGGCGTCGCCCTCGTCGATATGGATGTCTGGCACTGGATGTACGCCCACCCGAACGCGACGCCCGCCGAGCTGAAGGACGCCGCCGTGCTTATCTCAGCGGATATCTGGAACCGCTACTACGCGCCGGTCTTCCGCAAGCGCGACGTTGTGCTGCTCGGCATCTACTCCCACCTGATCAACGCCTTTCTCTACCTGCCCGATTACCCCATCGGTCACTTCATCGCGCACCAGCTTGGGGAACATGTGCGCAAGAGCGGTAAGCTCGGTCCCGAGATCGAGCGAGTGACGCGCCAAGGCCGGCTCACGCCCGACCTGTGGATGACCGGCGCGACCCGTGCACCTGTGGGGCCGGACGCGCTGCTCGAAGCGGCTGAACGCGTGCTGGCCGATATTGACCGGCGGTAGTGAGTCGCCAATTGGCGCTATAATAAGCGTCAGAATGGCCGGCGAACTTCGATCCGTGGTGGCGGAGCTGGGCGGCGAGTCTGTTCTTGGCCGCACGCTCCGAACGGAAGCCGATCTCCAGGCCGCGATTCGCGAAGGCTTCCCTCAGCCGGTGGTGGAGGAGGTGATGCGCTCCGCTCACCTCACCCTGAAGGAACTCGCCGCCAGTCTGGATCTGTCTCCGCGCAGCCTGCAACGCCGCCGCAGTCAAGGACGGCTGGCGCGGCATGAATCGGACCGGCTGTACCGGCTGGCGCATATCGTCGCCTTGGCGAAGCGCTCCCTTGGAGACGAGGCGCGCGCAACTCGGTGGCTCAGGCGGCCCAACCGCGCCCTCGGCGGCGCCACGCCGCTCGAATTGGTCGACACCGAACCTGGCGCGCGGGCTGTCGAGAAGGTCCTCGGCAGGATCGCATACGGCGGCGTGAGTTGACGCGGGTCTACCGCATCCTTAGAAGACACTGGTCACGAAATCCGCTCGACGGGAAAGGCGCATTCCGGTTCGGCGGGCGCTGGTCCAGCCCCGGCACCCGCCTGGCCTACACGGCCGAGCACCTCTCGCTCGCGATGATCGAGTATTTCGTCCACATCGACCCGGATGATTCGCCGCGAGATCTCGTGCTGGTTACGGCAGACATTCCGGCGAGTGTGTCGCGCTCGTTCATTTCTCGGCGGCACTTGCCGGCAAACTGGCGACACAGCCCGGCGCCTCCGGAACTGGCCGCCTTTGGGGATGCGTTTGCGCGAGACCAGCGATCGGCCATCCTCATCGTTCCGTCTGCCCTGGCGCCGACGGAATCCAACTGGCTGATCAATGCGCTGCATCCGGATTCGACCAGGATCCGGGTCCACCCGCCCGAAGCATTTCAATACGATCCCGGGCTCTTAGCGTGACGGATCGCCGCCCCATCACACTTTGCCTCACCCCACCCACCGGATCCCTTCCACCGTGTCCCCATCGTTCCGCGGCCCCACCAGCAGCGCGCTGAGCTGCACCGGGTACGCCTCGTCCCGCTCGGGTGAGAAGCCGGAAGGAGGGCCGGCCTGGAACACGAGCAGGTTCTCGCCCGGCCGCAGCTCCACTGGCTTCTGAAACTGGCCGATGCGGTAACGCGTCCGGTTCTCGTGCTCCATCACCTTCTCGCCGTTCAGAAAAGCGGTGACGCGTCCGCGCGCGCCCACCCAGAGGAACGCCTTGCGATGCCCGCCGGCGTGGACTCGCACCGCCGCCGCGCCCGCGCGGCCCAGCACCTTCGCCAGATGCAGCGTGTCGGTCGGCGCGGTGTACCGCGTCCAGCCCGCAAGCGGCGTACTCGCGTCGCGGCTGAGCAACCATTCGCGATTGCACCGCCCGTGCCACCCGCGCGGCTTGTCCCACGAGGCGCGCAACTGGCCCGCTTCGTCGCCGGCAATGTCCACGCTTCCCAGGTCCATCGTGCCCATCTCGCGCCGGGCGGCCATGTGCAGGTGCTCGATGTCCCACTCGTTGAAGCCCATCAGCCGCGCGGCCAGGGCATCGGCCGCCACCGGGTCTTCCCCCGCCAGTACCAGGTTGTTCCGCACCGTCTGGTCCGGCCGGTCCGCGTTGTGCTCGGTGTACTGGAGGCCGCGAATACCGTCTACCACGCAGTAATCCGGCGGATGGAAGGACGCCAGGTCGACGATCATGCCGTCGAAGCGCTCCTCGACCGTTTGCTCCTGGTGCAGGAAGTAGTTGAAGAAACCGTGCGGGCCCGCGTAGGCTTCGCGCGGCGCCGTGCCGACGTAATTCTTCAGGCACGCCGTGATCCCGCAGCCGTCGTGGACCTTCATCACCGGCACGGTGATCAGAATGTCGCAGTTGCGGATGGTGTTGGTGACGTAGTAGTCCGGACGTGCGCCGAACGCGCCAGCGCCCTTGCTCGTGCGGCTGACCTCGGTCCGCAGCAGCCTACCGGAAGCATCGCGGGTACAGTCGTAGTTCAGGTCGATGTAGTCGAATCTCTTGCCTGGAAACTGCCGGCCGAACTCAGCGAGCAGAGATTCGAGGCTCCCGCCCAGGCCCGGGAATTCCTTGGCGCCCCAGTCGAAGCTGCTCGCATCCACCCGGACGCCGCCCTGCCGCACGACGTCATTCGTCTTCGGATCGCGCAACCCGCGGTAACTGCCGCCCTCCGCAATGGTGATGAGCCCGGCCCCGGACTTCCGCGCAACATACTCGAGCACCGCCTTGGTGACCCGGAGGTCGGTTACGTCGCCGGGGCAATAACCCGGTTGCGGTCTCAAGAAGCCGATATTCGGCTTGATGACGACCCACGAGCCCCGGCGGATCTTCGCCTCGAGGCTCCCCGGGCGCGGCCTCCCGTACTCGATCGCTTTCCATACCATGTCCCGGACGCGCTCGTAATCCAGCTCGTCCTCGGGCGACGACGGCCGCGCCAGCCGCCTGTGCGAGGAGTGCACCAGCCCGATGCGCGTTTTCTCCCTCGTGGTCGTCGCTCCAAGCCCGCAGAGCGCGCCCGCCCAAGCTGCAAGAAACCTTCGTCGATCCATGGCCCTATGTTATCCGAGCGCGGTGCAGGATCGGGCATATAGGACCTTTCCTTCCTTCACGGCCGGATACTCAATCGTACCCACTACCTCCTGGCGCCACGCGAATTCCTCGGGCGTGGTCACGATAATGTCTGTGGGCACGCGGACGTCGCTAAGAGCAACTCGTATCTCGATCGCTTTCTCCCGCCGCGAACCTTCCACCGGCATCACGACCAGCAAGTCCACATCGCTGTCCGGCCCGGCCTCTCCGCGCGCGTGAGAGCCGAAGAGAATCACGCGCTCGGGATGGAACCGGCGGACGATCCGCTGAACCATTCGCTTGATCTCGCGCTGAACGGACTGGCTTGTCTTACGCATCGGCCTGAACCTCATCTTGGCATTGCCGGCCTGAAGCTTCAACAGGACGAACCGATCCTCGAAGTTGGCTGTCTCTCCCTTCTTGCGGTGGAGACCTTCACGGCCTCACCACTGTCCCGTCCCTCCGCCGCACGGTCTTCCACCAGTTTGCGTGATCGGGCGGCACGGGGAACCGGGCCGCGGCCTTTTCGTCGATGTCCACCCCGTGTCCGGGCTTCTCGTTCACGTGCAGGTAGCCGTTGCGCAATGTCGGGCATCCCGGAAAGACCTCCCTCGTCTCGTCTCCGAAGCGCACGCTCTCCTGGATGCCGAAATTCCAGATGGCCAGGTCGATGTGCGCGTTGACCGCGTGCCCCACCGGGGACACGTTGCTCGGGCCGTGCCACGCCGTCCGCACGTTGAAGCATTCCGCCAGCCGCGCGACCTTCATCGCCGGCGTCAATCCCCCGGCCTGGGAAATGTGCACCCGGATGAAGTCGATCAGCCTCTCCGCGATCAGTCCGGTCCACTCGTGCGGGCTGTTGAACAACTCGCCCATCGCGATCGGCGTGCTCGTCTGCTGCCGCAACATCTTGAAATAGCCGTTGTCCTCCGGCGCGAACGGGTCCTCGATGAAGAACGGCCGGTATGGCTCGAGCCGCTTCACGAGCTGGATCGCGTCGATCGGCGGGATCCGTTCGTGTATGTCGTGCAGCAGCTCCACTTCCTCGCCGCACGTCTTCCGGATGTGCTCGAACATGCCTGGCACGGCGCGCACGTAAGGCCCAGGATCCATGTGCTCGTCGTCCGTGGCGCCGAATCCCGCCTCGCGGAACAGAGCGGTCTTCGAAAGATGCGCCGAGCCATACCCCCCGAGCTGAATGCGCACATGCCGGTATCCTTCCACCATCGCCGCGCGCACCCTCTCCTCCAGTTCCTCAAGCGTCCGGCCCCAGGCGTGGGTGTAGCAATCGACGGCGACGCGGCACTTGCCGCCCAGCAACTGGTACAGCGGCATCCCGGCCCGCTTCGCCTTGATGTCCCATAACGCTTCGTCCAGCCCGCTCAAGGCCGAGTTCAAAACCGGCCCGTTCCGCCAGTATGAGCTGACATAAGCGCTCTGCCAGAGGTCCTCGATGTTGTCGGGATCCTTGCCTCGCACGAACGGCTTGAGATAGTCCTCCACCGCCGCCTTCACCGCGTACGGCCGCAGCGATCCCGTCGAGCAGCCCAGCCCGTACAGCCCCGGCTCGCTGGTTTCCACCTTGACCACCACCAGCGTGCGAATGTTGTCGGGACAAGTGAGGATCGCCTTCAGGTTGGTGATTTTCAGCGGCGCCTGCTCTTTGCCTGCGGCCGATCTCGCGCCCAACACGGCCCCGACACTCCCGAGCGCCAGCCCGCATATCGCGTCTCTCCGTTTCATTCCCGTTCCTCCGCCCTCCATCATGCCTCAGGCCGCCCGCGGCCTTCCGCAGGGCCCTCGCAGGCGTTCACAACCATTCTGAAATCGCCTTTTTCTTTCCGCTCAGTGATTTCCAGCACCCGCGAGTCACTGGCCGCTTGCCGCGTGCCTTACACTGTTACTGGAAGTTGCGGTTGCTGGCCAGCACCCGTTGTCGTTTCTGCGGACCCCGGCCCGCGGCGCCCCGTCACGGCTCGCGGCATGACTCGAGCGCGATCATGCTGACGCGGTTTGGGGTGGGACGGTCCCCAGGTTTGGCGAGAGCCCCCTGACCCGACCGGCTCGATCGACGGATTCAGCCCGTCAACGACACAAACTCCGGGCGAGGGCGGGAGATGATCCCGCCCTGCCCGACTTAGTAACTTCTCCGCCCTTTCCCGTCACTTCCCCAGGCCGTAGTGTCTTCAGACGCCACAGGTTACACTCGTTCCATGGCCCGCACGATTCCCTTCTACCAGGTGGATGCCTTTGCCTCACGACTGTTCGCCGGCAATCCGGCCGCTGTCTGCCCGCTCGAGGAGTGGCTCGACGATTCCTTGCTTCAGCAAATCGCCGCCGAGAACAATCTCTCCGAGACCGCCTTCTTCGTCCGCAGCGGCGAGCGCTATGGCCTGCGCTGGATGACGCCCGAGGTCGAGGTGGACCTGTGCGGGCACGCCACCCTCGCCTCCGCCTTCGTCATCTTCAACTACCTCGACCGCCCGGCGGATTCCGTCACGTTCGACACAAGAAGCGGCGCGCTGATCGTACGCCGCGAGGGCGACCTGCTCGCCATGGACTTCCCCGCCCGGCTGGCTGCGCCGTGCGACCCTCCGCCGGGGCTCGTCGGTGCGCTCGGTCGCTCGCCCGCCGGGGTGTACGCCGCCCAATACCTCATGGCCGTCTTCGCGACCGAAGACGATGTCCGTGCGCTCGCGCCCGACATGACGCGACTCTCCCAGGTGGATGCCTTCGGCGTCATCGTGACCGCTCCCGGGAGGGAGGCTGACTTCGTTTCGCGCTTCTTTGCTCCGCGTGCCGGCATTTCCGAGGATCCCGTCACCGGCTCCTCGCATTGCACGCTCGTTCCCTACTGGGCGGGGCGCCTCGGCAAGAAGCAGCTTTACGCTCGCCAGGTCTCCCGCCGCGGCGGCGAGCTGTGGTGCGAGGACCGCGGCAGCCGTGTCCAGATCGCCGGCCGCGCTGTCCTGTACATGCAGGGGACGATCTCTGTTTGAGGAAGGGGGGCCGGTCGCGGCGTAGCCACGGGGCAAACCGGAGGCATACCCCACTAATTCGGCCGAACTCGCAACCGCTCCTTGACAGTCGCGGCTCAGTATCGGTCACGGTTTCTGAGCCGCGCGCGTCAGCGAGCGGTGGACACTAATCCGGCAGCACGCTCTTGTCCGGCGGAAGGCCCAGCTTGTCGTACAGCCCGCGGCGGGACTGCTTGTCGCCGTCCAGGATCTTCCGCGCCCAGGCGGCCACCGGTTCGGCATAGCGCCGCGGAACCACCACCACCCCGTCGCCGTCGGCCACCACCACGTCGCCCGGATGGACCAGCACGCCGCCCACCGTCACCGGGCGATTGACCGATTCAAGCTCGTTGCGCCCGGGAGGGTATCCCCGCGTGATCCTCGCGGTGTACACCGGGACCTTCTCTTTCATGATTTCATCTGTGTCTCGGGCGCCGCCGCTCGATACCACCCCGCGCAGCCCCTTCAGCTTCCAGTTCATCGTGTTGTTCGAGCCGATCGTGCCGCTGTCACCGTCTTCGGAGGCCTCTATCACCAGGACCATGCCCGGCCGGATCAACGGAACGAAGTGCTCCTTCGACAGCGTCGCGTACCATTTCCCGCGCCACTGGTCGTACTCTTCCGGGCTCAGCCTGGGTATCGGGCGGTTCGTCCGCTGATACCGCGCCGTCATCGCGATCCCCTGAATCCGGTGGGAGAAATCGTCGAGATCCCGCCACAGCGGTTTGATCTCGGCGCTCACCAGCCCGGAGCCCATCAGCCCGACCAGGTCCATCGCGTCCGAGACATCGGCGACACGAAGACCCTCGTAGAGTTTCAGGATGCGGACGTCTTCCTGGGCCGGGTAGGGATGCTGCTGGGCCACGACCTCTCTCTCGAAATCGTAGCCGGCGGGGGAGGACTGGGCGACGGCCGCGACGGCAGCGGCCGCCAGCGCCGCCAGAGCGCGCAATCGCGTGTGCGGACGGGACATTGCTGTTCGATCTCCTTTCGCTCGTCACTGGCCCTCTTCAGTTGCGGCAGCCAGTAACGCAAGTTTACAGGAGATCCGTTCCTCGGCGGCCTCCCTCCTGTTGCAATCGCATCCCGCCGATGAATAGGATCAGGACGGTGGTGTCCGTAATGAGACCTATCCGCACGTTCAATGTAGTGCCCGCTCTTCCGGAGCCGCTGGCGCGGCTGCGCGACATCGCCTCGAACCTCCGCTGGGCGTGGAACCACGATGCCATCGAGCTGTTCCGCCGGCTCGACTCCGACCTCTGGGAATCGACAGGCCACAACCCGGTGCTGATGCTCGGCTCCATCGACCAGCGGACGCTCGAGCAGGCCGCGCGCGACGATTCGTTTCTCGGCCACCTGGACCGCGTCGCCCGTGACCTCGGCGCTTATCTGGCGGGCGAACCCTGCTGGTGCCGCCGCGCACATGGCCGTGCCGAGATCCCGCAGGTGGCGTACTTCTCGGCCGAGTTCGGTTTGACTGAGTGCCTGTCGATTTTCGCCGGCGGCCTCGGCATCCTGGCCGGCGATCATCTGAAATCGGCAAGCGATCTCGGCGTGCCGATGGCGGGGGTCGGCCTGCTCTACCAGCAGGGCTACTTCCGTCAATACCTGAACGAAGCCGGCTGGCAACAGGAAGACTACCCCGACAACGACTTCCACACCCTGCCGCTGGCGCTCGTCGCCGGTCCCGGCGGCGGTCCGCTGGAGGTGCGCGTCGCGTACCCGGGACGCACCGTGTCGGCGCGGGTGTGGAAGGCGCAGGTGGGACGCGTGCCGCTCTATCTGCTCGACACGAACTACCCGGCCAACGAGCGGCCCGAGGACCGCGACGTCACCGACCAGCTTTACGGCGGCGACCTCGATATGCGCATCCGGCAAGAGATCCTGCTCGGCATCGGCGGCTACCGGGCGCTCGAGGCGCTCGGACTCGAGCCGACCGTCTTCCACATGAACGAAGGCCACTCGGCGTTTCTCGGCCTGGAGCGCGTCCGGCGCTTGATGGAGCGCCATCGCATGACGTTCGCCGAGGCGCGCCAACTCGCCTCCGCCGGCCTGATCTTCACCACCCACACGCCGGTCGAAGCCGGACAAGACTACTTCCCGCCGGACTTGATGGACCGCTACTTCGGCGAGTACGCCGCCGGCCTGGGCCTCAGCCGCGCGGAGTTCCTCGGCTTGGGACGGCGCAATCCGGCCGACGACGGCGAGCACTTCTGCATGACGGTGCTGGCGCTGCGCCTGGCCTCTTTCAGCAACGGCGTGAGCCGGCTGCACGGCCAGGTGAGCCGGAAGATGTGGCGGGCCATCTGGCCCGGCCTGCCGCTGGACGAAGTCCCCGTCGGCCACGTTACCAACGGAGTCCACTTCCGCTCCTGGATCTCCTATGAGATGAACCAGCTTTACGACCGCTACCTTGGCCCAAGCTGGCGTGAGGAGCCGGCCGACCGCACGCTGTGGCAGCGGGTGAACTCGATCCCGCCTGAGGAGCTGTGGCGCACGCACGAGCGGCGCCGCGAGCGGCTGGTCGCGTTCGCCCGGCGGCGGCTGCGGGCGCAGCTTGAGCGGCGCGGTGCGGCGCCGTCGGAGATCGAGGCCGCCGAGGAGGTGCTTGATCCGGACGCGCTGACCATCGGCTTCGCGCGCCGCTTCGCCGCCTACAAACGCGCCGGGCTGCTCCTGCGCGATCCCGAGCGGCTGGCGCGAATCCTCAACGATCCGGCGCGCCCCGTGCAGGTGATCTTCGCCGGCAAGGCCCATCCGCGCGACGGCATGGGCAAGGATCTCATCCGCAAAGTCGTCTCGCTGGCGCGGCAGAAGGAGTTCCGGCGGCGGCTCGTGTTCCTCGAGGACTACGACATGGCCGTCACGCGCTATCTGGTGCAGGGCGTGGACGTGTGGCTGAACACGCCGCTGCGGCCGCTTGAGGCGAGCGGAACCAGCGGCATGAAGGCGGCGGCCAACGGCGCGCTCAACCTCAGCACCCTCGACGGCTGGTGGGACGAGGCTTGGCGCGAGTGCTCCAGCGATTCACACATCGGCTGGGCCATCGGGCGCGGCGAGACGTACGACGACCCGGCGCACCAGGACGAAGTGGAAGCCGAGGCGCTCTACGATCTGCTCGAGCACGACGTCGCGCCGGCGTTCTACGAGCGCGGCGTGGACCGGCTCCCGCGCCGCTGGATCCAGCGTATGCGCGACTCCATCGGCAGCCTCTGCCACGCCTTCAACACGCACCGCATGGTGCGCGAGTACACCGAGCGCTTCTACCTCATCGCGCACGCGCAGTTCCGGCGGCTGGCGGCGCAAGACGCGGCGCGGGCCCGCGAGCTGGCCTCCTGGATCGCGCGGATCTCCCAGGCCTGGCCGGATGTGAAAGTGGAAGAACTGGGCAACGGCGAGGAACTCGCGCTCTCGGTTGGCAACCAGATCCACGCGCGGGCCCACGTCCGGCTGGGCGCGCTCGCGCCGGATGACGTGGCGGTGGAACTGTACCTGGGCCGCCTCAATCCGAAGGGCGAGTTCTCGGAGGCGTTCTCGACCCAGATGCAGCCGGCCGGCCCGGACGCGCAAGGACGTCACGTCTTCGAGGCCTCGGGCGTCGCCTGCCGCTCGAGCGGCCTGCACGGCTACACGGTCCGCGTACTGCCGTACCACCCGGACCTGACAGTGCCGTTTTTGCCCGGCTTGATCACCTGGGCGTAGGGTAAGACTCCCGTCCCCGACCTCCGGCGGGAAAGTTGCCGTTGTACACTCGAAGTATCGTCGTCTGGGAACACAACGATAACTTTCCACACTCGGAGGTTTTGAAATGGGAACTGGGACCCAACCCGCGCCAGCACCGTCTCCGGCGCTGGTCTTCGATACGCTGTTTGCCTACCAACGCTCCGCGGCGCTATGCGCTGCCATCGAACTGGACCTGTTTCGCGTGGTGGGCGGGGGACCGGCCGATGCCGCCTCGCTGGCGAGGCGCTGCTCGGCTTCCGAGCGCGGCATGCGCATCCTCTGCGATTACCTGACTATCATCGGGCTGCTGAACAAGGAGAACGGCCGGTACGCGCATACTCCGACCAGCAGGGCTTTTCTCGACCCGCTCTCGCCGGCCTGCATCGCATCGACGGCGCGCTTCCTGGGCAACCCGGCGATGCACGAGCCTTATCGCCACCTGGCCGACATCGTGCGGAACGGCCGGACGGTGCTTCCGGGAGAGGGCACGGTGGAACCGGAGAATCCGATCTGGGTGGAGTTTGCGCACAGCATGGCCCCCATGATGGCGCCCATGGCTGCGCCGCTTGGCGAGATCGCCCTGGACGGTCTGTCCGGCCCGGTGCAGGTGCTCGACATCGCCGCCGGACACGGCCTTTTCGGTATCGAAGTGGCGAAGCAATGCCCGGAGGCGCGCATCGTCGCGCTCGATTGGGCGCCGGTGCTGGAAGTCGCGCGAGAAAATGCGCGGAAGGCGGGCGTCGAGAAGCACTACACGGCGTTGCCGGGCAGCGCATTCGACGTGGAGTACGGCGGCCCGTACGACATCGTCTTGCTCACCAACTTCCTGCACCATTTCGACGCGCCGACCTGCGTCGGACTCCTCAAGAAGGTGCGCGCATCGTTGAAACCGGGAGGGCGGGCGGCGGCGCTGGAATTCGTCCCGAACGAGGACCGCGTCTCTCCGCCCATGGCAGCGGCCTTCAGCCTGGTGATGCTGGCAAGCACACCTTCCGGTGACGCATATACGTTCCGCGAACTTGAGGCGATGTATCGTGAGGCGGGTTTCAAGCGCATCAGCGCGCATCCCGTGCCCACGGGTCCGCACACGGTGGTGATCGGCCACGCAGCGTGAATCGTTTGTCGTGCGCTACGAACTTCGATCGCTCCCTGAGAA
>CAYZJD010000017.1:8467-23981 GCA_964478455.1 uncultured Solibacteraceae bacterium | reverse complement strand
GGCGCTACATGTTTCTTCTTGCTTCCGCCGGCCATGACTGACAGAATGGAGGCAGATGAGCGGTTCCACTACAGGGCCGGGAAGCTACAACGATGGAACGCCGAATTCTCGCTTTTGTGCTCGCGGGTGGCAAGGGGACCCGCCTTTATCCGCTGACGAAGGAGCGCGCCAAGCCCGCCGTTCCTTTCGGAGGCAAGTACCGGATCATTGACTTCGTCCTCAGCAACCTCATCAACTCCGGCGTTTATTCGATCTACGTCCTCATCCAGTTCAAGAGCCAGTCATTGTTGCAGCATCTCCGCGACGGCTGGCAGTTCAGCGGCCTGCTGACCAACCACTTCATCATTCCCGTGCCGGCGCAAATGCGCACGCCCGGGGAGACCTGGTATCGGGGCACCGCCGACGCCATTCACCAGAACCTTAACTTGATCGAACAGGCCGAGCCCGACCTGGTCATCATCTTCGGCGCCGACCACATTTACCGCATGAACATCCGGTCGATGATCGAGTACCACGAGGAGAAGCGAGCCGACGTCACCGTGGCCGCTATCCCCGTCGAGCGCCGCTTCGCGGCTGAATTCGGAGTCATCGAGACGGCCGCCGATGGCGGCATCGAAGGGTTCCACGAGAAGAAAGCTGACGCTCCCACGATTCCCGGCGACCCGGACCACGTCTACGCCTCGATGGGCAACTACATCTTCAGCGCTTCGCGCCTGGTCGAGGAACTCGAGAAGGACGCCGGCAATGAGGAGAGCACTCACGACTTCGGCCGCGACATTCTTCCCTCGCTAGTGAGCCGCGCCCCGATGTTCGCCTACGATTTTCAGACGAACCGTATTCCCGGCGACCCGCCGGAAGTGCAGCCCTACTGGCGCGACGTCGGGACCATCGATGCTTACTACGAAGCGGCCATGGACCTGCGCGCCATTGCGCCGGCGCTGAACCTGTACAACCCCCAGTGGCCGCTGCGAACCGCGGGTTACCCGGACCCGCCGGCCAAGTTCACCTTCGACGAGGACGGCCGCCGCGGAGAGGCTATCGACTCAATCGTCAGCGCCGGCTGCATCCTCTCCGGAGGGTTCGTGCGCCGCTGCGTCTTGCATCGCAACGTGCGCGTGCACGCGAGCGCCACTGTCGAAGACGCGGTCTTGTTCGACAACGCAGACATCGGGCGGCGCTGCCGGATCCAGCGGGCGATTATCGGAAAGAACGTCCACGTTCCGCCGAACACCGCCATCGGCTTTGACGCCGCCAGCGACCGGCGGCTTTACCACGTCACCGATTCCGGAATCGTCGTCGTCGAAGGCCGCCGCTCTCCGGTGCCCATCTCGAGCTTGTCGGTGTAGCGGGGCGCTCTGCCGCCGTTATAGTCTCCGGCCCCTCAGCCGCGACAGCAGCACCCCTGTTCCTATCACCACCAGACAGCCGATGACGTTGTACCAGAGGAAGGAGATCTTCGTGAAGGAGCGCGCGTAGAAAATGGCTGCCTCGCCGGCCAGTACGCCGAAGAAGGCCGCGCTGCCTCCGACGCGCGGGAAGTAGAACGCCAGCGCGAACACGCCCAGCATCCCGCCGTAGAACAAAGGACCCAGCATGGGTCATGGCGATGGACTTCTGAAACGGATAGGATTGAAAGACAATGGGAGAAGTAGAATCGTCAGGCCCCGAGAGTTTGGCGTTCAGGGCTCCCGCGGCGGAGGATCCGGTGCTCGAGGAAATAGTCCGCCGCCTCGTCGAGGTCTATCATCCCGAGCGGGTCTACCTGTTTGGCTCAGCGGCGCGGGGCGAAGCCGGACCGCATAGTGACTACGACATCATGGTCGTGGTGCCTGATCAAACGCCGAAGGTGGTCCGCGAGACGAAGGAAATCTACCGCAAGCTTTGGGACATCGACGCGGCGATCGACGTCCTGGTCTGGTCCCGTAGCGATTTCGACGGACGTCTTCATCTGGCCGCGTCGTTCCCTTCGACGATTGTCCGCGAGGGCAGACTTCTATATGCGGCCTGACCCGTTTCGCCGGGACGACACAAAGGCCTGGCTGAGCAAGACGCACACCGACCTGCGGAGCGCTGGTGCCGACATGCAGGCGCAGCCGGCGATCCTGGATGATGCATTGTTCCACTGCCAGCAGGCTGTGGAGAAGGCACTAAAAGGTTTTCTCACATGGCACGACCGGCCATTTCGCAAGAGCCACGACTGGCGGGAACTGGGCAAGGAGTGCGTCCTGATTGACCCGAGCCTGGAGACCGTCCTGATGCCGGCGCTTCATTTGATGGACTACGCCTGGAAGTTCCGTTATCCAGGCGCTCCGGGTGAACCGACACTCGAAGAAGCGCAGGAGTCACTCTCGCTTGCCAGGGAAGTCGCAAACGCAATCTCGAGCCGGCTGCCCACTGAAGTCCTTCCTTGAGGAGAACTGCCCAGGAGCGGTGTGTTACGGTGACCTCCCTCGGTGAGGACCCACAGTTTGGTCCGTTGGGGAGTGAAACGGCGGCCGAAGCCGCAGGCCTGGAGCGTGGTCTTCTCCGCCGTCTCGCCGTCACCAGGGTCGCTCCTACCGCCGCACCCGCGACAGCAGCACCCCCGTTGCGATCACGACCAGGCACCCGACGACGTTGTACCAGAGGAAGGAGATCTTCGTGAAGAAGCGCGCGTAGAAAATGGCTGCCTCGCCGGCCAGTACGCCGAAGAAGGCCGCGCTGCCTCCGACGCGCGGGAAGTAGAACGCCAGCGCGAACACGCCCAGCATCCCGCCGTAGAACAGCGACCCCAGCATGTTCACCGCCTCGATCAGCGAGCCGAGGTTCTTGCCGAATTGGGACGTCACCACTGCATACGCGCCCCAGAAGACAGTCGCGCCGCGCGAGGCCCACAGGTAGTGGCGGTCCGAGGCTTCCCGTCTCGTGTGGCGCCGGTAGATGTCGATTACGCTCACCGTCGCCAGCGAGTTGATCTCCGCAGAGATCGTGGACATCGCCGCCGCGAAGATCGCCGCCAGCACCAGTCCCACGATGCCTGCCGGCATGTGGCGCGTCACGAAAGAAAGGAAGATGTAGTTCGTATCGTTGAAGCCGGCTTCGCCGTTGGCCTTCTCCACCAGTCGCGCCGCATCGCGCCGCGCTGTCTCCAGCCGGCCTTGGGCCGCCCGATAGTCCGCGATCGCCGCGCCCTCCGCGTTTCCGTCGCCGTTCCGCTTCGCCTCCAGCAGCCTCGTGGCCGCTTGGCGCCGTGCGTCGAACGCCGCATCGTAGCGCTGTTCCACCGGCGCATATTCCGCCCGCAGCGCGGGCGCCTGGATCTTGCGCAGTTCCGTCTGATGGAACAGCACCGGGGGCCGGACCCATACGAAAAACACGAACACCATCGCGCCGGTGAACAGGATGAAGAACTGCATCGGCACTTTCGCCATCGCGTTGAACAGCAGGCTCAGCCGGCTCTGCGCCACCGATTTGCCGGTGAGGTACCGCTGCACCTGCGACTGGTCGCAGCCGAAATAGGCCAGCGCCAGGAACGTCCCGCCGATCAGCCCGCTCCAGAGGTTGTAGCGGTCGTTCCAATCGAGGTTGAACGTCACTGCATTCAGCCGCCCGGCCGCGCCCGCGAGCGTGACCGCGTCCGCGAACGAGACGCCGCCCGGCAGCAGCCACACCACCGTCGCCAGCGCGGCGGCGAGACCGGTCGTCATGATCAGCATCTGGAGGAAGTCCGTCCACGTCACCGCCTTGATCCCGCCGAGCGTGGTGTACAGCACGACCAGCGCGCCCATGATCAGCGTCGTCAGGCGGTCCGGCCAGCCGAGGATCACCGTCAGCACCACCGCCGGCGCGTAGAGCGCCACCCCGACCGCCAGACCGCGCTGCATGAGAAAGACCACGCTCACCAGCGCCCGCGTTTTCGCGTCAAACCGCCGCTCCAGGTACTCGTACGCCGTGTAGACCCCCGCCCGGTGGAAGATCGGCACCGCCGTCATCGACAGAATCACCATCGCCACCGGCAGGCCGAAGTAGAACTGCACGAACCGCATCCCGTCCACGTAGGACTGTCCCGTGGTCGAGATGAAGGTGATCGCGCTCGCCTGCGTGGCCATGATCGACAACGCCATCGCGTACCACGGCATCGTCTTGCCGGCGAGCAGGTACTTGTTGACGGTGTCGCTGCCGCGACCGCGCCACAGGCCGTAGATCAAAATAAGGACGAGCGACCCGCAGAGAACGATCCAGTCGAGCGGTCTCATGGGGTGAACGTGCGCGCGAACAACCAGAACAGCAGAATCAGCAGCGCCAGCCAGCCGAGCACCGCCAGGTAGAGGCGGCCCCAGGAGCCGAGAAACGGCGGCGGTTCCCCCGGATCGCCGTCGCGCCGGCTTTGCCGCCCGCCCGGAGTCATGGGGCGGCCCTTCCGGCGCTCAGGAGGTTGGCGAAGATCCGCAAGGCGCCCGGAACGCCCGCCGGCAATTGCCGGAACCACGAATACGCGGTGAAGATGTATGCGCCCTTGCCGTACCGTGTATAGAGGATGCCGCCGGACTGCGGCTTTTCCCCGGGATCGTGCGATTCGAACAAAGATTCGTAACGCGGATCCCACTCCGCGGCGAAGTACAGCCCGCGCTCCTGCACCCAGCCCTCGAAGTCCGCCGCCGTGATCCGGTTCGGCGAGCGCAGCAGCGGATGGTCCAGGTTCGGAACCGTCACCGGCGCTTCCTCCACCGACACCCGCGCGCGCCCGGTCTTCAGCGGATAAGGCCCAAGCAGCCCGAGTGATTCCGGCCCGTCGCCCCAACCGAGCACGTTGTACTGAACCGCCAGCGTGCCGCCCAGTTCGACATACTCCATCAGCCGCTGATGGTTCGCCCGGAGATCGGATCGCACGTTGAACGCGCGCACGCCGGTGACAATGGCGTCATATTGCCCGAGGTTGCCGCGCGCGAGATCGTCTGCCGAAAGCACCGTCACCTCGCAGCCGAGCCGGCGCAGCGCCTGCGGCACGTCGTCGCCCGCGCCCATGACGTAGCCCACATTCCGCGCGAGTGTCTTGATGTCGGCGCGCACCAGTCCCTCGCGCGCCGGCGGAAAGAGTGTTTGCGGGGGGAAGTGCGGATACCGCAGCACCACTGTACCGGATGAAATTGTTCGTCCCTCGACCGTGGCCACTGCCCGCAACTCGACGCGCGCGGCGTGTGCCGGCGGCGTCACCCGGAACGCCAGCGCCGCTTCTTCGCCCTCGGCGGTTAGCCGGAACGGGCGCGACTTCGGCTCCGCCTCCCAGCCGGGTGGCGCCTCCAGCGTTACCTCTCCCGCGGCGTTCCCGACATTGCTGCGCACGATCGCCGCGATCTCCTTCGAAGCATTGTCCGGGAAGACCATCACCGCCTCGGAGGTCCGTACCGCCACCGGTGGGACGATCACCAGCGGCCGCACCTGCTCGCCCTCGACGCGATCGACGTAACGGCGCGCCACGGGCCGCCTGATCTCTATCTCCTGCGAATCGAAACGCAGCCGGAAACGCGCCTCGAGCGCCGGCGGAGCTTCGGGCGTCCCCAGAAGCTCCCGGCGCGGGATCGTGTACAGGGTTCCGGCCTTGTCATGCTCGAGCCAGTACGGTTGCGAGTAGGCCTGGCCGGCGGGCACATCCACCGTAAACCGGTACTGTACCGGCTCGTTGTACGGCAAAGCCGCTGTGCGAATCTCGCCCCCGCCAGCGGCGGGCATCCCTTTGATGCTCACCCCCGCCAGGGACACCGGATAGCGCGAGCGGTTGATCACGGTCACATCGACCTTTAATGATGAACCGGGCGCAGCCGCGTGCCGGTCCGCCGACGCGTCGAGCCACAGCCCCGCCAGCCGCGCGAGCGTCTCGTCCAGCTCCGCCAGCTTTCGCTTCGCCAGCGGATCAGTAGAGCCCGCGATCAGTGGCCGAGCCTTCAGAAGCAGCGGCACTGTCTTCTCAGGCTGCTTGGGCTCGAACGTGCGCGCCGCTTCCTCCAGAATCTCACCCGCCTCGGAAAGCCCGAGGCGGTTCCACGTGATATCCACGCTGTCGAAGACATCCTTCGACGCCGGCCCGCCTGCCACCGGCACCAGGTAGTTCCGCAGCGCACCCCGGTGCTGCTCCGAGCCGAACCCCTGGCTGCGGTGCATGCTGCGGCTCATGCCGGCGATCTCCGCGTAGGAGAGACCAAGCACCGGGTCGAACTCGCCGGTGTCGATCACTACGTACGACGGCGCCTTCCGCGCTTCGGCTTCCTGCTCGCGGGTCCAATAGAAGACGTTCCACACTACGCGCTTCGGCTGCCATGGCTCCACCCACTTCAATTGGTCGGGGAACTTCGTGCTGTCTCCGGCCGCGTGAAACGCCTCGCGGGCCAGGATGGCAGAGCTTTGATGCTGGCCGTGCCCGTCCCGAGCGGTGCCGCTGAACACAAGCACGATCACGTCGGGCCGGAACCGCCGGATCACCCAGACGACGTCGCCAAGCACCTCATCCCGGCCCCACTTACCCAGCGTCTCCTCAATCGATTTCGAGTAGCCGAAGTCGATCGCCCGAGTGAAGAACTGCTCCGCGCCGTCGATCTTTCGCGCGGCAAGAAGCTCCTCGGTGCGGATGACGCCTAGTTGGTCGCCCTGCTCCGGGCCGATCAGGTTCTGTCCCCCCTCGCCGCGGGTCAGGGACAGGTAGGCTGTCCGCAGCTTGCGCCCGCGCGCGAAATACGCCAGCAGCGCCGTGTTCTCGTCGTCGGGATGGGCGGCCACCATCAGCACGCTGCCCAGCACCGTCAGGCGTTCCAGCGCCAGGCGCGTCTCGCCGGCGCCAGCAAGGTTGCGCTGCGCTACCGCGGGCGCCGCCAGCGCGGCCAGAAGCAGGACAAGCTTCAGCTTGTCCGCAAGCTTACTTCTCACCGTGGATCTGCTGCGCGAGGTAGTTGTCGAGGCCGATCTCCTTGATGATGTCGAGCTGCGCCTCGAGCCAGTCCACGTGGTGCTCCTCGTCGGTGAGGATCTTCTCGAACAGCTCGCGCGAGCCGTTGTCCCCCGCTTCCACCGAGGCCGCGATGGCCCGGTTCAGCCGCGGCACCGCCTCCAGCTCCAGCGCCAGATCGTTTTCGAGCTGCTCCTTGACGTTCTGGCCGATGCGCAGCGGGAACAACTCCGACATGTTCGGCATGCCCTCCAGGAACAGGATCCGTTCCATCAGCACCTCGGCATGCTTCATCTCGTCGATGGCTTCCTTCTTCGCGTAGTCGCCCAGCTTCTTGTAGCCCCAGTTCTCGCACATCTCGGCGTGGAGGAAGTACTGGTTGATCGCCGTCAGCTCCGCCTTCAACACCTCGTTCAACAGCCCGATGATCTTCTCATTTCCCCGCATAGCTCGATTATCTCCAAAAGGGGTCAGCCTGATGTGCCCCCTTTTTTCGCCCCCCGTTCGGCCGCCTCGCCCAGTTGGTTTCTCGAGCCGGCGTGTCCGCTGCGCCCAACCGCACGGGGCCCGGGTCTCCCCCGCTCCGCGCGGAAAAAATGGGGCAGATCAGGCTGACCCCTTTTCAGGAGTATGTGATTTCCAGCTTGCGGGCACGCAGTCCGGCCAGCCACAGCAGGGCCGCCGTCACCGCCATCAAACCCGCCACTGCGAGCCATCCGGGCGGCGGTTCGACGCTGGTCGCGAACAGCGAGAGCCACCCGCCCGGCCGTACCTGCACCGGGCACAGCGACTTCAGGTAGAAAATGATGCTCACTTTCCTCAAGAGCGCCGGCAGGAACGGGTTGATCCCCTCCCATACCATCACCATCGCGGCCGGAATCATCGGATTCCGCAGCAGCATCCCGGCGAGGAGAAACACGGCGCCGTAGCCCGCGCACGCCAGCACGGCCACCAGCGCGTACCGCCCGAGCTGCTCCAGGCCGTCCTGCCGCAGCAGGAATTCGCGCCACTCCAGACCGAAATGCGCCGGCGCCAGCAGGAACGACAGCGCCGCGCTTCCGCCGAAGAAGATCACCGACGCCGCCAGCCCCGCCAGGTACTTCCCCGCCACCAGCACTTCCCGCCGCAGCGGCGCCAGGAGGTAGTAATGCAGCGTGCGCTCCAGCATCTCCCCCCGGAACTGGTTCGCGAAGATCACCACGCAGCCGAAAAACAGCCCCATCCGCAGGTAGGCCAAGTGAAAAATCCCCGCGTAGACACGCAGATCTTCGCCCAAAGCGTGGCCCGAGCGGCCCCTCTGCCCCGCCACCAGCGAATGCGCGCCTGTCAGGACAACGGGCGCCAGCGCCAGCAGGTACAGCCAGACGGCCCGCCGCCCGAAGAAGTTCTTTCGCCACTCGAGGCGCAGAATCGCTCCGATCTGTCCGGCCCACAGCCGCCATGGCAACCGACTCAGACCGCTCATGCCGTCCCTCCCTCAGCGCCGATCAGGTACTGATACACGGAGCCCACGTCCTCGTCGGCCGGCCGCACGGACTCGATGTCGAGCCCCACCTCCACCACCACGCGATTCAGCGCCAGGTACAGCCTGTCGGCGTCGCGGGTCCGCACCAGCAGACTGCGCCCGTCCTGGCCGATCTTCGCCTCCACCACGTGATCCTGCTCGAAAAGGCGCGATGCCAGCGCCCCGGGCCGGTCGCACCGCACCAGCACCTGGATGGGCTGCTCCGTCACTTCGCTCCGCACGCTCTGGATCTGCCCTTCGGCCACCACGTAACCGTGGCTCAGCAGAATGACACGGTCCGAAATCCGGTCCACTTCGTGCAGAATGTGGCTCGACACGATCACGTGGAGTCCCTGCTCGCCCCACTCCCGAAACAGCGCGATCGTCTCGGCCCGCGCCATCGGGTCGAGCCCGTTCAGCGGCTCGTCGAGCACCAGCACGGTGGGACGATGACAAATAGCGTGCGCCAGCTTGATCCGCTGCCGCATGCCCTTGCTGTAAGCGCCGATCCGGCGGTGCGCCGCCTCGCTCATCCCCACCCGTTCGAGCGCCTCCCTCGCCAGCCGATCCGCCTCGCCGCGCCCTTTGCCGTGCACCCGCAGGAAGCCGCACAGGAACTCGTGGCCGGTCAAGCCCTTCGGGAACGCGTCGAACTGAGTGCAGTAGCCCACCTGGCGGAATAATGTTTCCGGCTCGTCCGTCCGCAGGCCGAGTACCCGCAGCTCGCCGCGCGTCGGCCGGATCAGCCCCGTCATCAGGTTCATCAGCGTCGTCTTGCCCGAGCCGTTCGGTCCCACCAGGCTCGTCACGCCGGGAGGAATCGACAGGCTCACACGGTTGACGCCGAGCACCTCGCCGTAGAACCGCGAGACGTTGTCGAAGGTGATCTCGCCGGTCACTTGACCACCTCCACCGCCCGGATCTTCCGCCCCAGCAGCCAGAGGCAGAACAGGCAGAAAGCCGCCAACGCCGCCCAGCTACACCAGATGGGGATCTCTTCCCCGCGCGCCACCCGGAAGAACACCGCCCCGGCCCCGCGTTTCACCGGCTCCTCGAACAGCGCCACCCAGACGGAGCCCATCAGGTGGCTCTGGTTCATCAGGTGTCCCCACTTCGTTTCGAGCAGTTCGTTCACCGCCGCGCCGAACGCCATGCCGATGAAGAAAACCCCGAACAGCAGCGCGCCGGCTAGCGGCTTCCATTTCACCCACGCCGAAATGGCCAGCGATTCGAGCGCCAGCACCAGGATCCAGATCCATGAGCCTGCAAACAGCGCTCCCGCGATCCGCAGGTTTTGCGGCGCCCAGTTCCCTCCCGCCAGGTAAGATTGCAGCCCGAACAGCGCCAGCCCCGGTATCCACGTCATCACCGAGTACAGCCCACAAAGCACCGCGAGCTTGCCCAGCACGTACTCCGCGCGGGAAAACGGCCGCGAAAGATACAGCGGCAGGGCGTTATTAGCTACATCCGGGGCCACCAAGCCGGGCCCGGCGAATGCGTTCAAGAAGAACGCCAGCATGCTCTGGAATCCCAGGTAGAACAAGAAGAACTTCGCATCGATCGCGAGGAGCTTCGGCGGCTCAAGCCCCAGTACCTTCAGCGAGCCCAGGTTGTGAGTCAGCCAGATGAGGAACGTGCTTACGAGAGGCCAGAAGAAGCTCGCGAAGAAGAACAACGTCAGGAAGCGCGAACGCCGCAAGTCCTCGAAGGCGAACCGCGACAGCACAAGGAAGCGCGACCACGCCGGCGTCAGCCGTCCTTCGTACCGCCGGTAGTTCTTCCTGTAGACGGCCATGTTCTTCTCTGGGTCCTCCGCGTCTCCGCGGTTATCCCCCGTTCTCCATCGCCCGCAGGAAAATCTCTTCGAGCGAGTCTCGCTTCGCGCTCAACCTCCGGATCTGCACGCCGCGCGCCGCCGCCAGTTCGTAGATCTGTCGCGGGCCCGCGCCGCCGGTGAGGGTGACGCGCATCTTGCCATTTCCTGAACCGGCTACAGCGAAGCCCCGCGTCTCCAGTTCCTGCACGAACCGGGCATCCGCGCCCCGCGTCTCGATTTCGAGCAGATCGCGGTTGGCCTGCCGCTCCTTCTCGAGATCGCAAAACGCCGCGATCCTTCCGTCTTTCAGGATGAGCACCTGGTCGCAGCACTCCTCCACGTCTCGCAGCAGGTGCGAGGAGAGAACCAGATGCAGTTCACCGTGATCGCGAATCTCCTGAATGAGCTGGATCATCCGCCGCCGCGCCGGCGGGTCCAGCCCGTTGGTCGGCTCGTCGAGGAACAGCAACTTTGGACCGTGCGCGATCGCCTGCGCCAGCTTCGCCATCTGCTTCATCCCAAGCGAGTACGTGCCGAGCGTGCGGTAGCGCGCCTCCCCGAGCCCCACGTAGAAAAACGCCTCGTGCGCCCTTTCCGTGGCCGCCTCCGGCGGCAGCCCGGCCAGTTCCGCCATCAGCCGCACAAACCGCACGCCGGTCATCCCCCCGATGAACGAGTCGTTCTCCGGCATGTAGCCCACGAGCGATTTGATGGACCTGGCCTGCCTGCGAATGTCCAGCCCGAGGATCCGCGCCGTGCCGCGCGCGGGCGGCACAAATCCCAGCAACGTGTTGATCAGCGTGGACTTCCCCGCCCCGTTCGGCCCCAACAAGCCCAGTGCTCGCCCGGAAAACGCCCCATGGAGGCTCTTTAGAACGGTTCGCTTGCCGAACCGCACCTCCAGATCCTGCAACTCAATCACGGGCGGCATAACACCGGTGATACGTTGTCGGGCTTGCGCGTGTTCGTTCAAGGCGCACCCCCGCTCCCAGTCGCCCAGCCACGAGCTTCTGGCAACTGAGTTGCTCTATGATACGTGGAGGGGAGAATCCGGTCATCTCATGGCGCCGAAGGGCTTTGTTCACATCATCATAGATCGCTGCAAAGGCTGCGGATATTGCGTCGAGTTTTGCCCCACCAAAGTGCTTGAGCTCTCTTCGGCTTTTAATGCCAAGGGTTACCACCCCCCACACGTCGTCCTCCCCGACAAATGCAGCGGTTGCGATCTGTGCGGGATGTACTGTCCCGATTTTGCCATTTACGGCTGGAAAGCGGCTGCTGTCAAGCCGGGGGAGGCCGCCAGTGCGAGCTGAGCCCCAAGGTGTCCTTACTGGCATCCATTTCCTGGACGGCGATCAAGCCTGTTGCGAGGGTGCGCTCGCAGCGGGTGCGCGATTTGCCGCTGGGTATCCCATCACGCCCTCCACAGAGGTCGTCGAGCGGTTTGCCGCTCGCATCCCCTCCATCGGCGGCACTTTCATTCAGATGGAAGACGAACTGGCCGCCTCCATCGCTATCCTCGGGGCCGTCTGGGGAGGGGCCAAGGCTTTCACCGTGACTTCCGGCCCGGGCTTCTCCCTGATGATGGAGCACATCGGCCTGGCCGTCATGACCGAGACGCCCTGCGTCTTCGTCGATGTCCAGCGCGGCGGCCCGTCTACTGGCCTGCCCACTCTCCCGGCCCAGGGCGACATGATGCAGGCCCGCTGGGGCTCCCACGGCGATTACGAGATCATCGCCCTTTGCCCCAACTCCCCGCAGGAGTGCTTCGATCTCACCATTCGCGCCTTCAACCTTGCCGAGCGCTTCCGCACGCCGGTGATGTTCATGATGGATGAAGTGGTCGGCCACATGACCGAGAAGGTCGTCATCCCTGCGCCCGAGCAAATTGAAGTTTACCCGCGTCGCTTCACGGCCAAGCCGCCCGGCCAGTACAAACCCTTCGAGCCGGCCGAGGATCTCGTTCCGGACATGGTCCGCGCCGGCGACGGCTACCGGTTTCACATTACGGGACTGACCCACGACGAGCGCGGCTACCCGGTCATGAACGCCGAGGCGCAAGACAGGCTGGTTGCGCGGTTGCAAGCGAAGATCCGCCTCGCCTCCGAGGAACTTGCGTGCTATGAAGAGGAGAGCATCGAGGACGCCGACGTCATCGTGCTCAGCTACGGCATCACATCCCGTGTCGCGCAGCGCGCCATCGATCTGGCCCGCCAGCGCGGCCTCAAAGTTGGCAAAGTGCGCCTCATCACCGTCTGGCCGTTTCCCGATTCGCTCATCCGGCGGCTGGCCTCCCGCACCAGAGCTTTCGTCGTCCCCGAGCTGAACATGGGCCAGATGGTGCGCGAAGTCGAGCGCGCCGCAGGCGGGCGCGCTCGCACGTACTGCGTCCCCCACGCCGGCGGCACCGTCCATCGCCCCGAGCGGATTCTCGACGTCATTCTGGAGGCAGCGCGATGATGGAAGTACTGGAAGCTCCGGTGGTCAACCCGGTCGAGCCGTTCCTGCGGATGGATCGCATCCCGCACATCTGGTGCCCTGGGTGCGGCATCGGCACCAGCGTCAATTGTTTCGCGCGGGCGCTGCTCGAATCGAAAGCGCGTCTTGACAACGTCGCCGTCGTCTCCGGCATCGGCTGCTCGGGCCGCGTAGCCGGCTACGTCGAGCTTGACTCGTTCCACACCACCCATGGCCGCGCCATTCCGTTCGCCACCGGCCTCAAGCTCGCCAACCCGGCGCTCACCGTGGTCGTCTACTCCGGCGACGGCGACCTGTTCGCCATCGGCGGAAACCACATCATCCACGCCGCCCGGCGCAACATCGACCTGAAGGTCATCTGCGTGAACAACTTCGTTTACGCCATGACCGGCGGCCAGATGGGGCCGACCACACCGGCAACGGCCGTCACCACGACTTCGCCCTACGGCGCTTTCGAGCCCACCTTCAACCTGCCGCAACTGATGGACGCAGCCGGCGCCGTCTACGTGGCGCGCTGGACCACCTTTCACGTGCGCCAGCTCACGCGCTCCATGACTGACATCCTCAACAAGAAAGGCTTCTGCTTCATCGAGATCCTTTCTCCGTGCCCCACGCTGTACGAGCGGCGCAACAAGCTCGGTGACGGTCTGGACACGATGAAGTACTACAAAGAGAAGAGTAAGACCCGCCACGGTGCGCCCACTTCCGAAACCGGCCTCGAGAAGCGTGGGGACATCATCGTCGGCAAGTTCGTGGACCGGGAGCGGCCGGATTACGCCGAACTCATGAGACACCGCCTGAGCGAACAGCTCGGCGACAAGTACGTGGAGGCGCCGGTTTGCGCATGCGACTGACGGAAATCCGAATCGCGGGCTTCGGCGGGCAGGGCGTGATCCTGTCCGCCATGATCCTCGGCAAGGCGGCCTCCATTTTTCAGGGCGGCCATGCCACCATGACTCAGAGCTTCGGCCCCGAGTCACGCGGCGGCGCGTGCTCGGCCCAGTTGGTCATCTCCGACTTGCCGATCCTCTATCCGTACGTCACGCAGCCGGACGTGCTGGTGGCGATGTCCCAGGAGGCGTACACGAAATTCATTCCCGAGCTGAAAGATGGCGGCTTGCTGCTGGTCGAACAGGACCTGGTGCGGGTGAATCACCTGCCTCGCCACATTCGCGTCCACGGCGTGCCGGCTACGCGGCTGGCCGAGGAACTCGGACGCCGGCTGGTGCTGAACGTCGTGATGGTGGGATTCTTCGCTGCCATCACCCGGCTGCTCGAGCCCGACGCCATCCGCCGCGCCATCGAGGACTCGGTCCCGCCGGCCGTGCGCGACCTCAACCTCCGCGCCTTTGACAGAGGTTTCGAATACGGCGCCGCGTCCAAGCCGATGGTGATTGAAGAAGAGGCGACGCACCTGCCGGAAGTCATCGGCGGCTAGGACGCGAGCGTTCAGCGATCAGCGGCCGGCGCTCAGATCCTGCTTTGCACGATTGAGCCAGCGCATCCGTCTCTAACCGCGAGCCTCGATGGGCACAAACTCCCGCAGCCAGTGGCCCGTGAAGACCTGCCGCGGCCGCGCGATCTTCTGCTCGGGATCATCAAGCAGCTCCTGCCACTGCGCCAGCCAGCCGGCCGTCCGCGGAATGGCGAACAACACCGTGAACATTTCCGGCGAGAAGCCCATCGCCTGGTAGATGATCCCCGAGTAGAAGTCCACGTTCGGATAGAGCTTCCGCTTGATGAAGTACTCATCTTCAAGCGCGATCCGCTCGAGCTCCAGTGCGA
This sequence comes from uncultured Solibacteraceae bacterium, assembly GCA_964478455.1. Classification (GTDB taxonomy): domain Bacteria; phylum Acidobacteriota; class Terriglobia; order Bryobacterales; family Bryobacteraceae; genus CAYZJD01. Next base: position 9,482 of record CAYZJD010000017.1, on the reverse strand, counting down.
TGTCGAGCTTCGGGTTCCGCCCGGTGACCTCGAAGACCTTCTCGGCGGTTTCCTTGATGATCTTCGCCCGCGGATCGTAGTTCTTGTAGATGCGGTGGCCGAAGCCCATCAGCCGTCCATGCCCGGCCTTCACCTGCTCGATGAACTTCGGAATGTTGTCCTTCGATCCGATCTCGTCGAGCATCTTCAGCACCGCTTCGTTGGCTCCGCCGTGCAGCGGGCCGTACAGCGCCGCGACTGCCGCCGCCGTGGTCACAAACGGATCGGCGAAAGAACTGCCCACTGCGCGCATCGCGTTGGCGCTGCAATTCTGCTCGTGGTCGGCGTGCAGGATGAAGAGGATGTCCAGCGCCCGCGCGATCACCGGATTGGGCTCGTACCTCGGCTCGGCCATCTTCCACAACATGCTCATGAAGTTCTCGATGTAACCGAGCGCATTGTCCGGATAGACGTAGGGCAGACCCATGTCATGCCTGTAGCAATGCGCCACCACCGTGGGCATCTTGGCGATCAGACGCACGATCTGCTGCTTCCGGGATTCCTTGTCGTGGATGTTCTTGGACTCTGGATAGAACGTGGACAGCGCCGCCGTCGTGCTCACCAGCATCCCCATCGGGTGCGCATCATGGTGGAATCCGTCAATGAACTTCTTGATGTTCTCGTGGATCATCGTGTGGTGGGTGATCTGGTTGGTCCAGTCCGTGAGCTGGCTCGCGGTAGGCAGGTCGCCGTTCAGCAGCAGGTACGCCACTTCGAGGAACGAGCACTTCTCCGCAAGGACTTCGATCGGGTAGCCACGGTACCGCAGGATCCCCTTGTCCCCGTCGATGTAAGTAATCGAGCTCTGGCAAGAGGCCGTGTTCATGAAGGCCGGGTCGTAGCTCATCAGGCCAAAGTCGTCGGGGCCGGTCTTGATTTGCCGGAGATCCATCGCCCGGAGGGTTCCCCGGAACAATGGCAGGTCGTACGACTTGCCGGTACGGTGGTCGATCACAGTCAGCTTTTCTTCAGGCAT
>CAYZJD010000017.1:5931-8367 GCA_964478455.1 uncultured Solibacteraceae bacterium | reverse complement strand
GGAATCCCCCACAGCGAGAGGAGAACATATATGGCCAGCACTACCGCTGCACCGGACCGCGCTGTCCAGGTCCGGGCCACCAAGCTCCTGATCGGGAATCAATGGCTCGATAGCGAGTCCGGAAAGACCTTCGAGACGATCAACCCAGCCACCGGCGAACCGATCTGCCGCGTTGCGGAGGCGGATGCGCCGGACGTGGACAAAGCCGTCAAAGCCGCCCGCGCCGCGTTCAGCTCAGGCCCGTGGCCGAAGATGCCGGCCGCGGAGCGCGGGAGGCTGCTTTACAAGCTCGCCGACCTCATCGAGGCCAACGCCGAGGAACTGGCGCGCCTGGAAACGCTCGATAACGGAAAGCCCCTGCGCGACTCGCGCACCATTGACCTGCCCCTGACCATTGCCACCTACCGCTACTACGCAGGCTGGGCCGACAAGATCCAGGGCCGCACGATCCCCATCGCCGGCCCGTACTTCTGCTACACCCGGCTCGAGCCGGTGGGCGTCGTGGGCCAGATCATCCCCTGGAATTTCCCGCTCCTGATGCAGGCCTGGAAGATCGCTCCCGCCGTCGCCGCCGGCAACACGGTCGTCTTAAAACCCGCCGAGCAGACGCCGCTCACGGCGCTGCGGGTTGGCGAGCTTATCCTCGAGGCCGGTTTCCCGCCCGGCGTCGTCAACATCCTTCCGGGCTTCGGACCCACGGCGGGCGCCGCCATCGCGCGGCACATGGACGTGGACAAGGTCGCCTTCACTGGCTCGACCGAGGTGGGACACCTCATTATGGAGGCCGCCGCGCAGACGAACCTGAAGCGCGTGACGCTCGAGCTTGGCGGCAAGAGCCCGAACATTGTCTTCGCAGACAGCGACCTGGACCAGACCGTCGAGGCGGCTCATCTGGCGCTGTTCTTCAACCAGGGCCAGGTCTGCTGCGCCGGCTCGCGGCTCTTTGTGGAGGCCAGTTGCCATGACGAGTTCGTCGAGAGGAGCGTCGATCGGGCCCGGCGTCGCACCGTCGGCGACCCGTTCGATCCCAGCACCGAGCAGGGTCCCCAGATCGACCAGGCCCAGTTCGACAAGGTCATGGGCTACGTCGAATCCGGGGCGCGTGAGGGCGCACGCATGCTGTGCGGCGGCAAACGAATCGGCGACCGCGGTTTCTTCATCGAGCCGACGGTATTCGCCGAGGTGCGCGACGAAATGAAGATCGCTCGCGAGGAGATCTTCGGCCCGGTCATGAGCGTGCTGAAGTTCTCCACCGTCGAGGAGGTCGTCGAGCGAGCCAACGCCACCATGTACGGTCTGGCCGCCGCCGTCTGGACCCGCGACGCGCGAAAAGCTGTCGCAGTCGCCAACGGACTGCGCGCCGGAACCGTCTGGATCAACTGCTACAACGTCTTCGACCCGGCCGCGCCCTTCGGCGGCTTCAAGCAGTCCGGCATGGGCCGCGAACTCGGCGAGTACGGCCTCCAGCAGTACACCGAAGTGAAGACCGTCGTCATGAGCGTCTGATCGGCTCAGATGCCGACGGCTCGGGGCTCGCCTGCGGGGGTGGAGTGTGTACAAACCACCACCGTTCAGACCCGGATGATTCTGCCGGCTGCGCAGGGACGTGTTTCGTTCAATTGTCTGAACACCGCCAGGCGGGAAGCGGGTGCGGCGGTTGACCTCCTGAGGACCAGCCGTGAGAATGAAGGAGTTTGAAATGTCACCCGTCAAGCTTTGGGGTGCGTTGGAGTTACACCGAAGAGAGGAGTCCCCAAGTGGACGAAGCAGCCGTTGTCAGTGCGGATGATCTTGAGCTTTTTGGCCGTATTGAGCAGAGACTTTACACCGCCGTGGTGGCGGACGCGCTCGATGAGCTGGGATACCGCGACCACGTGATGAGGGAGACGCTGCGGCCGGTGACGTCCAACTGCTGCTTTGCCGGCTGGGCGCGCACCATTTCCTGCATGGACGTGCATTACGAACCGGCTGATCCCTATGCGAAGGAGATCGAGGCAGTGGACAGTATCCTGCCCGGGGAAGTGGTGGTTGTGTCAACCGGCGGATCACGGAGAAACGCTCCCTGGGGCGAGCTGCTCTCAACCGCGGCCGTGGCCCGGGGCGCACGCGGGGCTGTGATCGACGGCCTGGTGCGTGATGTCAAGAAGATCGAGGCCCAAGGTTTTCCGGTATTCGCCGCCGGAATCAAACCGGTGGACTCCAGAGGCCGCGGGCTTGTAGTGGATTACAGCCTGCCGGTGGAATGCGGCGGCGTCCTGGTTGCGCCTCGTGACCTTGTGTTCGCCGACTACGATGGTGTGGTCGTCATTCCGGCGGGAGTTGTCGCGGACGCCGTCCGGCTGGCGACGGACAAGGCCACGCGCGAGAACCACAGCCGCGCGGAGCTGAAGCGGGGCGCTTACTTGCGGGATGTCTACAACAAGTACGGCGTGCTGT
>CAYZJD010000017.1:0-5831 GCA_964478455.1 uncultured Solibacteraceae bacterium | reverse complement strand
CGGATTGCGCAGATCGACTTGAAGAAAGCCGAGACGAAACAGAATGCGGGCGTAATCAGCCTGAGCCTCGTTCCGGAATCGGCGCTCGGGCGCGTGCCGCGCGGGGCGCCGGTGAGTGAAGCCTACGTTCTTCGGGTTGCGCCAGACCAGGCCCGGATCGAGGCGGCGCATCCGGCGGGCCTGCTCTATGGCGTGCAGACGTTCCTCCAGTTACTCGACCAGGGCCGGGGACGGGCCCGGGGCGTCGAGATCACCGACTGGCCGGACATGGAGTTCCGCGCCATTCACGTCGATCTCTGGTACCATCTGGACCGTCCGTGGTATTACGAGCATCTTTTCCGGCAGTTGGCTCATTACAAGATCAACACGGTCGTCTTTGAGTTTGAGGACAAATTCGGCTACACCAGGCGCCCAGTGCTTGCCGCGCCCGGAGCGCTGACCCGCGAACACGTCCGGCAACTGGTTCAGACGGCCAGGCGATACCACATCGAAATCGTCCCTCTGGTGCAGACTCTGGGCCACGTGAGCTTCATCGCCAAGCATCCCGAATTCGCACGCCTGCGGGAAGTACCCATGAGCAACTGGCAGCTCTGCCCGCTGAAGAAGGGCACGTTCGAGCTGATCCGGGACATGCTTGACGAGATGATCGAGGCGGTTCAGCCGGTCAAGTACTTTCACATCGGCGGGGATGAGGCCCGGGAGCTCGGCATGGGCGTTGAGTGCCGCCAGAAGTGGGGTCAGAAGGCAGCGGTGGAGAGCTACCGGCTTTGGCTTGAGTTCATCTGCGGCTATCTGAAGAAACACGGGCTGACGGCCATCGTCTGGGACGACATGTTCCTGCGCCACTTCAGCGAAGCCGACCTGGCCGGCATGCCTGACAACCTGATCTACATGCGCTGGGACTACGACGGCGGCATGTTCCCGGAGCAAGACAAGAAGATTCTGAAGCTTGGCTACCCCGTCTGGATTGCGACTTCTTCCCAGACGATGACCCCGATCTTCCCGGATCAACGCTTGCGCGTCTACAACAACGCCAACTTCATTGCGAGCGGCGCTGCGCTGGGCGTGAGGGGAGTTCTGAACACGGCGTGGGAGGACGCCGGAGTCCATCCGGAAACGTACTGGATGGGATTCCTCGCCTCGGCCGAGTATTCCTGGTCGGCGCGCAAGCCCGCCACGCCCGAGTTCTGGGACAAGTTCTTCACGCTGTTTTATGGCGCCGATGAAGGCGGCATGTCGAAGGTGTACGACATCCTTTCGGAAAAAGGCTTCGTGCGCAGGGAGAGCGCCTGGACCGAGGAGTTCGAGGCGCTCGATCTACCCCCGCTGCCGGACACAGAATTCCGAGCCGGCTCCACATGGCCGGAGAAGCATCGCACGCTGGTTGAACAGGCCAAGCAAAGACGGCCACGTTACCGGGAGGCCGTGGAAATCCTCACCCGCAGCCTGGCCGGAGCGGCGGAGAACAAGTTCAATCTCGAAGTGCTCCTGTTGTGTGCCAGGACGCTGCTCCATTTCGCCGACCTGATCCTGCGTCTCAACGAAATCAACGAGGCCCTGGTGGCCGCCCAAAGCGACCACCAGAAGGGCGACGACCGGGCCGCTATGGAGCGATATCACCGCATCGGCCGGATTATCGACGACCTCCGCCACGAAAAGGAATCTCTGTACGACGAGACCGTCCGCATTTGGGAGAAATCCACCTATCCCAAGGATTTCCGCCACATTGCCGGCGGGCGCCAGAGCTTCGTGCACCAAATCGACCGAGACTTCTACTACGGCAACAAGACCATGGACCTCAAGTACATCTTCGAAGTAGAAGAGAAACTGGCGTTGTTCGCCTACCAGCAGGCGTTGTACAAGGTGATGGTGAAGATCCTGCGGGGGACGACACCGTGGTAAGCCAGGCAAGCAAGAGCCACACGGGGACGGTCGGACTGGTCGGCCTCGGCCTGATGGGCCAAGGAATCGCCTCTTGTCTGCTGGCCCATGGCTTTCGGGTGATCGCCTACAACCGGACGGCGAGCCGCGCCAAGGCGAGCATCGGCCATATCGCACGCGTGCTTCAGGAAATGAGGAGGCGCGGGCTGGTTTCGGCACGCGCGATTCACGATTGGCGGGAGCGCTACCAGCTTGCGGCCACGCTTGAGGAGTTAAGCCCGTGCGGCTTCGTGGTCGAGAGCGTCAAGGAGGACCTCGAGCTCAAGCGGACGATTTATGAGGAACTGGAAGCCGCCGTGCGCCCAGCGGCGGTCATCTCCTCCAACACATCCAGCATTCCCATCACGATCTTGCAGCAATCGAGACGCCATCCGGAGCGCTTCATCGGGATGCACTGGGGCGAACCGGTCCAGGTGATGCGGTACCTGGAGATCATCCCTGGCAAGCAGACTTCGCCGCGCGCCATTCGCCTGGCCCGGAAATTAGGGGAAGCCTGCGGAAAAGAGCCGACCGTTCTCAAGGAAGACATCCGCGGCTTCCTGTCGAACCGGATGATGTATGCGATGCTCCGCGAGGCTTTCCATTTGGTGGAGCAAGGCGTGGCCAGCCTGGCCGACGTGGACCGGTCCTTCCGCAACGACATGGGCTGGTGGGCGACCATCGCCGGACCGTTCCGCTGGATGGACCTCACCGGCATTCCCGCCTACCAGGCCGTCATGGAGGGTCTGCTGCCGGAGTTGTGCAACACCACCGAGGTGCCCAAGCTGATGCGGGAGGTGGTGGCCGGCGGCGCGCTTGGCATTTCGAACCAGAAGGGTTTCTACAAGTACAACAGGGCCAGCGCCCGGAATTGGGAGCAGGCCTGGGTGGATTTCACTTACGACGTGCGCAAACTGGTGGAGAAGTATGAGAAGCGGGTGAAACTGTGAGTCCGGCGCTCTCCTGGCTTCTGCTCTTCCTGGCCAACTTCATGTGGGCCTTGCAGTTCACCTGCGTCAAGCTGGTGCAGGACGAGGTCGGGCCGCTGTTCACCGTCTGGGGGCCGATGACCCTGGCGACGCTCATGCTTTACCCGCTCATCCGGGCGGAGCAGAAGCGTCCGGCTCACACCGGCCAGCGGCGGAAGAGCGACGTATGGGTGTTCCTGGTGCTGGCGGCGGCCGGCGTCTTGCCGGGACAGGTTTTGATCACGTGGGGAACGCGGCTGTCCACGGCCAGCAATGCCGCGATCCTCATGCTGACGCTCCCGGTGACCACCGCCGTTCTGTCTTTCATCATCCTCGGCGAGCGGATGACCCGCGTCCGGTGGCTGAGCTTCGCCGTGGCCATCGCCGGTGTCGCGCTCTGCTCAGCAGCGGATCTTAGGAACTTCGACCTTGCCGCCGGTTACCTGGCCGGCAACCTGCTGGTTTTCTCCGGGACGCTCGGCAGCGCCTTCTTCAATTCCTATGGGAAGAAAGTACTTGAGCGGTATTCGCCTTCCGAGATGCTCTTCTACACTTATGTGGCAATGTTCTTCCTGATGACGCCGCTGCTGCTGATACAGGAACCCGGCAGCATCGTCCGCGTTCCCGCGTTCAGCCGCAACACCTGGATCGGCCTCGCGTTGCTGACGTTTTTCCACAACTATCTGTCGAACGTGCTGTTCCTGAAAGCGCTCAAGCACCTGGACGCGATTCAGACGGCGCTGTGCAACTACCTGATCACCTTCTTCGGCGTCCCGATTGCCGCCATCTGGCTGGGAGAGAAGCTGGGGGCCTCGGGCGTAACGGGCGGCGTCCTGATTCTGGCGAGCACGTTGCTCATCACGCTGTGGGAAGCGCGCCAGGGCGCTTCCGTGAGGATGTGGTTGCGGCTTCGACCGCTCTCCACAAGTAATAGTGAGAAATCGGAGTAGAAAGACGTGTCTCCCAATTCCCGCAAGCACTGCCGGCTCTTGCCGGTCGTTTTCCTCGCCTTGGTCTGGCCGGCCGCTGCCCAGGACTCGCCCGAGAAGATTCTGCTGAAGGACTACCGGCCGAAATCGCTCTATCGGATTCCGGCGACCCAAGTCCCCAAGGCGAAGTTCCCCGTTATCGACATGCACTCCCACCCATACGCCGGCACGCCGCAGCAAATCGCCGAGTGGGTAAAGAACATGGACGAGGTGGGCGTTGAGAAGACGATCGTTCTGACTGGCGCGGTTGGGGTCAAGTTCGACGAAATCCACCAGAGGTACTCCAAGTACCCGGACCGTTTTGAGCTGTGGTGCGGTTTCGACTACACGGATCACGACAAGCCCGGCTTCGGCCCCGCCGCCGTCAAAGAACTGGAAAGGTGTTACCGCCTCGGGGCCCGAGGAGTCGGCGAGATAAGCGACAAAGGGAGGGGCCTGGCGTTCAGGGCAACCAAAGTGGCCGGTCTGCATCCTGACGACCCGCGCATGGACCCGCTGTTCAGCAAGTGCGCCGAGCTGGGAATGCCGGTGAACATCCACGTGGCCGATCCCATCTGGATGTACCAGCCGATGGACCACACCAATGACGGGCTGATGAACGCTTATGAATGGCGCCTCGACAACCAGCCGGACATCGTCGGGCATTCAGGGATGATCGATCGTCTAGAGCAGACGGTGAAGAAGCACCCCAAGACCACCTTCATCGCGTGTCACTTCGCCAATCTGTGCTACGACCTGAGCCGGCTGGGGGCCCTGTTCGACCGTTACCCGAATCTGTACGCGGACATCTCCGCCCGCTACGCCGAGACCGCGACCATACCGCGGTTTGTCTCCCGCTTCTATGAGAAGTACGCAAACCGCCTCGTGTACGGAACCGACATGGGCTACAACACGCCCATGTACCGCATCACCTTCCGTGTCCTGGAAACGCTGGACGAGCACTTCTACGAGCAGGAGCAGTTCGGCTATCACTGGAGCATGCACGGCTTCGGGCTGCCGGACCGGGTCCTGAAGAAGGTGTACCGGGACAACGCCTTGAGAATCCTGAAGGCACGCCGGGCGGCACAGCGGTGATGGCTGCGGGGCAGAGGCGAGGTTACATGCCCCGTTCGACTGCTAACCATACGTGACGGAAAGCGCCACGCCGAGGCAATCCTTGCCCAGGCACGATGGAACCCGGACTGGCTGCATCCGGAAGGAGACCATGAAACCGACAATCATTCTCGCTGCGCTGACCTCTCTGCTCTCCGGCGGTGTGCCGGCGGCGGCCGCTCACCCGGAGAACTGGCGAGCGGTGGCGGACAAGCTTCTACGGACGCCGCCCGAAACCTGGGTCTTCAACTGGGGAGAGGGTGTTCAGATGATCGGCGTCATGAAGATGCACGAGCGGACCGGGGACCAGAGATACGCCGATTACGTGGAACAGTGGGCCGGCTTTCATCTGACCAAGGATGTGAGGGAGCTGTTGAACCTCCCGCCGACCAGCCGGTGGGGTCCCGGCTACTGCGGGCATTGGAGCCCGGCAACGGCTATCCTGTATTTGCATCTGGCGCGCAAGAAGGCGGAACATCTGCGGCTTGCTGAACAAGTCGCGGATTTCATCCGGTCGGGCGCCGAACGGGCTCCCGACGGCGGCCTGGGGCACTGGCTGGGCAATCATCAGCTTTGGGTTGACACGCTGTACATGGCGTGCCCGCTGCTCTCCCGATTGGGCATGCTGCTCGGCAGGAAAGACTACATCGAAGACGCGGCGAACCAGATTGTGGTACAGGCCCGCCGGCTCCAGGACCCGAAGACGGGGCTGTTCTACCACATGTGGGACTGGGACCAGAACACCAGGTCTCCAGACTTCTGGGGCCGCGGCAACGGCTGGGTTCTCATGTCGCTCGCCGACACGATGGAGGCGATGGGCCGGGAGCAGCCATCGTACAAAGCGCTCAAGGGGATTGCCGAG
>CAYZJD010000016.1:0-24053 GCA_964478455.1 uncultured Solibacteraceae bacterium | reverse complement strand
GGCCGCCACACCGCGGCCGCCACTCTCGACGGACACCGCGCCGCGCTCCGCATCTTCGAAGCGCCGAAAGAACCCGACATTTTCCTCTATCTCGCCCGGATGACGGGACAGGTTCAGATCCTCAGCGATCCTCCGGGCGCGGCCATCATCGTGGATGGGCGCTCACGGCCCGAGGCGACCCCGGCTACCCTCGATCTGCCCGTTGGCAGGTACACCCTCGCCGTGGTCAAGGAGGGTTACCTCGAAGATCAGCAGGAGGTAGAAGTTCGCGACAGCGCATTCGTCAGGCTAAACTTCCGGCTGGCCAGACAGCCGCCAGAGATGAAATGAGCTTTAACAGGAGACAACTCCTTCGCTTCCTCGCGCTCGCGGCCTCCCCCGCCGTCCTGCGCGCCCAAAAGCCCGTCCACGGCATGCTCGTGCGTTGCACGCGTCCCGAAAACCTCGAGATGCCGCTCGACGCCTTCAGCTCCTGGATCACTCCTAACGACAAGTTCTTCGTCCGCTCGCATCACTACACGCCCCGCGTAACTCTGGCGGACTATCGGTTGCAGGTTGCAGGATTAATCCGCCAGAACCTCTCACTTCGAATGGAGGACCTGCGTGGCCTGCCGCGCCACGAGCTGGCCGGCGTCCTCGAGTGCGCGGGCAACGGCCGCGCCCACTACCGTCCGGGGATCCCCGGGATCCAGTGGGCTTACGGCGCCGCCGGCAACGCCCACTGGGCGGGAGTTCGCCTGGCGGATGTTCTGCGAAAGGCCGGGCTCAAGGATGGCGCCGCGGAGGTCCTGTTTGACGGCGCCGACGTGCCCGTCGGCGCGATGCCCGAGTTCCGCCGTAGCATTCCGCTCACCAAGGCGCTCGAGGAGGCCACTCTTCTTGCCTACGAGATGAATGGCGCACAGCTCCCCGAAAGCCATGGCTTCCCGCTCCGCGTGATCGTCCCCGGCTGGGCGGGGGACTCCTGGGTGAAATGGGTGACTCGCATCGAGGTCCTCGACCGCGAGTACGACGGCTTCTTTATGAAGACCGCCTACCGGCACCCGGGACGCCCGGTCGTCCCCGGTTCGTCGGTCGACCCCGCGATGATGCGGCCGATCACGGCGTTGCGCGTCAAGTCGGTGATCGCCTCGCCACTTGACGGCTCCCGCATCGGCACTGGCCCCGTTCGAATCCTCGGCGCGGCTTGGGCCGGCGAATCGCCGCTCACCTCGGTTGAGCTCTCCGTGGACGGCGGTCGCTCATGGCGCCCAGCCGCGCTCGGCGCCGAACGCGCGCCGTTCGCCTGGCGCCTGTGGGAGTGGTCCTGGACGCCCGCGACGGCGGGGTACTTCACCATAATCGCGAGAGCGCGCGACGCCTCGGGAGACACCCAGCCGTTCGTGCAGGAGTGGAATCCGTCCGGCTACCTGTGGAACGTGATCCAGCAAGTGGGAGTCGAGATCACCCGCGATCTCAAGCCCTCCGAAGTCGTCCCGCCGGGAGAACCCAAGCGCGGCCATTGGCCGCCGCCATCGGCCGCGTTCAAACGTGCCTGCCTCGTCTGCCACGACGCCGGTGTGATCGAACAGCAGCGCCTGGCGCCGGCCCAATGGGAGCGCGAGCTGGACAAGATGATTCGCTGGGGCGCTCAAGTCAGCGAACAGGACCGCGCGGGAATCCTGCAATACCTGATCGACAACTTCGGCCCCCGCAGATAAATCTCACCACAAAGACACCAAGACACCAAGAAAAGCAAGAGCAAACTGAGGGGTTTCTTCGTGCCTTTGTGTCTTTGCGGTGAAATTCCTTCGGCTCCCGGCGGTGAGTCTCACCACCAAGACACCAAGACACCAAAGAAAGCAAGAGTAAATTGAAGGGTTTCTTTGTGCCTTTGTGTCTTTGCGGTGAAATTCCTTCGGCTCCCGGCGGTGAGTCTCACCACCAAGACACCAAGACACCAAAGAAAGCAAGAGTAAATTGAAGGGTTTCTTTGTGCCTTTGTGTCTTTGTGGCGAAATTCCTTCGGCTCCCGGCAGTGAGTCTCACCAGCGAGCCACCAAGGAAGGCAAGAGCAGAGTGGGGTTTTCTTGGTGCCTTTGTGTCTTGGTGGTGAGATTCCTGCTTCAGTACTCCAGCAGCCGCTCCATCTCCCGCGCCACGTCGTCAATCTGCGGCAGGATCGTCTCCTCCAGGTCCGGGTTGTAACCGATCCACGTGTCGAGCGCGGCCACGCGGCCCACCGGCGCGTCCAGCCGGTCGAATAGTTCGTCCGCGATTCGCGCCGCCAATTCCGCCCCGTACCCCCACGACAGGCAGTCCTCGTGCGCGATCAGCACTCGGTTCGTTTTCTCGACAGAGGCGCGGATCCCCGCCCAGTCATACGGAGACAGGGTCCGCAGGTCGATCACCTCGATGCTTGCTTCGGGGTGCTTCTTCTCTACCTGGAGCGCCGCCTGGAGCGACCTGTGGACAAGAAAGCCGTAAGTGACCACAGTCAGGCTGCCGCCGTCCTTCACCGTCCTCGCCTTCCCGAACGGGATCAGGAAATCCTTGCCCGGATGCGCCGAGCGGTTGTACGGCTCGCGGTACAACCGCTTGTGCTCGATAAACAGCACCGGATCGTCCGCCCGCAGCGCCGTCCGCAGCAGCCCGCAGGCGTCGAGCGCGTTGGATGGAAACGCCACCCGCAGGCCTGGAATGTGCGTGAACAGCACCTCCGCGCACTGGCTGTGATAGATCGCTCCGCCGGTGAGGTAGCCGCCGGCGGTGACGCGGATCACCGCCGGGCACGAGAAGTTGTTGTTCGACCGCCACCGCATGGTCGCCAGTTCGTCCCGGATCTGCATCATCGCCGGCCAGATGTAGTCCATGAACTGGATCTCCGCCACCGGCTTCATTCCGCGCGTGGCCATCCCGACGGCGCGGCCCACAATGGCTGCTTCTGCCAGCGGCGTGTCGAAGCATCGCTGGCTGCCGAATTCTGTCTGCAATCCGGCCGTGGCCTTGAACACGCCGCCTTTCCCCGGCACTTTGCCGAGGTTCTGTTCGCGGCCGCAGTCGGCCACGTCCTCGCCGAAAACGACGATGCGCGGATCGCGCCGCATCTCCTCCGCCAGCGTCAGGTTGATCTCGTCCACCATCGTGCGCGGGCCGCGCTCGAACTGCGGCGGCGTGGAGAATGCCGCCGACGTCGGGTCCACCTTATCGGAATACAGGTGAACGAGCACCGACCCCCTGGATGGGTTCGGCGCCCGCAGCGCCTTGTCCGTTGCCTCCTGGATCTCCGCCTCCACCTCGCGGTCGATCCGCTCCAGTGTTCGCGGATCGGCCACCCCTTCCGCCACCAGCCATTGTGGAAATGTCTTGACCGGGTCGCGCGCCGCCTCGGCCGCGCGCTCCTCGGCCGTGCGGTAGAGCCGCTCGTCATCGGAGAGCGAGTGGGAATACGGCCGGATAACATGGGCGTGCACCAGCCCCGGCCCGCTGCGCGAGCGGCACCACGCCACCGCCTCGCTCAGCGCTTTGTGCGATGCGATGTAATCGCAGCCGTCCACCTCCTGAACCAGCAGGTGCGGGTATCCTCTCACCAGCGCCGAGATGCTCCCTCCGGCCGTCTGCTTCTCCACCGGCACCGAAATCGCGTAGTTGTTGTCCTCCACCAGAAACAACACCGGCAGCCGTTCCAGGCAGGCCGCGTTCAGCGATTCCCAGAACTCGCCTTCGCTGGTAGCCCCATCACCTGTCGTGACGAGCGTCACTTCGTCACTGTCCGGATGCAAATAGCGGCCGGCCTGCGCGCAGCCTGCCGCCTGGAGGAACTGTGTGCCGGTTGGCGAAGACTGGGACACGATGTTCAGACGCTTCGAGCCCCAGTGCGAGGGCATCTGCCGGCCTCCGGACGCCGGGTCGAGCGCCGATCCCACCGACCCGAGCAGCATCTCCTCGGCCGTTACCCCCAGCATCAGGCACAGCGCCCGGTCGCGATAGTAGGGATAGAACCAGTCGTGGCCGGGCCTCAGTGTCGCCCCGGCGGCCGCCGAGACCGCCTCGTGGCCGCAGCCGTTGATCTGAAAATAGATGCGATTCTGCCGCTTCAGCAGGATCTCGCGGTCGTCGATCCGCCGCGAGAGCAGCATGATGCGGTAGGCATGCAGCAGTTCCTCCGGCGCCAGCCCTCCCCACCGCGCGGCAATGTCCGCATCCACCCGCGCTATCGCCACACCCCCAGTGTAGAAACCGGTGACAGGCTACGCAATTCCCAATTTCATCTGCACGCTGGGGACATACACCTTCGGCCTCCGTCCGGGCTTCCCGTCCCGCAACGGCCGGCCGAGATCCCGCTCAAGGCGCTCCACGAATTCCTCGCCGCCCAAAGGTCTGCCTGCCCTGTTCGCTTCACGGATGCGCTCCTCGAACGCGGCCTCCCACAGACCCAGCTCGAGCGCCTCCTTCTACCTCTCCGGGCTATACTGCGTACTCCACTCGGCCAGATCGAGCAGGCCGGTCGGATCCGCCCCGGCCAGATGCGCCCGAGCGCTGGACCATGCCCAATCCCAAGGGTGCTGCGCCAATCCTCCTCGTACAGGATTCAGTTCCACGTAGCGCAGGGCCTCCCAATAGTGATCTTCCTCAAGCGGGCAAGAGAAGAACCGGTTCTGCCAGAGGTGGCCTGTCAGCTGCATCCGGACATGAAGCCACCGGGCATGGTCGTTGTGGGTGCGCCCGAGCCCTTTGGCCATCGAATCCTCGCATTCCGGCACAACGACCAGGTGTACATGGTTCGGCATCAGGCAGAAGGCCTCGATCCGCAGGTCATGCTTCATGGAGTGCTTCGCCAGCAGATCAAGATAGACTTGCCGGTCCGTGTCCGCGAAGAAGACCGTTTGCTGCCGGTTGCCTCTTTGCGTCACGTGGTGGGGGATTCCGGGCGCGACGACCCGAGCGAGCCTGGCCATCGCTTATAAAGTGCCCGGGAGTTGATCGACCTCTCGCGGAAATCGCGGATTGCGTAGCCTGTCACCGGTTTCTTCATTGCACGGCAAACCGGCGCAACGCGAGGGCGGCATCCTCTTCGAAGGCGGGCGCAGCGAAGCGCCGCTCGCCGCCCGGATGCGTGAACTCTTCCCTCCTATCGATCGCCCCGCTCGTCGTGTTCACCCACTCGCCTCTGTACCGCCCCGCCGGAAGATCCAGGTCAAACTCGCACCGCCCGCGGCCCGTCACATAGACCGCGTATTCCGCTCCCGCCGCGGACAGAGCCCGCGCATAGCAACCCGGTGAGCGCCGCACCACGTCGGGATCCGGCCTCAGCTCCAACAACCGAAACGAATGAAGGAAGTCGCTCAGCACCTTGAGCTGCTGGCGCAACGCCGGACTCCCGCCCCCCGGTCCGTTCGGCAGCGTGTCCGTGCCGTCCTCGCGCCCCACCGTGAATGAGTAGTCGAGACTGTTATACAGACCCCCGCCCGCGAGCAGAAAGTTCCACCCTTGTGTGCGGTACGCCGCGTCACTCGTGCCCAGAAAACCCGACTCGTCGTAGCCAAGCAGCTTGCCAAGCCCGTAGTTCAACGTCGCCGCCTCCGGGTAAGCGTAGTGGAAGTTCACGATCGAGACGCCCGGCGCAATCTCGCGGGCCCTCACCGGATAGCGGAAGTTGCAGTAATTCTGCGCGATCAGATGGCGGCCCGGCAGCCGCGATTCCTCATCGACAATCCAGCCCGCCACGCGCTCCTGCCACGCCAGCGATTCCTCGCTCGCCAAGTCCACCGAGTTTGGAAAGTTCAGCAGCGCCGGCTCCTGTAAGTACGGATTCACGGTGTCCACTGTCACCGTGAGATCCGCCCAGGGCTCGTTCTGGATCTCGAAGAACACGTTGTCGAACTCGTTCAGCTCACGCACGATCTTCCGCACCATTTGCTCCTGGCGCCCCAGTATGTTCCCGTTGTCCAGGGTGTGCAGCTTCCGCCGGTCGATCGCGGTCGTGCCGTTCACGTTGTTCGACGGGTGCAGCGGGCTGAGCGCCCAGTTGTCGTTGCCGTAATGCGAGGAAAACAGCGTTACTTCAACGACGATGCCGCCGCGGTCCGCCTCGGTGGCGAAGCTACGAAGGCGGTCAAAGTATGCCGCGCTCCAGCGGTCGAGGTCGAACTTGTTCCCCCCGTTTGCGTAACCGGCCGCGTCGCTGCGCGCCCACGGTGCCGCCAGCCGTCCCGCTGCCGGCGCGAGGTTGTTTCGCAGGATCCCAAACGCACCCGGCCTCTCAACATACGATCCGGTGAAGATCCGTGTGTAGTTCATCCCGTCGGCCTGGAGCGCGTCGAGGTACTTGCGGTAGTCGAAGTCGCCATTCAACACGGCCCCGTAATGCTCGCCGGAAGTCACCAGCGCCACCGGCCGGCCGCGGAACAGAAAGTAATGGGGATTCTTCGGGTGCAGCCGGATCGGCTCAGCCGCGCCCGGCATCCCCAGAAGCAACACTGCGACTATCCGTACTCTCATCCCGCCACCACCCTCCCGGAATCACGGACCCTGGCCAGAACGTATGGTCCCTCCGGAATCACCGCAATCGATGCGCCCGCCGGAAGACCGCTCGTCACTGCTTCGATCGCCGCATCGATGGACGCGTGTGCCCGCCCCCACAGCGACGCATGGAATTCTGGCGGCAAGCCCGGCACATAGAAGTGCACCTCGGCTCTCCGCGTTACCAGCGCCAGCTTCTCAAGCTGCCACTGGTCGATGACCACCGGCGCATCGCTGATTCGCTCAAGGAACTCGGAGTCCGACGGAAACTCTTTCAGCATCCTCCGAAACTCGGGCGCGCCCGCCCCCTCCTCGCACGCGGCCGCAAGCAGGATCCTCCCCCCGGGCTTCACGATGTGCGAAGCGGCGGTCACTCCCTTGATCGACTGGTAGAACGTGAGATCGAGCGGGTAACCGGCGGCCGTGGTGATCGCCGCGTCCACCGGCTCATCAAGCGTCTCGAGCATCGTCTGCCTCACGAACTCGACCCCGCGGCGGTGCGCCTCCTCCGGATGGCCGGCGAAAACACCGGCGATCCGGCGGTCGCGCGCCAGCGCCACGTCCACGATGAAATCGTGCCGCGCCATCCGCGCGATCTCCAGCAGCTCGCGATGCAGCGGGTTGTCGTGGATCGAACCCTCCACCGCCCGCGGGTCCCGCATGAACTTTGGACTATGGAGCACTTCGATGGTTTCCCGCGCCGCAAGACCCGGCGCGATCAGCTTCCTCCCGCCCGAGAAGCCTAGCATCAGGTGCGGCTCGATGAAGCCCAGCGTGATGTGGAGGTCCGCCGCCACAAAGCGCTCGTCGATGTAAACCGGAGTTCCGGAGGAAGTGACGCCGAGACGCCGGTGTTGCGCCAGGACGCGCGCATCGTGGTTCAGCACCCGGCATGTCGCCGCCGTCTCGGAGCCGACAATCTCGAGGACTTCGGCGTCGGTGGCCGGGCGGTGCAGTCCCGTGGCGATCAGAATGGTCACCCGCTCTCGGGGGATCCCGGCTTTTTCAAGCCGCGCAAGCAGAGGCGGCAAAACCTGCCGGTTCGGAGCGGGCCGCGTTATGTCACAGACCGAAATCGCAGCGGTCTTCTTTCCCCGCGCGAGTTGCTCGAGCGGCGTACAGCCGATGGGCTCGTCCAGCCCCCGCGCCAACTCGCCCGCGGCATCCGGCAGCGGCCGGGCTGACCGCGCCTCCAAAACGCGATAGCGGAAACCCTCGGGCAGGTCGACCGTCAGCCCGTTCTTGCCGAAAGCCAGTGCCACACGCGCTGCGCCCACGTCAGATTTCCAGCCCCTTCAGAAACCGCAAGCTCTGCGGAATCTGCGCCACCGCGTTTGGGTGCTCCTCCTCGATGTAGTAGTGCCGGACGCCCGCCTTCGGCGCCTCGCGGAAGAACGCCTTCCAGTCGATCGTTCCCGTCCCCAGGACCACGCTGTCCTCTTCCATCACGTCCGCCGGATGGGTTCCCGCAGCAAGGCCCGGTCTCCGGTCCTTCAGGTGAGCCAGCGGAAACCTGCCGGGATATCGCCGTAGGTACCCCGCCGGGTCCTCGCCGCCGTGCTGGATCCAGAAGGTGTCCATCTCGAACATGACGCCCGCCGCCGCCGTCTCACGAATCAGCGTGTCCGCCAGCGTCCCTTGAGACGATGGACGAAACTCGATGCCGTGCAGGTGGTAACAGAACGTCAGCCCGTTCTTTGCGAGCGCCCCGGCCCATGCGCTAAACCGGGCGATCGCCAGCCGGCAGTCCTCGGCGGTGAACTGCTTGTTCTTGTGTGGGATCACAGGACAGGCGACGTAGCCCGCTCCGAGCGTCCTGGCATCGCCGGCCACGCGGTCGAGCCGCTCGTGGAGGTCGGCCCACGACGACATCAGCGCCGTCGCGCGCAAACCCGCCCGCTCAAGCTCCTTTCGGAACGACTCCGCCGTCCTGCCATAGAAGTCGCCCGTCTCCACTTCCTCGAAGCCCATCCGCCGCGCCAGCGCTAGCGTGCCCGGCACGTCCTTCTTCATCTCGCTCCGCAGACTGTAAAGCTCCAGCCCGATCCGCGCCTCTACCCCCCTGGCCGGCCTCGGCAGCGCGCCCGCCGCCAGCAAGGGCAAGAAACCTCGTCTGGTGACCATCGTCGCCTCCTCGTTGGAGACCCCCGTTATATCACGGTGGGTGATCCGCACTTTTTTTGCGCCAAGGTGAAACGTTTTGAGCCCTGAATGCATTTAAGAAGTAGGAGTGGAACCGCTCCCGAGGCTCACGTTGGGTTTGGAAGCCGGCGTGCTCCACTCCGGGTGAGAGATGAGGTTCGAGCCGATGTTGATCGCCGCCGCCATCACCGGGCTGATTGTCCTCGGCCTCTTCCTGTCCATGCTCTCATCCCCGCCAAAGACGGGCCGTTAGGCGAATTACTCCTCGTCCGTTTCCGCCGCTTCAGACCGCGCACGAGCCTCGCCCAGCGTAGTACTTCGACCGGCCGAGTCCTGTTCCGCTTCGTCACACCCGCGGCCAACCCTACACACCCCGATATGTAAAACTGGCGGCATGCGGCGCATCCAGGCGGTTCTGGCGGCTTTTGCGACAGCCGGATCGCTAGCCGCACAGCCCGCCTATGACGTTGTCCTCCGCGGAGGCAACGTCTTCGACGGCGGCGGCAAACCGGCCGTGACGGCCGACGTAGCCGTTCGGGGCGATTCCGTCGTCGCGGTCGGATCCCTGCGTTTCGTCAAGGCCCGGCTCGAACTCGACGTTCGTGGGCTCGGTGTCGCGCCAGGCTTCATCGACATCCACACCCACGCCCGCCGCGGGATTTTCCGCGATCCTACTACGGCCAACTACGTCCGGCAAGGTGTCACCACGCTGATCGAAGGCAACGACGGCGACTCGCCGCTCCCGCTGCGCCCGTTCCTGGACCGGCTCAGCCGTACTCCCATCGCGGTCAACTACGGTACCTTCGCCGGCCAGGGTACTGTCCGCCAGAGCGTGCTCGCTTTGGAAAACCGGAAGGCTGCGCCGGCCGAGATCCGAAAAATGAAATCGCTCGTCGAACAAGCCATGCGCGACGGCGCCTTCGGACTCTCCACCGGCCTGTTCTATGTGCCCGGCAGCTACACGCCCACTGAGGAAGTCATCGAACTGGCCCGCGCCGCCGGCGGGCTCGGCGGAATTTACATCTCTCACATCCGCGACGAGGCGGCCGAGATCCTGGCGAGCGTGCGCGAGACCATCCGCATCGGAGAAGAGGCTCGCCTGCCCGTCCAGATCACGCACCACAAGATCGTCGGCCGCCGCAACTGGGGCAAAAGCGTCGAAACGCTGCGTTTGGTCGAGGAGGCCCGTGCGCGCGGTATCGACGTGACCCTCGACCAGTACCCCTACACCGCCAGCAGCACCGGCACCACCGCGTTGTTCCCCCAGTGGTCTCTCGAGGGTGGCTTCGAGGCCCTGGCCCGCCGCCTCCAGGACCCTGCCCAAAGGGCGAAGATCAAGGCCGTGGTGATCGACAGGATTCTCAATGATCGCGGCGGCGGCGACCCGAGGAACATCGTCATGGGGGATTGCCCCTTCGAGCCCTCGCTGAATGGCCGCAACCTGGCCGAGATCGCCGGCGAGCCGCCCACTGTCGAGCGCGCCGCCGAAACGCTCATCGATCTCCAGACCCGCGGCGGATGCGCCGCCATCTACCACGCGCTCGATGAACGCGACGTCGAGCGTATCCTCCGCTTCCCGTTCACGATGGTGGCCTCCGACGGTGAGATCCCCGCCTTCGGCGAGGGAGCGCCGCACCCGCGCAGTTATGGGACCTTCGCCCGCGTCCTCGGCCGCTACGTGCGCGAGCGCCGCGTGCTGTCACTCGAAGAGGCCATCCGGAAGATGACGTCCCTGCCCGCTTCACGTTTGGGCCTCAAGGATCGCGGTTTCCTCCGCCCCGGCATGAAGGCCGACATCGTCGTCTTCGACGCGGCCTCCATCGCCGACCGCGCGACTTTCGAACTGCCCCACCAGTACGCTGTCGGCGTCAAGCATGTCTTCGTAAATGGCCGGCCCGTAATCGTGAACGGCGAGATTACCTCCGAGCGGCCTGGGCGGGTTCTCCTGCACCCCCGAAACCGCTGAGGGAGGGTGAGAGTTGACTGTTTTCTCCGAATCGTTCGGGCCCCTTGCCTCACAACGTTGAGACATGGCCCGAGTTCGCTCAGCTTGCGCGAAAGCTGGCACGCCTGCCGGGTCCGAATGCGCAACTTGCACAGGAGGGTCGCGCTGCGATCGCAGCCTTGAATGATTGGGCCCACAAGCTGGAACAGGCCAGCCGAGGCCCTGGGAAGCGTAGAATTGCAGCCAAGGGGAGTCCCACGAAAGCGAGGCGGAAATGACGGGCAAGATCTCCAGAGCTTTTGAACCCTTTTTTGCCGAGAGTGCGCCAAACGAAAAGCGGGATGCCATTGTGATTTACAGGGCTCCCGCGGTTGAACAATTGCCGGTCCGTGGCCGCCTTCGCGAACTGAAGAAGCGGCTCGCACACGTCAGGGAATTGGCAGCCGCCCAACAGCCGGTGCAGGCGAAGATCCTTAGGGCGTAGCAGACGGAAGGCGCCAAGCGGCTCCCCGGCAGGCCGCACCTCGAAGTTTCCGCGATTGGCGCAAACACGCTGCCCGTGGCAACGGTGGAAGTCACCCGCAAAACTCTGCCCGCTCTGGCCGCGCAGCCCGACGTTGTCGCAATCATGCCGAACCAGAAGATCCACCTGATCAGGCCCAAGGAGGTCGACTACGCGGAACTCTTCCGGCGCGAGGCCGAGGACAAGCTCACATGGGGCCTGAAGCACCTCGAAATCCCCAAGCTGTGGGAGACCGCAAGGGGCAAAGGCCTTAACGTCGCGGTCCTTGACACCGGCGTGCACGGCGACCACCCTGTGCTGACAGGCCGCGTCAAGGATTTTGTCGTGATCGATCCGCTCGGCCGGCGGATCACGACCAGCGCCACGTTCGACGCCGACCAGCACGGGACGCATGTGTGCGGCACGATCGCCGGCGGCAAGACCTCGGACGGGGTCTCGATCGGAGTGGCCCCGGACTCCAGCCTGCTCGTGGCGGGCGTTCTCATCGGCGCTGCCACCCTGCGCACGCTCGTCGAAGGGATCTCGTGGGCTGTGGAAAAGGGCGCAGACATCATCAGCATGTCCTTGGGGTTCACGTACTACGAGCCACTCTTCGCCGAAGTCTTCCAGGTGCTCATCGAGCAGTACGGAATCCTGCCCGTGGTCGCGATAGGCAACGAGAACCACGGGAACACAAGCTCTCCAGGAAACGCCCATAACGCTTTTTCCGTGGGGGCGGTGGAGAAACTGGCGGGCAGCAAGGTTGATGTGGCCTTTTTCAGCAGCGGAGCCAGCTTAGTCTTCCCAGGCGACGAACAGAGCCCGCTGGTGCACAAACCAGATGTTGTCGCCCCAGGCGTCCAAGTCTACTCGTCGATCCCGCCCGAGAAGCGGCCTGAGGGAGTTTTCGAGTACACCTACATGGACGGTACGTCGATGGCGACACCACACGTGGCCGGTGTCGCAGCGTTGCTGATGTCCGCGAAGCCCCGCGCTCCGGTGACGGATATAATGAAGGTGCTGAAGGACACAGCGAAGCACCCGGCAGGAGAGAGATTGCGGCCCGACAACCGCTGGGGTTACGGGCTGATCCAGCCAGTGGAAGCCTTGAAAGCCCTGGGCTGAAATAGCGCTTTCGCGATGGAACGCGTAAATAACGACCCAACTACCGAGAAGCTGAGCAGGCAATTCAGAGCGCGGCTGAGCCTGCTGGGGCCGCGTGCGAAGGTTCGTGCCATCGTGCTGTTACGGACCCCCGTCGGCGGTCCGGCATCGCGGGCAGACCGCCACAAGTTCATCGACAGGATCCGCACAGAGAGTGAGCCGGCGTTCAAGGAAATTGATGCGACTCTCAAACGCTACGGCGGCGAGAGACTAGCTTTGGTGGCTGACGCGCTCGGTTCTGTGCCTGTTGAGACTACTGTTCGCGGCATTACCGCGCTTGCCGCTTCAGACTACGTGAAGGCCATCCTCGAGGATCAAGCCATCTCGGCGCTCCGTTAACTCTTCTCTGCGTCGTGCGCCCTTGCGGTTTGTTCGCCGGAAAAAGTCGTCCTGCCGATCAAGATGTGTCCGCGCCTCAGCCGAACGCTTCCTTGAGGATGGCGAAGCTCTTCGGCACGGCGGTTCGGGCCGGCTCCTTGCCCTCCATCTCGAGTGAAACCCAACCCGAAAAGCCGGCCGCGCGCAGAATGGCGGCGATCCGCTTGTAGTCCAGATCCAGTGTGTACCATTCGCCCCCGCCGTGGTAGGTCTTGGCCTGCACGATCACCGCATGGGACGCCAGCTTCTCGATTTCAGGGTAGGGATCGCCCGGGAAATTTCCCGTATCGAGATTGATGCCCAACCACGGGGAGCGGATCGAGCGGTAGATGCGCAGCAGGTTCTCGGTCTGGGTGGTTAACCCCCAGTGGTTCTCCAGGGCCAGCACGACGCCTGCTTTCTCGGCAGCCGGCAGGCAGGCCTCAATCGACTGGATGCACCAGGCAAAGGCGTCCTCATCGCTGTAGCCGGGCAACGGCGGCTCGATGCCGCGGACCTTCATCAGTTCGTCGAACGAGCTGATGGTGTCCCAGCGCCCGGAGTTGATACGTATGCACGGGATGCCCAGCCGGGCGGCCAGTTCGATGCAGCGCTCGGTATGGCGGACGGCCTCTTGCCGCTCCTCGGCGCTGGGCGAGATGAAGTCCTGGTGGATCGAGAGCATCACCAGGTCCAGCGAGTGGCGGAACGCCAGCCGCTTCAGTTCGTTCACGTAAGCAGGCGATTCGTCCCTCATCTGCCGGTGCAGGATCTCGACGCCATCGAAGCCGATGCGGGCGGCGTCTTCGATGACCTGCTCGATGGGGTACTTCTCAGGCCGGAAATGCCAGTAGGAATAAGTGGACACCGCCAGGCGGATCCGGCGCGGCGGCGACGTCGGCTGCTCGGGCCTGATGGCAAGACTCGCCGGTCCGGCCGTTAGTAATTGTCGTCTGGAAAGTTCCATGCGCGATTTCCTGGTACCCGACAATCATACGCCACTGCGCTCAGGGCGCCCTGGCTATCTCTCCGTGACTTGCCGGAACACGCGCAGCAGATTCCCGCCGAGGAATCTGCGAATCCGCTGCTCGGACCAGCCGCGCTTCAGCAGCCCGGTCATCCAGAAGGGACACGGTGCGGCCGAAGGTGCTGTCAACGCCATGAAGGGCAACGCTGGAAGGCGCGAGCTGACCAGCCTCCAGTTGAGCCCCGGCCTCCTGACAGCGTGACTTGGTTCTTAGATGAACAGCTCGACAGGAACGTGGAAGAACTCAGCCAGCCGCTTTGCCTGCGCCTTGCTGATGGACCGGCGACCGTTCAGGACTTCCGTCGCGGCGCCCTTGTTGCCGAGTACCGGCCAGATGTCCTTGTGCTTCAGGCCGCGCTCCTCCATCAGCGCTTTCAGCGACTCGTGCGGGGAAACGCGCGGCAAGATGTAGTGCTTCTCTTCGTAGTCTTCGATGAGCAGGGTGAGCACTTCCGCCAAGGCGTCCTCCTCGGGAGTGCGGTTGTCGCGTTCGTCCAGCTCCAGCAGCAGTGCTGTAAGACGCTGATGTTCGCCGTCGGTGCGGATAGGCCGCGGGAGCGATTTCGCCAGCAGCTCCCGATAGACCGCATCGTTGATTTCGAGCGTTACGCTCATCTTCTCCACTCTCCCTTCGTGTACTCAGCGTGGGTGAGGATGTGCAGGATAAATACCCGTTTCGTCTCGTAGTTCACACGCGCGATCAGCCGGTAGTCATTGCCGTGGATGTTGAACACCGTTCTCCGGCCCACGACGTCGGCATGGCCGAAGTCCTTGCGCACTTCGGTCAGAGAATTCCAGTTCGCTTTGCGAGTGATCCGGTACCAGTTCATCAAGGGGACTAGCGCATCAGGGTGCTTTTCCGAAAACTTAAGGATCGCCGGTTTGCTGATCACTCTCACTTCGTGAGTTTACAAAATGTAAACCTTCTGGTCAAGCAGAATCCATGCCTGGCGCCGTGCAGAACGCGGCGCGGGTTGTCGCTTTCGTCGTCTTTTCTCAGGACGAGGCTCACCTCACTGCTTCCCGCCCACTGGGCGGGCCCGTTGAGCGGTTGTGGAGGCGTGCTCCGGCTATTCCTCCATCACTTGCCGGAAGACGCGCAGCAAATTCCCGCCGAGGAATTTGCGAATCCGCTGCTCGGACCAGCCGCGCTTCAGCATCGCCTCGGTGAGCAACGGCAGATCGCTGATGTCTCGCATGCCGCGCGGCGGAGTCGGCCCGCCGTCGAAGTCGCTGCCGAGCGCGACGTGGTCCTCGCCGGCGAGCTGAATCGCGCGATCCACCACGTTCAGCCAATCGTCCACAGCGAACAGAACCTCGTCAGGGGCGGGCACTCCGACTGACGGAAACTCCGGCGCAACGATCCTGTCGACCTCCTCAATCGACATCGCGCCCTCCTTGCGCCCGATATCGCTCGTGTCCCAGAAGTTCTTCTTCTCGTAGGCCCGCCGCCACTCGAACATCTTCCGGCTATGAAACTCGTTGCCGATGTGGAAGCCGATGATGCCACCTTTGGCGGCGAGCTTCTTGAGTAGGCCGTCGGACATCGTGCGCGGGATGTTGTTGAAGTGGCGCAGACCGTGGTGCGTGGCCACGACCGGATCGGTGCTGATCTCGAGCGTCTGCTCGATCGTTTCATCGGAGGCGTGCGAGACGTTGATCAGAATGCCCAGCCGGTTCATCTCCCGCACCACCGCGCGCCCGCGCTCGTTAAGCCCGCCCCACCTGGGCGGTGCGCAGCAGGAGTCGGCGAAATGGTTTGTCCAGTTGTGCGCCGGAAGCTGCGCCGCTCGCAGCCCCAGCTTGTACAGCATCCGCAGCACGCCGAGGTCCCCGTCCAGATCGAATCCACCCTCGAGGTCGAGCACCGCCGCTACCTTGCCCTGCCGGTTGATGCGCTCGATATCCGACGCGTTCAGCGCGATCTCAATGCGGTCCTTGTTGTGCTCGATCTGAGCGTGCGCCAGGTCCAGCAGCCGCAACACCTGCTTGGTCTCGTACCGTGCCGGATAATACTTCTCCGTCACGTACACCGTGAACAGCAGCGCGTCCACGCCGCCCGCGATCATCCGCGGCAGATCCACCTGGCCATCCGGCAGGCGCTGGCCGAAGTCCCCGCCGTGGTAGAGCTGCCGGTTCATCATGTGCACGTGCCCGTCGAAAACGAAGGCCTCGCGGTGCAGCTTCGCCGCCCGCTCGGAAACCTGCGCCGCCAGGGAGGACGCTGTGACGATAGCGAGAAAGACAAGAAAGCCCCCGCGAATCCTCTGTGCCCTCTGCGTCTCCGCGGTGAACTTCTCTACTGCTCGGTTCATGCGACCCATCATAGTGCAGCTTGCCGGCGCCCCTCCGGAGTCATAGCATCGTCCGCATGAGCGCCGAGAAAAAACGGTTCGTCGAGCTGAACCACCCGATTGAGGATGGCATGCGCGCCTACCCGGGACTGCCGAGCCCGCAGGTCCGCCCACTCGCCGACCACGAGCAGTCGCGCCCGCGCTACGAAGGGAAAGCCGAGTTCTACCTCGGTCATTTCGCCTTGCCCGGCAACGTGGGAACGTATCTTGACAGCCCGTTCCATCGCTATCCGGAGGGCGCCGACCTCAGCCGCATTCCGCTCGAGGCCGTGGCCGGCCTGCCCGGCCTCGCGCTTGACGCCCGAATATGCGCTTCGCGGGCAGTGTCGGTCGACTGTTCCGATGCCGAACTCGCCGGCCGCGCCGTCCTCATCCGCACCGGCTGGGACCGCCGCTGGGGCACGGACGCCTACTGGGAGCCCGGCCCCTTCCTCGCCCCGGAATTGCTCGACCGCCTCGTGCGTTCGCGCCCGGCCCTCGTTGGCGTGGACTTCTGGAACGTGGACGACACCGCCGACCTGGCGCGCCCCGCGCACACGCGCCTGCTCGCCGCCGGCATCCTCATTGTCGAGCACATGTGCAACCTGGCCGAGCTTCCGCGCGAGGGCTTCCGGCTGTATGCGGCGCCGCTGCGGATCGTGCGCGGAGCTTCCTTCCCCGTGCGCGCCTTCGCGGAAATCGGGTAGCGGGCGGATTAGCGTTCACGCTGGCCGGAACGGCGCTAGCCGTAGCGCCCTTCGATGTAGTCTGCCGTTCGCGAATCCTTGGGCGTGAGGAACAAGTCGTCCGTGCGGCCGTGCTCAACCACTTCGCCCAACAGCATCAAGGCACATTCCCGGCTCACCCGGCGGGCCTGAGCCATGTTATGGGTGACGATGAGAATCGTGTACCGGCCGGCCAGGCTGAGCATCAGCTCCTCGATCCCGAGGGTGGCCTCGCTGTCCAGGGCCGAGCATGGCTCGTCCATCAGGATGATATCGGGTTTCAGCGGGAGCAGGCGGGCGATGCACAGTTTCTGCTGCTGGTCCAACTGGAGTGTTGTCGCCCGCCTTCCCAGCCGGTCCTTGAGCTCCTCCCACAAAGACACCTCCGTGAGGGCTTTTTCCACCGCCTCGTCCAAATCCGACTTCCTCAGCCTGCCGCCGCTGTGGATGCGCAGTCCGAACACGACGTTCTCGTAAACGGAAATCGGCAGCGGGTTGGGCCGCTGAAACACCATGCCGACTCCCTTCCGCAGCTCGATGAGCGAGACGTCCGGAGAGTATAAGTTCTGTCCGAGAATCCGGATTTCGCCCGCCGTCCTGACGTAGCCGTAGCGTTCATTAATGCGGTTGAAACAGCGGAGCAGCGTCGTCTTGCCGCAGCCCGAGGGGCCGATCAGCGCGCTGATTTCCCCTCGGCGGATACGGATGCTAACGTCCTTCAGCGCCTGGAAATCGCCGTACCACAGATTCAGGTTCTTGGTCTCGATGCTGTAATCGAGCGAAGGCGCGGGAGTGATCATCCGAAGATCCCGTTGACATATTCGTACGTCTTCCGGCTGGCTGGTGATTCCGAGAAGATCACCTCGACTCTATCCACCTCGACCAGCTCGCCGTTGTGCAAGAACGCGGTGCGGTCAGAAAGCCGGCGTGCCTGCTGGACGAGGTTCGTCACCAGTAGGATCGTCATACTGGATCGCAGGTCCTTCAGCACGTCCTCAATGCGCATAGTAGTCACAGGATCGATCGCGATGGAGAATTCGTCCAGGCAGAGGATCTCCGGATTGTGCGACAAGGCGCGGGCGATGGTCAGCCGCTGCTGCTGGCCGCCGGACAGCCTTGTGCCGAGGCTGTCGAGGCGATCCTTCACCTCATCCCACAACGCGGCCTGACGCAAGCAGCGTTCCACGCGTTCTTCCAGCTCGCGACGATCGCGGACGCCGGCCATACGCGGCGCGAACGCGACGTTGTCGAAGATCGAAAGCGGCAGGCCGACCGGCAGCGGCGCGACCATGCCGATCTTCCTGCGCAGCGCGAATACGTCCTTCACCTGGAGCACATCCGTTCCATCGACCATCACCGTGCCGCTGACAGCGGCGCCGGGCACGTCATCGATGGTCCGGTTGATCACCTTGAGCAGCGTCGTCTTGCCCGAGTGCGCCGGACCGATGATGCCCAGCACCTCGTTGCGCCTCACTTCGAGAGAAATCGCCTTGAGGACCTCCCGTTGCCCGTAACGGACCCGCAGATCCGTTATCTCGATCATCGGCGCGCTCGTTGTCACCACTTCCTCCGCGAACGCAGCCGGACGCGGAACAGAATCGCAAGCGCATTCACCGCCAGCACCGTTCCGAGCAGCACGACTGCTGTGCCGTAAGGCAGCGCCCGCGGCACGTCCGGCACCTGAGTCGAAATCGTGAACAGATGCATGGAAAGCGCCATGCACTGGTCGGACAGCCTGTATGCGAACGGGTTGCCCTCCTCGATCGCTTTGAAGAACACCGCACCCGTGAACATCACCGGCGCGGTCTCGCCGGCCGCCCGCGACACCTGGAGAATGACGCCGGTCAGGATGCCACTTACCGAGTTGGGAAGGACCACGTGCCAGATGGTCTGCCAGCGGGTGGCGCCGACGTTCCAGCAGGCCTCCCGAAAGGCCATCGGCACCGCTGCCAGCGCTTCTTTCGTGCTGGCGATGATGACCGGCATGGTCATGATCGCCAGCGTCAGCGAGGCCGCGAGGATCGACTTGCCGAGGCCGGCGGCCAGCACGAAAGCCCCAAGACCGAACAGTGCGTGCACGATGCTCGGCACGCCGGCCAGATTCACCACCGCGAGGTTGACGATCCGGGTAAACCAGTTCTCTCGCGCATATTCGTTGAGAAAGACCGCAGCCAGCACGCCGATCGGCGTGGCGGTCGCCAGCGAGATGACCACGAGATAAACCGTCCCGAGCAACGGCGACCAGATGCCGCCGGCCCGCATCCCGTGTCTTGGATTGCTCAGCAGAAACTCAAAGGAGAGGATCGGCCATGCCTGGTAGAACAGGTAGCCTACAATCAACAGCAGCGGGAGCACCATCAGTACGGTCATCAACAGGAAGACCGCCTGCGCGAGCAGCTCGCTCGCTTGCTTCCGCCGGGTCAATGGAGTCGCTCGAAACATTGCGCCTCAGCCGTTCCGAACAATACTCTTCATTTGTTTCGAATCCCGCGCACGATCAGATCGGCAGTCAGGTTCACGACGAACGTGATGGAGAACAGCAGCAGGCCGATGATGAACAGGACCTGGTAGTGGTCCGATTTCACCGGCGCCTCGCCGAGCTCGGCCGCAATGGTCGCCGTCAGCGTCCGTACCGAGTCCATCAGAGAGGCGGGGATTTGCACCGCATGGCCAGTGGCCATCAGCACCGCCATTGTCTCGCCGACGGCGCGGCCGACGCCGAGCAGCACCGCTGCCAGCAAGCCGCTTTTCGCCGCCGGCAGCAGCACCCGGTACACCAACTGCCAGCGAGTCACACCGAGCGCCAGCGCCGCTTCGCGGTAGGAATCGGGCACCGCCTTGAGAGCGTCTTCTCCAATCGACACGATGATCGGCACGCTCATGAGCGCAAGGATGATTCCGCCGTTCAGCACGTTCAAGCCGATGGGCGCCCCGAACATCTCCATGATCAGCGGGTTCATCACCGTCAGTCCGATGAAACCCCAGACTACGGACGGGATCGCGGCCAGCAGCTCCACGGTGATCTTCAGCGACTCTCTGAGCCGCGGCCCGCAGAACTCGGAGATGAACACAGCGGCCCCGATGCCGAACGGAACCGCGATCAGCATCGCCAGCGCGGTCACGCTACCCGTGCCCGCGATGAGCGCCAGCACGCCGTAGCGAACGTGGCTCTGCGACGTCGGGTACCACTCCGGGCTGAGAAAGAACTCGTGGGCGTTGAAGCCGCCGAAAAGGAAGCTCGCACCCTCGCGGAACACGAAAAAGAAGATGCCGAATACGAAGACAATCGCGCTGATGCCGCAGATCCGGATCAGCAATTCGGCCGCGCTTTCCGCGCTGGCCTGCCACCGGCGCCGCTTCGGCGGGGAGACCGTCGCCGTTCGCATGTGTCAGCGCTGCGCGCCCGCCTTGGGCAAGGGCACGTAACCGCTCTCGGTCACGATCTTCTGGCCGGCTTCCGAAAGGATCCAATCGAGGTACTTCTTCACTGGCCCGCTCGGCTCCCCCAGCGTGTACATTAGGAGCGGTCTGGCGATCGGATAGGTGTGATTCAGCGTGTTCTCCACCGTGGGCGCATACGCCTTCTCGCCTTTCTTGCGGGCGACGCGCAGCACCTTGACTTCCGGTATTGCGTACCCCATGCCGCTGTATCCGATCGCGCCGGGCGTCTTGGACACAAGTTCGACCACGTCTTTGGAGCCGTGCATGTCGCGGGACCCCAGCTTGAAGTCCCGCCGGTTGCCCAGCACCGACTCGCGGAAGTAATAGTAGGTTCCCGAATTGGACTGGCGGCTGATGCGGATGATCTCATCGGCCTCCCCGGGCATTGAAGCGCCGAGCTGAGACCATCTGGAGATCTTGCCGCCCTCGGCGTAAATCTCGGCCAACTGATCCAGGGTGATTTCCTCGACCGGGTTGCTCTTGTGGACGTACACGGCCAGGGCATCGTAGCCGACCATGTATTCGCGCGGCTCTTTCCCCGTGTTCTCCCTAGCCTTCTCGATCTCCTGCGCCTCCACCTGGCGGCTGCAATTCGCGATATCCACCGTGCCGTTGATAAGGGCGGCGATTCCGGTCCCCGAACCGCCGCCGGACACTTCCACCGACACCACTGGATCCACTTGCGCGTATGCCTCGGCCCAGGCCTGGGCCAGGTTGACCATAGTGTCGGAGCCCGTGTTTTGGATGACGGTCTTCTCCGGCTGCCCAGGGCGCGAGCAGCCCGGCGGCAAGAATGCCCACACCGCCAAGAGCGCCGTAGCGGCAACTCTTGCAGCGGCGAAATCACATCGCAACATCGGTGTTCTCACTGCTTGAATTCTGATCATTGCCGAGGACCGCCCGAACCAGATCCTCGATATGGGTCGCCAGTACCTCATAAGTGCGTTCGTAAGCCGCGCGAACTTCCTCGGGCGTTCCCCGTACCTTCGAGGGGTCAGGCACCAGCCAGCGCAAGCTTAGCGCCTTGGCCGGCTTCTCTGGGATCGCCTTTTCGGCCTCCTTGGACAGCAGCACGATCATCTGCACCTGCTCGAATTGCGGGATTTCATTCGTTGACTTGGGCTTCTGGTGCGAGATGTCGATCCCTTTCTGTGCCAGGAACCAGACCGTTTGCGGGTCTACTGCCTCAGCCACCACGCCGGCGCTCGCGAACCCGAATCGCTTCGCCCCCAGACGGTTCGCGATCGCCTCGGCCATCTGGCTCACGCACGCGTTGCCCTCGTCCACGAACACGACTCGGAAGCCCTCGCGCGGAAGGTGCCGCAGATTTTCGCCCGTGGCGAAGTACAGCGCCTCCTCGCAGATGTTCATCGCCTGATCGGAGACGCGCTCAAAGCGGCGCGCTACCGTGATCAGCGGCGTCAGCGCCTCCAATGGCAGCCGGCCCTCTTCGCGCCATGCCATCAGATCGGCGTTGATGTGGTCGCGCATATGGTTGACTCGCGGCTCGACCAGCATCGTCGCCCGCGCGAGGTCGACATTCTTGTCCACGAAGGCGCGCACGGCGTTGTGCAGCATCGGAATCGCGAGGTTCGCGATTTCGCTGAATTCATCCATCGGCACTTGGAAAGGAAGCGAGCTGATAAGCAGCACTTGCCGGGCGACGCTTTCCGCATAATCGCCGACGCGTTCGAGCTGGCTGACCACCTTACTGGCTGCGTAAACGAACCTCAAGTGGCTCGCGACCGGCTGGTGGCGCATGATGAACTCCAGGCATAACCTGTCCAGCTCGGAGTCCAGGGCATCGACGTCCTGGTCCCGAAGAATCACCGAGTAAGCCAGCTGCCGGTCGCGGGCGAGCAGGGCCTGGAAGACCCGCGTCAAAGCTTGTTCGTCGAGAGCGACCATTTCCAGCAGCTTGGTCCGGATCACGTCGATATCATGCTGCAACAAAGCATGCAGGTGAGGCTGCTTGAGGGGTGATCCCACGGTCGACTCCTTGACTCCCGCTGTCTGCTGGAGGCTGAGCAAGCATTATATCTTCATTTGGCACATCCTCGCGTCTGGCAATCCGGACCTCCGAAGGGGGCTCGCTGGAACCCGCCGCCTCTCCGCTCTTGCCAGGGCCAAGGCGGCCTGAAGGCCCCGCCAGCCTACCTTCCCCACCCGATATATAGGGCCAGAATCTCATATTCGCCTAGATTTGGTATGCCCCGAGGAGACCGAAGATCCGGGAGGTGATATTCAAAAAACCCTTGAATTCCCAACGGGTGTGTGCCACAATCGGCTGTGGCCGAAAGTGGCCAAGAGTGGGGCTGAGTGGCTAAGCGACCCATCCCGTCTCCCGTCGAAGCCCCCCGCGGCATCCCCAAGGCCAGTGTCGACGCCAAAGGGAGGCTCAAGCTCCCGGTCGATTTCCAGCGGTACCTGGACGCGGTTGACGGCGGCAAGGTGTTCGTCGCCAGCCTCGACCACCTCACTGCTCGAATCTACCCTATCTCCGTCTGGAAGGAAAACGAGAGGTTCTTCGATTCCTTCATGGAGGACCCCGACGCGTCCCTGCACATTTCCTTTTCGGTGAACGAGCTGGGAGCCGAGAGCGAAATGGATTCCGAGGGCCGGATTCTGCTTCCGCAGGAGCTTCGCCGGAAGCTGAACCTGGAGAACCAGGCCGTCTGGCTCCACCATTACAGGGGCGGCATCAACGTGTACAACGCCGAGGTCTACCAGGAGCTACAGAGCCGCTCCGCCGAAGACCGCGCCGGGAAGCTTCGCCTGCTCGCGCAGCGGGGGTTCAAGTAATGCGGTATGCATATTCCGGTCCTGCTCGACGAGGTGCTCCGATACCTGGACGTGCATCCGGACGGGATCTACCTGGACGCCACCGCCGGTCTCGGCGGGCACACCGGCGCGATCGCCGCGCGGCTGGATACGGGTTTTGTGATTGCCTGCGACCGCGACGCCGAGTCGCTCGAGATCTGCCGGCGCAACACAACCTCGTGGGCGCCGCGCATAAAGTACTGCCACTGCTCCTTCGCGGAGTTGCGCTCGGCGCCGGCGTCCCTGGGCTTCACTCAGTTGAACGGCCTGTTGGCCGATCTCGGCGCGAGCCGGTTCCAGCTTACCGACGCGGACAGGGGTTTTTCTTTCTCGGCCGACGGCCCGCTGGACATGCGGATGGACCGCAGCCAGCCTGTTACCGCCGCCGAGATCGTAAACACGACGGACGAGAGACAATTGGCCGGCCTGCTGTTCGACTACGGCCAGGAAAGGAGGGCGCGGAGGATAGCACGAGCGATCGTTCGGGCGCGGCCGATTCGAAGCACGCTCCATTTGGCCAGAGTCGTGGAGCAGGCCGCGCCCCGAACGGGTCGTCTGCATCCCGCGACCCAGACCTTCATGGCGCTGCGCATCGCCGTCAACGACGAACAGGCTCAGCTCGACCGGCTGCTGGCGCTGGCGCCGGAGCTGGTGGCTCCCGGCGGGCGCATCGTCATCATCTCGTTCATGTCGCTCGAAGACCGCAAGGTCAAGCATTGCTTTCAGGCGCTCGCCAGGCAGGGGCGGGCAAGGATCCTGACCAAGCACGTAGTCAAACCTGCCGGGGAAGAGGTGCGCAGCAACCCGGCGTCGCGCAGCGCACGGCTGCGCGCGCTGGAAATGAGCCGTAGCTGAGGTCCGAGGAACACATGGCGACGCAGGCAACTTCTTACGAGAGCTACCATCGAGCGGGCTGGGGCCCGCCGCAGCGCCTTCCGAAGGGCGCGGCCGACCCGTTCCGCTTGCGGCCGCTGCCGAACGAGGACGTGTATTTCTACCGCAAGCAGATTGACAACTCGCGCCTTGTCCGCCAGGCCGACCCGCGGGCGCGCGCCCGCGCCTGGAAGTGGATGTTCGTCGCCTCCGCCTGTCTGTT
>CAYZJD010000015.1:0-25353 GCA_964478455.1 uncultured Solibacteraceae bacterium | reverse complement strand
TTGTGGACCTGCGCGTCAGCAAGGCGATGGAAGCCGGAATCGACGGCGTTGTCTGCTCGCCGCTGGAAGTCGCAGCGGTGCGCGAACTCGCCGGGGAGAGGGCGATTCTCGTCACTCCCGGTGTCCGCTCGGTCGGCGCAGGCGCGGGCGATCAGAAACGTGTCGCCACGCCCGCCGAGGCGATCCGCAACGGCGCCGACTACCTCGTCATCGGCCGCCAGGTGACGCGCGCAGAAGACCCGCAGGTCGAAATCCGCCGCATTCTGAATGAGATCGGCGCGTAACCGCGGGCACGCGCAGCAGGCCACATGCCACAATAAGTTGTAATGACCGGGCACGAAATCCGCCAGAGGTTCCTCGATTACTTTGCCGAGCGCGGCCACCGCGTCCTGCGCAGCTCATCGCTGGTGCCGGCCGAGGATCCCACGTTGCTGTTCACCAACGCCGGCATGAACCAGTTCAAGGACGTCTTTCTTGGCCGGGAAAAGCGCGACTACGTGCGGGCCGCGACATCGCAGAAATGCGTCCGCGCCGGCGGCAAGCACAACGACCTAGACAACGTCGGCTACACGCGCCGCCACCACACGTTCTTCGAGATGCTCGGCAACTTCTCCTTCGGCGACTATTTCAAGGCCGACGCGATCGCCTTCGCCTGGGAGCTGGTGACCAGGGATTACGGCCTGCCGAAGGACCGTCTGTACTTTACGGTGTTCCGGGAGGACGACGAGGCGGAGCTGCTGTGGCAGAGAGTCACCGGCGTTCCCAAGAGCCGTATCTTCCGGCTTGACGAGAAGGACAACTTCTGGCAGATGGGCGACACCGGTCCGTGCGGGCCATGCTCGGAGATTCACTACGATCTCGGCCCCGAGGCTTCCGAGCCGGGCCACGAGATGGAGGAATTCCCCAGCGACTGCGGCGGGCGCTACGTCGAGATCTGGAACCTCGTCTTCATGCAGTTCGACCGCGACACCAACGGCGTGCTCAGGCCGCTGCCGCGCCCCTCTATCGATACGGGCATGGGCCTGGAACGCGTCGCGGCGGTGATTCAGGGCAAACTCTCGAACTACGATTGCGACCTGCTCCGGCCCATCATCAACATGGCCTGCGATCTGTTCGGTGTGGGCTACGGCGAGAACCAGCGCGCGGACACGGCGCTGCGCATCGCCGCCGACCACAGCCGCGCCGCGGCGTTCCTCATTCACGACGGCGTGCTGCCCTCCAACGAAGGCCGCGGCTACGTACTGCGCAAGATCATGCGCCGCAGCATGCGCTTCGCCCGCCTGATCGGCATGCACGAGCCGTTCCTCTACAAGCTGACCGGCTTCGTGGCCGAGCTGATGGCGCCCGCCTATCCCGAGTTGCTCGAAAGCGTGCAGCGCGTGGCCCGCGTGGTGAAGGATGAAGAGCACCGCTACCAGACGACATTTCAGGTGGCCGAGAGAGTGTTTCACGACGAGGCGAGGGCGGCCGCGGGCGGTGTGCTGGCCGGGCCCGTGGCGTTCAAGCTGTACGACACCTACGGGCTGGCGCTCGACGAGCAGGAAGAGATGGCCCGCGAATACAGTCTCCAGATTGATCGTGACGGCTTCGACCGCGAAATGGAGCGGCAGCGGGAACGCGCCCGCGCAAGCTGGAAGGGAGCGCAGCTCGCGCAGATCTCGCCGGTGTACGAGGAACTAGCCGAGCGCCGCCGCACGCGGTTCGTCGGCTACGAGCGGCTGGATTCGAGCGACTGCCACGTCACCGGCCTGATCGTGGACCAGAAGCTCGTGGACGAGGTGGGCCCAGGCACGCGCGCCGAGCTGATCCTCGACGAGACCCCCTTCTACGCCGAAGCAGGCGGCCAGGTGGGCGACCAGGGCGCGCTGCTGTCGCTTGAAACCGGGCACAAGATCGCCCGTGTCGAGACGGCCTACCCGGCGCTGGCCGGCCTGACCGTACACCGCATCGAGACCCTCGGCGCGATTCGGGTGGGTGACACCGTCCGGGCACAGGTGGACGAATCGCTGCGGCGGTCCACTATGCGGAACCACACCGCCACCCACCTGCTGCACGCAGCGCTCAGAAATGTGCTCGGCACGCACGTCAAGCAGGCCGGCAGCGTCGTCGAACCGGCGCGCCTGCGCTTCGACTTCACCCATTACGCGGCGCTGGACGAAGCCGAGCTCGCCGAAGTCGAGCGGCTGATGAACGAGCAGGTCCTCCGCAACGCCGAGGTTCAGACGGACCTGATGGACCTCGACCAGGCCCTCACCACCGGCGCCATGGCGCTGTTCGGCGAGAAGTACGGCGAGACGGTGCGCGTGGTATCCGTTCCCGAGTTCAGCCGCGAACTTTGCGGCGGTACGCACGTCCGCCGCACAGGCGACATCGGCCTGTGCAAGGTCGTTTCCGAAGGCAGTATCTCGGCCGGCGTGCGCCGCATCGAAGCGATCACGGGCGAGGGCGCGCTGCGGCGCTTCCAGCAGGCGGCGGATTCGCTCGCCCGCATCGCGCAGTTGATGCGCACCTCCGACGCGGAACTGGTGGAGCACATCGAAAAGCTGCTGGCGCAGCAGAAGGCGCTCGAGCGGCAACTGGAGCAGTTGAAACAGAAAGTCGCCCAGGCGCAGCTCGGCGAACTGGAGCAGCAGGCGCGCGAGATCAAGGGCGTCAAAGTGCTCGCCGGCCGCGTGGACGGCCTGGACAGGCAGCAGATGCGGACGCTCGCCGACTCGCTGCGCAACAAGTGGAGGACGGCGGTGGTCGTGCTGGCCGCGGCCGAGGATTCGAGCATCGCCATCGTCTCCGCGGTGACGAAGGATCTGACGTCCAGGGTCCACGCCGGCAAGCTCGCCGGCGCGGTGGCGCAGGCAGTCGGCGGGAAGGGCGGCGGCCGGCCGGACATGGCCGAGGCGGGCGGAAAGGACGTTGCGGCGCTCCAGACCGCGCTGGCGCGGGTTTACTCACAAGTCGAGGGGATGTTGTGAACGGCCGCTTCGACGTGGTTGTCGTCGGCGCTGGGCCGACGGGACTGGCCTGCGGCATTGAATTGAAGCGCCGCGGCCTGACAGCCGTCCTGATCGAGAAGGGCTGCGTGGTGAACTCGCTCTACAACTACCCGACGAACATGGTCTTCTTCACCACGCCTGAGCTTCTCGAAATCGGCGACATCCCGATGACGTCGCTCAACGAGAAGCCGAACCGCACCGAAGCGCTGAAGTATTACCGGCGTGTGGCGGACCTTTACAAGCTCGACATCCGCCAGTACGAGCGTGTCGAGGAGATCGAAGGCGAGGATGGGGCGTTCATCGTCCGTTCGATAGATCGCAACGGCTGCCCGCGCGCTTACGCGGCCAGCAAGGTGATTCTCGCCATGGGTTACTACGACCGGCCGAACCTGCTGAACGTGCCGGGCGAGGACCTGCCGAAGGTTATCCATTACTACAAGGAGCCGCACCCCTATTACAACCACGACGTAGCGGTAGTCGGTGGGAAGAACTCGGCGGCCATCGCCGCGCTCGAGCTGCACTGGACCGGCGCGCGAGTAACGCTGATTCACCGCGGCGAAAGGCTCTCGGATAGCGTCAAGTACTGGATCAAGCCGAACCTGGGAAACCGCATCAAGAGCGGCGAGATCAAAGCCTACTTCCGCTCGCGCGTCCTCGAGATTGCCCGCGATTCCATCCTCGTCGCCACGCCCGAAGGAGACGTTGCTCTCAAGAACGATTTCGTCTTCGCGATGACCGGCTACCACCCGGACCTGGACTTTATGAGCGCGCACGGAATCGAACTCGATCCGGAAAGCCGGAGGCCCTACACGGACCCGGAGACGCTCGAGAGCGCGCGCAAGGGCATCCATCTCGCGGGCGTGCTCGTGGCCGGCATGCACACCAACGAGATCTTCATCGAGAACGGCCGCTTCCACGGCAAACAGATCGCCGAGGCCATCGCCGCGAAGCTGAAGCCGACGGCGTGACGCCTGGTCGTAGGCGCCGCGTTGCCCGCTTCCGCTAGCCGTCTTCAGAAGACAACGACCCTGTCGGCTTCTTGTGTCCAGCAGGTGAGTTCGTCCATTGAGCTTCGATGCGCGCCCTCAACCAGTGGGTGCGCCTGGATGCCACGAGCGTCCATGCACGACCCGCAGACTCCGATCTTGCCGCCTTTGGAAGCGAAGAGCCTCAACATCCGTTCGATGTTGTAGTACCCGTTCGGAGTGGTTTGCCCGGCGACGGCGCAGGAAGCGGCATCACCCATCAGGAAGACCGACACGCTGACGTGGTCGCTCCTCGCCAGCGAGCTCGCAAGCCGCAGACCGTTGTAGCTGCGCTCGCTTCCATACGGGGGATCATTCAGAATGATGAGGTAGTTCATTGCTGTTCCTGTCGAAGAAACAAGGACTCATAGAGTGATTGGTATGCCGTACAGCCTTCCGCCTGCTCTCACCACCCAGCCGATCAAGGATCGCCTCCAACCCACCGGCGCCAGCCACCATTTCTCGAAAAGCACCTTGCCCAAGTGCCACGCCTTGCCGATTTGCCGCAGTTGCACATTCGGCGCTGGCTCGGCGAAGAAATTGCCGAAGGCGAAGCCGGCAAGGTCCTCGCCGGCCTCCAGCATGCAGTAGCCGTCTCCGCAGAATTTCGCCTCACATGGACGTCCGGCGGCTTCAGCCACGATTCGCCGAGCGACGACCTCCGCTTGGGCGTGGGCGAACACTCCTGCCTTGGGCAACATGAGCGGAACGTCCGGTTTCCACCGTCCCGGAATCGGGATTGCCGTGACGTCGCCGATGGCGTAGACACCGGCTTGACTCGTGCTTAACGTCTGCGGATCGACAGGAACCCAGCCGGTCTGGTTCGTCAATCCGGCCTCGACGACAGCTTTCGGCGCCCGGTGCGGAGGCACCGCGACCAGCAGGTCGTAGGCGAATTGCTGCCCGTTGTCGAATGTCAGTTGCCGGGCACCCGCCTCGAGCGTGGCAAGTTTATGGAGTGGGTGAAACTTTATCCCCTTGGCCTCCAGCATGGCTCGGACAGCCTCCCCGAGCTGCGGGCCGGCCACCGGCATGGGTTGGGGCTCGGGTGTGAAGAGGCGGATCTCGACTTTGCCGGACAGGCCGCGACGGCGGAAATAGTCCGCGATGAGCATAGCCCCTTCATGAGGAGCTCCGGGGCACTTATATGGCATCGCGGTGACTACGACAGCAATGCGGCCTCCGGAAAACGCTCGCAGGCTGTCCCGTAGGCGGGCAGCACCGTCGAAAGTGAAGAACGTGTGGGAAGCAGCAGCCAGCCCGGGGATGGCATCGGGAGCGAGGTCGGCGCCGAGCGCTACGACCAGATGATCGTAGGCGAACTCAGTTGCGCTGGTCCTTATCTTGCGGTTGACGGGGTCGATCCCGAGAACTTCCGCCTGGACGAATTCGACGCCTCGGCGCAGCAGTCCGGCCAATGGCCTGCGAATCTGGTCCGGCTCGCGATCCCCCGTCATGAGCCAAAGGAACGAGGGAGCGAAGGCGTGTTGCGGATTCTTCTCGACCAGCACGACCCGGTGAGCAGATGGCAGTTGCCGGCGGATCTCGTTTGCGGCCACCATCCCACCCACACCGCCGCCAAGCACTACGATCATTGTCGATTGCATTCTGCTCCTTTCAAAAGTCGAACCTGACACTCAGGTACACGTTGTCGTTCTTCGCCATCTGCCCAAAGAACGTGGTCTCGTACTTCCCGGTGAAAATGTTCGCGCCCAAGGTGGCGCTGATCCTGTCTGAGAAACGGTGAGAGACTTCGGGCTGAACGAAGCTGTCGTTATCCGTCGGGCTGCAGGCGACAAACGCCGCAAGACGCCAGTTCTGATATCCCAGGAACTGAGTAAGCCGTACGGAAAACACGCCGCGCACGCGATCCTCCGCGCGGAACCCGGCAGGCAGGAACTGGCGATAGCTGTCATAGCCTTCCATGACCTCCACATACCCCTGGAAGGTTGCCGTCAGTTCCCGAGCCAGTTGCCGCTGGTAGGCGGCCAGAACGCGCCATTGGGAATTGGGCACCCCAGGCGCAGAGCCGCCACGGTCATCGAGCGAGTTGTATCGCCCTCCCTCGAAGCTCACAACGCCATTCAGCAGATTGTGCTGCGCGCTGGCCCCCCACGTCACCAGCCTGGGATAGAAGCGGGTGATTCTCGGCGCGCCTTTGTAGGGATCCATGTCGGCTCCGGGCATTCGCCAGAATCCGCGGTAGCCGTAGAACGAGACATCGAACCCTGCCATCCGCCGGTAGAGGCGAAGGGCCACCTCGGTATTCTCCGCGCGCGTCGGCGGGCTGTTCTCACGCTGTTCCGCCCCGGCGAACGGGTTGTAGAGGAAAAACCTCTTCGGCGAAGGCAGCGCATCGGCCGCGAAGAACGGGGTCGCGACCACGTCCACATTCAGCGCCTCCGAAGAATACTGGAGCCGGACGGCATCCACGCCCCGTTTCAGGTACTCCATCGGGCGGCCGGAAAAGAAAGACTCCCAGTCCTTGGGGAAAACGTCATTGATGAAGAAGAGATCGCCCACTCCCCAGGTGACGATTTGCCGGCCGAGGCGCAGATCGACTCGGCCACCGCGGTACCCCGCGTACGCTTCACGCAGGTCGCCGTCAACCCGGTTCGCGACCGCGTCGTGGAAGATGTCTCCTTTGATCTGGAGAGAGCCGGTGCCTGACTTCGTCGCACCGCTCACGTCCAGGCGCAGTCTCTCCTCACCGAGCACGAAGGCGCCACCTTCACCCATCGGCGGCCGCTCGCCGGTCGTGCGGACAGAGGCATTCCCCATCAGGAAGCCATGGATCGTCACCGGCAGACGGTTCTTCTCCTCCGCGCCAAGATTTCCCGGCCACAAAATCGCCAGAACTGCTAATGCCGCAGGGAGGCGCATTACCGGATCCACTTCTCGGGCGCCTGTTGCAGCGAGCGCTCGGTGAAAATGTCCGGCGGGATTCCGACGTCGTAGCTCGCGCTCTCGAAGACGACTTCCGTACGATGGCCGCTCTGCACGTTCTTCATCGTGCGCTTCACGACCGTCGGGTACGCTTTGCCGCCGGCGCTAATGGCCTGGACCTTATCCGCGGTGAACACGCGCGCCAACTGATTTTGGGCGTTGTAATACTCCTCCTTGAGCGGGAGCCAGGACAACTTGTCGATCCAGGACAGCTTTCGGGTGAAGTCGGCCGCCGCCTTCGGCGTGCTCTGGACGACGTAGCAGGCGGAATCGCCGAGCTTCTCCTCGCGCAGCACGGTGTGCGAGTCGGCCGCAAGATCGCGGCCGGAGATGTCTTCGTAAGAGAAATCAGATCCGACGAAGCTGGAGCGGCTGTCCCGCGCGGCGATCCGCCTCGTCATATTGACGGCGGGAATGAAGATCCAGCGGTCGTCATCCTTCTCCGGGTATTTCCACACCAGGAACGCCGTGCGCCGGACGTCGCCCGGTTCGTGGAAGTAAAGAAAGTAGCGTTGCTCCCGCCCGCCGGGGAGATTTTTGCGAAGCATGCTGAGCACACGCGTCCGTTTCTTGCCGTCAGCGTTGATGAGATCCATAACCACGCGCGCTTTCATGTCCGCGCCGGGAGAGTAGAACGCGGCCTGCGCCCTATCCACGATTTCGGCGGCGGTCGGCTTCTCTTGTGCGTAAGTCACGAGCGGGCAGAAGGCCGCAATGAGTGCGAAGACGATTCTTGCTGTCATATGAGTCCACCTCACTCCACTTTCAGGCGCACGCGGCGCTCGAAGTAGTTTCCAACCATTCCTTTCTTTGCGTCGCCCTTCACCGACTCCCCACGGGTGAGCATCACCTGAAGCTCGATCTCGGCGTCGGCGGCGTCGTCTCCGGCCCGCACGGTCATCGGCAGCGCGGTCAAATGAGCACCGGCATAAGCCTCGACCGCGTCGCCCACCACCCGGCAGGACATGGGCAGGTTGACCATTCACCCTGGCGCGAATTTGTTGAGAGAGTCTGCGTCAGGAATTCGTTTCGGGTCCACATACAACCAGGCGTT
Source organism: uncultured Solibacteraceae bacterium (assembly GCA_964478455.1). Classification (GTDB taxonomy): domain Bacteria; phylum Acidobacteriota; class Terriglobia; order Bryobacterales; family Bryobacteraceae; genus CAYZJD01. The sequence continues at coordinate 17,338 of CAYZJD010000015.1, read as the reverse complement.
GCGGTAGGGCGCCGGTCCGGGCTTGTCCGCACTCCAGCCGATGACCGTCACGACGGTCTTCAGCTCACCGCGTTTTGCCGGGATCAAGAACGATCCATCGCGTTGCCGCAGAGATTTGCCCGAGGTTTTGTCGAGAACGTCGATGATCAGCCCCGCCGGATCCTTCCATGGCCCATCACTCGAGTGACAGCTCAGGCAGTTTCGGGCGGGGCTAAGAATGCCCACTGCCGGCGGATATGCGAAAGCCGCAGGGGCGCTCATCACGACCAGCGCCGGCAGCAAGCCTGCGCGGAGGTGGATGCGGTTGTTGCTCATGTTGTCCTTCCTTTCAACAGGCGCTTGTCGAAAATGTGGACCAGCGCCGGCAGGAAAACCACGCTCGAAATCGAAGACAGCAGCATGATGGCGGCCATCAGCACTCCCACCGTGATGTAGGGTGTCAGATGTGCAAAGACCATCACGACGAAACCAAGGGCGAACAGGACGGCATTGCGGAAAATCCCTTTGCCCGGCCTGGCCACCGTCCAAACGAGCGACTCCGCCGGTTTCGAGTGCGTGGCGTAGTGCTGCTGAAAGCGGCCGACGAAGTGCACGGCGAAGTCGATCGCCAGTCCCAGCGAGAGAGTGGAAAGCACGGCGACTGGCATGTCGAAGTCCTTTCCGGCAAGCCCGACCATCCCGTAGATCACGGCGATTGTGAAGAGCAGCGGCACGAAGCTGAGCAGCCCCCACCGCAACGACCGCATCTCCAGCACCAGGAGAACCAGCACGAACACGAGTCCGGACATGAAGCTCGTGACCATCCCCCAGAGCACTTCGTCGTTCCAGACCAGGTTGAAGTAAGCGATCCCCGCCGGGTGGATCGCCGCACCTCCTGGCAGAGGGTGCGCCTTCAAATGAGCGTTGGCGCGCTCCATAACGCCTTGCATCACGCCCGCGTCCCAGCTTTTGAGCTGCACCATGAGGTTGGCCTTCTGGAAGGGATAATCCACGACGTTGTTCAGATCGCTCGGTTTCGCCGACATCGAGAACAGGAACAGGTACTGGGCTATTTCGGCGGCCGAATCCGGGACGCGCTCAAACGCGGGATCGTCGTCATGCAGCACCCGGTTGATGCGCTTCACGTAGTCCACCACCGAGTGGGTTTTACCGACGAGGGGATCTTTCTCCAGTTCCCGCTGAAGGCTCTCGATCGAGCGCAACATCTCCGGCTCGTGTAGGGCGTTTTGCCCCGAGCCCTCCACGACGACGTAGCCGATAGAAGTGCCCCCGAGGTGCTGGTTCAAGACACGATCCGCGACACGGATTTCGCTGTCCGGCTTGAACCAATGCACCATGTTGTTGTTCACGCGGATGCGCGCGAGTCCCACCCCAGCCACAACCAGCAGCAGGCATCCTGTCAAGGCGACAGGTTTCGCGCGCCGCACACAGAAGCTCCCAAGGCTCGCCAGCAGGGGCGAGCCGCCGGCGCCACGGGAGCGTTCCCTTAGCGCGACCGCAGCGATCCGGTCCTCGCGCATCAGGATCAAGATGGCTGGAACCAGCGTGAAGCTCATCAGCAGAATCACCAGCGTGCCGAATCCCACCAGCAGGCCGAAGACCCGGACCGGCACAATCGATCCGGTAGCCAGCGAGGCAAATCCCACCGCCGTCGTCAAATCGGAAAGAACCACGGGACGGCCCACCGCTGCCATCGTCTCCAGCACCGCCCGCCGCTTGCTGTTGACCTCGCCGTAACGAAAAGCGAACTCGTTGAAGATGTGTACGCTGTCCGTGGCGATGGCCATCAGAAAGACCGGGCTCATGGAGCTCATGATGTGAACCGGGAACCCGAGTCCGACGAACAGCCCCATGGCCCAGATGATGCTGATCATCGCCACCGCCATGTTGGCGATGACAACCGACCAGCTCCGGAACATCAGCCACAGCGCGAGGCACATGACCATCCCGGCCACGGGCGAAAACAGCGCCATCTGCTGAAACATCTCGTAGCCGAAGGTATCGCGCGCAATGGGATCGCCAGCCAGGAAGAACTGATCGCCAGACGTGCTCTTCGGCAGCATTTCTCGAATCCGCTCGGCGATCTCTCTCCCGTTGGCGGAAGGCTCGAGCGGAACGTAAATCGCGGTGGCTTTCGTGTCTTCCGAGATCACGCGCTTCCGCAGCAGCGGGTTATCCAGCAGCACCGTTCGCAACGCCGCGAGGTCTTTGTCGGAGCTGGGTACCTCACTCAACAGAGGACGCACGGTCAGGCCACCGCCTTCCACCGCCACGTTGTCAATGGTCGTGAAGCTGGTCACGTCCCGGACCACCACGCCCCGGATCTTCTGAATCCGCTGTGTCAGCTCCGCGATGTGCGAGAGCGTCTCCCGGTTGACGACACCGCGTTCGTTCACGATGCCCACCACCAGGTTGTCGGCGTGAAGCCCGAACTCGCGCTCCACCTGGTCGTTGTACTGCCGCACTGGTGAAGTGATCGGCAGCATGTGTTTCGGATCTGTGTCCGTGGTCATCTTCGGAAGTTGAAGACCGAAGACGACGGTGATCACGAGAGTGAGGCCAATTGCCCGCCAGGGGTGGTCCACCGAGAAGGATGTGAGGCGTTGAATGAGACGATCGCGCATGGGCACCTACTTCTCGTCGCCGACAGCGACAGGAAGGCCCTTCGCTTGCCAGTCGGTGACACCTTCCTCCAGCCGAAATGCAGCGAAGCCGCGGGCCCTCAGGAACTCGACCGCCTCCACTGCCAGCACGCAGTAGGGACCGCGGCAGTAGGCCACGATCTCGCGGTCGTGCGGCAGGTCCGCGAGACGGCGCTCCAATTCCTTCAGCGGGATGGACAGGGCGCCTGGCAGATGCCCGGCGCGAAATTCCTCGGCTGGCCGGACGTCCAGCACGGTGACAGCGCCGTCCCGCACTTTAGCCAGAAGCTGTTCGCGATCCACCGGCTGCAAACCCTGACGGGCTTCCAAGAACCGGCGCGTGATCTCCCCGACCTCGGCCAGCCGTGTCTCAGCCAAAGATCGAAGGGACCGGAAGAACTGGCACACCTCGTCGTCAGCCAGACGGTAGGTCACGTACAACCCGGCCTTTTCCGCCTCCACCAGCCGAGCCTCGCGAAGCGCCTTCAGGTGCTGTGATGTGTTGGCCAGCCCCAGCTCGGCTTCCTTGGCGAGGGCTTCCACGGTCCGGGGGCCTTGGCAGAGCAGGTCAAGCAGCTCCAGCCGGCTGGGGTTGGCGATGGCCTTGCCGATGCGGGCGAACTGCTCGTAGATGGCGGTTTTGAAGCGGCGGTTTCGACTTCCCATGGCTAGTCCACTACTTCAGAATAGTCTGAAGTACTTGAGGATGTCAATAATGCATTCCCCTATTGATCTCAATCTATTGATCTACAAAGGCTTATCTAGTCTCGCCTGCGCGGGGCCGAAAGGAGGTGATACAGATGGCAGAGAAGAAACCCAAGGCGCCGAAGCGGAATAACCGGCGGCCCGTCGCCAGCCGAAGAAACTGCAGCTGCGGCTGCGACCAGGCCGGCCGCAAGTAGACCGGTGACAAGCCGCACTGCGGAGCCGGACCGGCCGGTCGGCTCTTCCGTCGTTGGACAGAATGGTGCGCGGACCATCTATGATTGCGCATGGGAATGTCGGACCTGACCTCAAGAGTTCCCCTTCTTGATCATGCTTTGGATGCCCCCAGCGCGTTCACCCCGGACGCTTTGCTCGAAGCGGTGCGCGTCGAGAGAGATCTGCCGCGGGACACGGTGCCCGACGTCTGCATCCTGGAATTCGACGGCGATTTGACAGACTGGCTCGTCTCAACGGAGCGCGCGGCGCCGTGGAGACCTTGGGCCTGCTTCCATACCACCATGTACATCGTCGATGTGGACGGAGACCGCTTCGGCTTGGTCGCACGGACCATCGGCGGCCCGTACGCGGTCCTCGTGGCGGAACAGCTTCGAGCGTCAGGCGCTCGCGTCATCCTCGGGCTGACTTCGGCGGGGCGTGTGTCGCCCGGTCTGCCCGTTCCGAGCCTGGTTGTTCCGATGCGGGCAATTCGGGATGAGGGAACGTCCTACCACTACCTGCCTGCAGCGGCTTCTGTCAACGCGGATGCCGGGCTGGCTGAGATTCTCCAGGAAGAGCTTTCCTCGGTGGGTCTGCCGGTTGTGACGGGCAACGTCTGGACCACCGACGCGCCGTACCGTGAAACGCGCGAGCAACTGGAACGGCACGCCAGGGATGGCGTTCTCGCGGTTGAGATGCAGGCGGCATCTCTCTTCGCCTTCGGGGCCGCGCGTGGTGCTCCGTGCGGGATCGTCGCCCACGTCACCAACGCTGCCGGCCTCTCGATCGACGACCAGTTCAACAAGGGCAGCCACGAGCTCGGCTTCGAAATCCTCAGGGCGATGCACCGGGCCGGCAGACGCTGCCGTTAGTCTGGCCGCAAACGGCTCAGACCATGCCGGGCAACCGGATCATCAAGGGGAGCCACACGCCTAGGCTCCCAGTAAGTCGGCTTTCCAACTCGGCGGTACTCTGTTGACGGGGAAGCTGAAGCTTCGCGTTCGTCGAAGTGAGCCGAGACCTTCAGCGATCGCTGCCTGGCTTTAGGTGCTTGAGCAATGAATCGAAAAGGGCCGCCCGCGCACGGAAATTCGTGGCTCGCAAGCGTGCGAGTGCGTCAGCCAGATCAACCATGCCGCGGCGCGCCGCGAGGTCGAGAACGCCGAGCGTCCCGGTGACTTCAAACCCCTTGCCACGCGCAATTGCCGCACCTCTGCGGTCATCAATGAGAATGAGATCGGCCGAAAGAGACAGTCCGAGGGTGATCGCCGACTTCTCGCCCTCGTCCAACACGCCCAATGAGGGATCATCGCCCAGGCTGAGCGCGGATACCTCAAGCCAATCAGGCCTCGATTTCATCCACCTGCGCACCGCCTCCGGCGCAGATGGATGAAGCAGCTCATCGTACACAACCGAGGGGATGAATATCTTCTCGAACAATCGAGGCAGGAGCTCGGCCTGGCCGATTTGCACCAGGTAACGAAGTGGGCTGGTGTCCGCGACTACGCGACGCATCAAAAACCCAGACGCCGCAAGCCCTCGCGCTCGCGCTCCAGGTCTTCCAGTGTGTAGTCTTCGAACACCTCGTGCGCCTTCAGAAACTCATCGATCTGGTGGCTGGTCTCGAATCCGAGGAGCCTCCGAAGATCTGGCTTGGTGAGACGACCGCGCTTGTACTCCTCGGCGGCCAACGCTTCCAGAGCGCGCCGGGGCAGATCGTCGGCCGCACCCATGCGGCCGGCCAGATCATCGGGGATCTGCACGGTCACGTCCATGCCTCTACACTAACGTGCTACTCCGCCAGCGTCAACCAGAGTGCAGAGCTGTGAGACAGCTTCGCCTGGGTCCCGCCGCAAACGGCTCAGACCATGGCATACCCTCGTTGCCTGATGTAGTCTCTGACCCATTGAATACTGCGAGCCATCAGCCGGTCGCCACCCGCCTCCGGCGAGATGGGGATTTCCCGATCGCTCGCGGCCATGATGTCCAGGCACCGCCTGATATTGTCCGCGTTGACTCCCTCGCCGACCGCGGCCTCGCTGCTCGCGATGCCTGTTTCCTCGCCCCGCATCGTCCTGGCGAGCGCTTCACTGACGTCCTTGATGTGCATGTGCACCACGCGGTCCTTCACCTGGTCCAGAAAGACCACCGGATCCTGGCCGGCGATGAAGGAGTTGCCGGTGTCGAAATTGATGCCGATACGGTCGCTATTGTTCTGCGTCGCCAGCCGCCACAGCGCATCCGGCTTGGTCGTAAGGCGGCCGTGAGGTTCGATGGCGATCACGGCGTTGTGCCGTTCGGCTACCGGGAGCACGCACTCCAGATGGTACTTGATAACCCGGAACCACTCCTCGTCGGATCTGCCCGGCGGGTACTTCTCGCTGTCCGTTGTGACGTAAAGCCGGCAGCCGATCATGTCGCCGAAGACGATCGTTTTGTTCAGGACGTCGATCGAGTGGTGGCTCCAGATCGGATAATCGCAGTCGATGGAAGCGAGTTCGAGGCCGTATTCCTGGAGCAGGTCGCGGATAACGTACGGGTCGTCGTCCACGCTGATGTAAGGCGAGAAACCTAAGCCTTCAAGCAGGTTGAACCCGGTAGCAGTGGTGAGCTCTACGTGTTTTTCGCCCAGCTCCCGAATGCGCTGGAAGCATTTCTCGATGCCCCACCAGTCCGGGCGCCAGTTGTCGGTGCTCATGGTCATCTTGAACGGCATCGTTCCTTCGTTCCTTTCTCGTGTCCGGGGATTGTTGCCAACAAAGAGACTCTACCGCAACTCCAGCGGAAAGGAATCGAGCGCGGTGACGCCGTTCTTTCCGACCAGGTAGTTGTGTTCCAGGCGGATCCCGCCTTGCATCGCTTCACTGTAAAGCCCGGGCTCGATGGCGATGACCTCGCCCTCCTGGATCACCTGGTCGCTTCCGGGGGTCAGCCACGGGAACTCCCAGCCATCCATGCCAAGCCCGTGCCCGAGATGGTGGTTGAAGGAACCGCGGGCCGGCTCGAAATTGTCCAGGTGGGCGCGGATCTCCTCATAGACATCGCACCCGCGGACGCCGGGCCGGATCAGGCCCTCGGCCATACCAAGTGCTTGGCTGATGTGCGCCCAGGCGTTCTGCTGGAGCTGGCTCGGCGGGCCCGCTGCGAACGTGCGGCAGAGGTCGCACATGTAGCCTTCATGGATTGGGAAGAGGTCGAAGATGTACAGGTCGCCCGCGAGCACTTTGCGGTTCGTGGGAGGGCCGCCTCCGTTGATGCCCCGCGTGCCGCAGGCGAAATCGCCGCGCAGGTCAACGGAGGTCTCGGCGGCGTGACAGACGGCTTCGTAGATGACCGTTTGCGCCTGGTATTCGGTCATGCCGGGCTCCAGGCGGGCCTTGATCGCAGCGTAGCCGGCTTCGGTGAGGGCTATGGTTGCCCGAATCGAGTCGAGCTCGTCGGGATCCTTGCGGCGGCGCATCTCGTCGAGCGCGGGTGTGATGTTGCGGATCGGGCGGCCGCTGAAGAGGGCAACCAGCGCTGCCGGCGCGAATTCGAAATCGAGCGCGACCGTGGCCGCGTTTCCCGCGGCGAAACCGCGCACGGCGTCCGCCGCTTCCTCCCACATGGTGCGGCGGTTGAAGATGCGCCGGATTGTGTAGCCGGTGTACAGCTCGACGCGGCCCGCGGCCGTCTGCGAGGGCTCGGCGTTGGTCACCAGTAGGCTGTCGCCGGAGGAGCGGATGACGAACGCCTGCGGCAGGGTCGCATCGACCAGCGAACCGGTGAAGTAGTGAATCGTCTTCGGATTGGCGAGCGCCACGCGATCCAGCCCTTGCCGCTCCATGTGGCGCAGCAACCGCTCCTGCCGGATGCGGCAGAATTCGAGCTTCAGCATAGTGGTATCTTCCTGCGCGAAAGGCCGCCGCGGCAAGTGCAGTAAACTCGGAGACTGGATGAGAGACATTCTCCTATGCAATGGAACGCTGATCGACGGGACGGGCGCTGCGCCGGTGGCCGGCGACCTGCTGATTCGCGGTGACCGGATCGCCGGCGTCGGCCGGTTCGAACGGCCGGCGGACGCGCTGGCGATCGACTGTTCGGGCCTCGCCGTCGCGCCGGGCTTTGTCGACGCGCACAGCCATTCCGACCTGCAAGTGCTCGAAGGGCGGCGCGAAAAGGCGCTGCAAGGCGTGACCACCGAGGTGGTCGGCAATTGCGGTTTCTCCGCCTATCCGGCGCCTGCCGACAAGGCCGAGCTGCGCCGTTACGCCAACGGCATCTTCTGCGGCGGCGATCGCTGGGGCTGGGACACCGCCAGGGAGTATCTGGACGCCGTCGCCGCAAGCCCTTCGCCGGTGAACGTGGTCTCATTGGTGGGCCATGGCAGCCTGCGTGTCGCACAGGCGGGTCACACACTCGGACCGCTTCCCGAAAGCGATGTGCAGGGCATGGAGCAAAAGCTCGCCGAGGCGTTCGAGCAGGGAGCGGCCGGGTTTTCAACCGGACTGATGTACGCTCCCGGCGAAAGCGCGCCGTTCGAAGAACTCGTTCGCCTCTGCCGCGTGACGGCCGAGCATGGCAAGATCTACACAAGCCACATCCGCACGTATTTCTCGGGCCTGGTGGGCGCGGTGGAAGAGCAGCTCGAGCTGGCGCACCGCTCCGGATGCCGCCTCCAGATATCGCACATGCAGGCGGTGGGTCCTGCGAACTGGCGCTTACAGGCACCGGCAATCGAGCGCATCGAGAAGGCGCGCGCGGAAGGCATCGACGTCATGTTCGACTGCTACCCTTACGTCGCCGGCAGCACCGTGCTCACGCAGCTCCTGCCGCAGCGGGCGCTCGAAGGCGGCGCGGAAGGTCTGCTGGCGCGGCTGGCGGACGCCGCCGAACGGAAGCGCATCGCGGAGGAAACGGTCGCCGCCTCGCCCCGGCGCTGGAGCGACATCTACATCTGCGGGGTGGGCTCGGACCGCAACCGCGTAGCGGTCGGGCGCAACCTCGCGGAACTGGGCGAGATGCGCGGCAAGGATCCGATGGAAGTTGTGTTCGACCTCCTCGAGGAGGAGCGCTGCCAGGTGAACATGCTCTGCTTCAACCAGAGCGAGGAAAACCTGAAACAGACGCTGACGCACCCCCTGTCGGTCATCATCAGTGACAGTTTCTACGTGACCGGCCGGCCGCACCCGCGGCTGCATGGAACGTTTCCCAAGCTGCTTGGCGAGTTCTGCCGCAGGAGGCGCTGGCTGTCGCTCGCCGATGCGGTTCGCAAAGTGACGCACGAGCCGGCGCGGCGGTTCGGCCTCGCGCAGCGCGGCCGTCTCGAGCGCGGCTACTTCGCGGACCTCACGGTGTTCGACGCGGAAACGGTGGACAGCCCGGCGACGTACGAGGAACCGGAGCAGCCGCCCGTGGGTATCCGCTGGGTCTTCCGCAACGGAAAACCGGTGACAGGCTACGCAATCCCCGATTTCGCGCGGTTATAGTTTCGTCAGGTCCAGTCCGGCGTCGTACGCCTGGGCGGACTTCAACAGCTCCTCCCAGGTGACCTCTCTCCCCGTGTACGCCGCCGTGCGCGCCAGGATCGCGCTGAGCGCCGACTCGGCGCCCGTCTGCGCCTGGTTGTGGTACTTGCGCGTAACGATGCTCTCGATGAAGCCTTTCTGCTTCATCTCGTCGGCTTGGGCTAGGTTGTCGGTGAACTCGCCGGTGACGGAGAACGCCGCCTTCTCGCCGGACCGCTTCTTTCCGCTCCACTCCTCCCAATCCCACGGCTCGTCGCCGATGATGCGCATAGGTCCGGAGTAGGGCGATTCGGAGACTCCCTTCGAGCCGAAGAAGCGCTCGGTTACGTCCCACAACTTATTGCCGAACTGCACGGAGTCGAACGTGACGTGGACCTGGTCCGGGTAGTGGAACGTGACCGAAAAATGGTCCATGCAGTCGCCCGAATCGGTGCGTACCTTGCGGGCGCAGGCGCCGGTGGCCTTGACGGGGTGGCCTTGAAGAATCCAGTTACAGGTATCGATGACATGGATGTTCTGGTCCACAATGATGTCCCCGGAGAGGATCCGGTCCCAATACCAGTTGCGGATGCGCACTTCGGTCGGAGACATGTTCGTGCGCGGCGGATACTCGATCGCGGTCGCGTGGTAGTGCGCCGAGCAGCAGGCGATCCGGCCGAGCGCGCCCGCGTGGATGCGCTTCACCAGTTCGGCGAACGGCGGCGCGCTCCGGATCTGGAAGCCGACTTCCAGACTGAGCTTGCCTTTCGCCTTCTCGCCGATGCGCATCACGCGCTTGCAGCTCGCGACGTCCACTCCCACGGGTTTCTCGCAGTAGACGTGCTTGCCGGCGTTGACAGCGGCTTCCAGGTGCTCGGGATGGAAGTAGTTGATGGTCGAGATCTGCACCATATCGACTTCCTTCGATGAAACCAGCTCCTGGTAAGCCTTGGGCCCCTTGAACATCAGTTTCGGGTCAATGCCGGCGTAGCCCTTCTTCTTTGCCAGGTCGTCGAAGTGCGCCTTGGCTTTTTCGAGCTGGCCGGGCAGCAGGTCGGCCAGCGCCACGACGCGCGTGTTGGTGTGAGTGGCGAACGAGGTGGCGACTCCGGTGCCACGGCCGCCACAGCCGATCAGCCCGAGGCGGATGGCCGAGTTGGCGGCCGTTCCGCGCACCAGTTCGGGCCGGATGAGCATGAGTCCTGCGGCGGCCCCGACGAAGTCACGGCGGGTTGGATTGCCTGAAGATTCAGTCATAGAATGGCGTCTCCTTTCCAGAGGCCGATCATATCAATACCAGCAAGTGGTGAGCGGCGGCCCGCGGGTGGTAGACTCGGGCGTTCGAGGGAATGGAGGCAGCATGAAGATCGGCGTGCTTGGGCTTGGATTCATGGGCAGCACGCACTTGCAGGCGCTCGAGACCATCCCGGGAGTCGAAATCGCCGCGGTGATGGATGCCGACGAGGCGCGCCTGTCGGGTGATCTGAGCGGCATTATGGGCAACCTCGGCGGGCCGGGCCGTAGGATGGATTTCTCGCGCGCGAGGAAGTACCGCACAGTCGGGGAAATCCTCGCCGACCCGGACCTGGACGCCGTCGACATCTGTCTGCCGACGAGCTTCCACGCCCCGGTGGCCATTCAGGCGCTGCGGGCGGGCAAGCACGTGCTCGTCGAGAAGCCGATGGCGCTGGATGGCGCGGCGGCGGAGCAGATGATCGAGGAGTCGCGACGCCGTGACCGGATCCTGATGGTGGCGCAGGTCCTGCGATTCATTCCGGCCTACGAAGGACTCATGGATCTGGTGAGATCCGGGCGGCTCGGGAACATCCGCTCGGCCTTCTTCCGGCGGCGGACGGCCACACCCACCTGGGGACCGTGGGAGTTCGACTCGGCCCAGAGCGGCGGCGGCGTGTTCGACCTGCTGATCCACGACGCCGACATGTGCCTGCACCTGTTCGGCGCGCCCGAGGCGGTCTCGGCTACCGGATACGAAGCAATGAAGGACGGCGTCGACCAGATTGTCGCGGAGCTGCACTATCCGGGGATCGGTTCGGTGACCATCACTGGCGGCTGGTATCTCATCGGCGAATACCCGTTCTCGATGGAATACACCGTGACGGGAGATCGCGGCGTGGTCGAGTTCAGCTCGGTCGGCAGGCCGGCGGCGGTCTACTGGGCGAATGGGAAGAGGGAGGAGCTTCCGCCGCCGGACGTGGATCCCTATCGCGCCGAACTGGAGTACTTCATTCGGTGCTGCCGCGACGCGACCAAGCCGGGGCGGTGTCCCGCCGAGGAGTCGGCCCGGGCGGTGAACCTGACGCGCTTCATGGTGGATGCCCGCGGCCGAAAGGGCGAGCGGCTGCCCTGCCGGCTGTGAGTGTCCTGGCCAAAGGCTACTGGACCGCGTTCACGGCGTGGCACGTGCGCGGCGAGCGCAAGCTGCCTTACCTTCCACAGGACCGCATTCGAGAGATCCAGCAGCAGCGGCTGCGGTCCCTTGTAGAGCACGCCTGGGCCCACGTTCCGCACTACCGCGAGGCGATGGAGCAGCAGGGGCTGCGGCCTCGTGATTTTCGCACTGCGGACGACCTTGCGCGGCTTCCGTTGATCGACGGTCGCCGGTTGGTCGAACGGCCGGAGCGGTTCCTCGCGGTGGGAGCGATGAAGGGCGGATTGAGGATCGACTCCAGTGGAACCTCGGGAAGATCCAAGTCCATCCATCACGACCGCGCTGCTCTGTTTCTTGCGCTGGCGCATGGGCACCGCCAGCGCCTGGTGTTGGAGGCGTTCGTGGAGCGCGCCTTTGGCTACCGCGAGATGCACTTCGCGCGGCCGGGCGGAGTGCCGGTGCAACTGCGGCGGTTCTATGCGGCGAATTCCTGGATGCCGCAACGCATCGAGCTTGACCGGCGGCTGGTGGCGCCCGGCGGCGCGACGGCGGAAGCGCAGATTGCGGAGGTGAACCGCTTCCGCCCGGCCGTGGTCCGCGGCTACGGCTCTTACCTCGGCTGGTTGTTCCGCACGGCCTGGGAGCGTTGCCTGGACTTCGAGCGGCCAAAAGCGATCGTCTATGGAGCGGACTCGATGCCCGAAAGCGACAGAGAAGTGATCGAGGAGAAACTCGGCATTCCGGTCCTCTCCACCTACCAGAGCGTGGAGGCGTTGCGGATCGGTTTCCAGTGCGCCGAGCGCAAGGGGTTTCACCTGAGCACGGACGCGATAGCCTTCCGGGTTGTCGACGAGGCCGGGGTCAGCGTCGGGCCCGGCGGGACAGGACACCTGGTGATCTCCAACCTGACCAATCACGCCACCGTTCTGCTGAACTACAAGCTCGGGGACATGGTGACGCTGGGCCGCGGCCCTTGTCCCTGCGGGCGCACGCTGCCATTGATCGAACGGATTCGCGGTCGGTCGGATGACCTCGTGCGGTTGCCGGGCGGGGCGGTTTCCCACGCGCTGGTCGTTCTGGAAGGCTTGCGAGCAGTGTCCGGCGTCGTCCAGGTGCAGCTCTTGCAGGAAGACGTGAACCGGTTCGTCATTCGCGCCGTCAGCTCGCGGGCGGCGAACCTCTCCGCAGCCTCCGAGGCGCTGGTTGCGGCGCTGTGTCAGAGGGTCAGCCCAGAGGTCAAAGCCGAGGTGCAGTGGATGGAGGCCATCCCAGCCGAGCCGGGTGGAAAGACGAGAGCGGTGATCGATCTGGGTGCCCGTCATGCTGAGTGAGCTGCTCGAGTTGCGCGCGCTGTGGCGGAACCGCCGGCTGCCGGAGGAAGAACTGCGGCGGTTACAGGAGCGCAAGCTGCAAACCGTCGTGCGTCACGCGTTCGACAACGTCCCGTTCTACAGCGACCTCTACCGCGCCGCCGTGATCCGGCCGGATGACATCCGGACCCTTGATGATCTCCGGCTCCTGCCCGTCGTGACAAAGCAACAGATGAGGGCGGCGGGCATGGAGCGGCTGCTCGCGCGCGGAGTGGATCGCGCGGCGTGCCTCACGCGGACAACCAGCGGGACCACCGGCGAGCCGTTCACCGTGCTCTTCACGCCGGCCGAGTGGCGGCGTCGGCGGCTGGTCGACTTCCGCACGCTGCTCGCGATTGGATTCCGGCCGCTGGACCGGCTGGCGATCATGGGGCCCGAGCATCCCTTTGCGGAGCGCCTGCACAACCGGCTCGGCCTGTACCGCACGCGCGTGATCCACGGCGCGCTGCCCGTGGAGCGCCAGATCGAAGAGTTGCGGGCTTTCCGCCCGACCATCCTGTGGTCCTATCCCTGGCCGCTGTGGGTGTTGGCCCAGCGCGTTCAGTACCAGCTCAGCAAGGTTGTGCGGCCGAGGGCGCTGATCACCTCGGCGCAGGTGTTCGACCCAGTCCTCCGCGAACGCCTTCTCGCGGACCGGCACATGGAGGTGTTCAACCTCTATGGCGCGATCGAGACGGGCCGCATCGCCGCCGAGTGCCCGGCCCACCGGGGGCTGCACGTGAATGCGGATTACGTGGTGCTGGAGTGTCTGGCCGGCGACGGTCCCGCCCCTTCCGGGCAACCGGGGACTGTTGTCGTCACGAGCCTCGATCTCTTTGCCATGCCGTTCATCCGCTACAAGCTTGGGGACCGCTGCGCCCTTCTCGACGGCCGCTGCTCCTGCGGCTCAACCTTTCCGCTGATCGCCGCGCCCGAGGGTAGGGACAACGACCTGCTGCGGTTGCCGGGCGGAACGCTGGTTTCGCCCCTTGGCGTCTCCTTCCTGCTGCGGGGCTTCCCGGACGTGGACCGGTTTCGAGTGGTCCAGGAGACGGTGAATCGGGTGGCGCTGTACGTCATCGCGAGCCGGCCATGGCCGGAGGAGAGCGTGGGCCGGCTGCGGGCGCGGCTGCTCGAACTCTTGGGGGAGCCGATGGAACTGGAGATCCGGCTCGTCGATTCGATTCCGGAGGACGGGCTGAAGTGCAAGACGTTTGTTTCGCGCCTGCCCAAGGAGATGCTCCAGTAAGAAGGCGGCACGGGATGCTCGGCGAGTGGCTGCCGCCCCTTCAGGCAACGCCGCGGCTCCGGCGCGGACCTCGCCATTACCCGCGGTTAAACTGCCCGAAAAACTGCCCGAAAACAGTCTTGACAAGAGTGAGCATCTCCTACAATCATCGAGTGTCACAGGATTCTCGGAGCCTATCCTCTGAAGTCGGGTCATGACCGGGCGCACCATTTCGCACTACGGGATCCTCGAGAAGGTAGGCGAGGGCGGGATGGGCGTGGTGTACAAGGCCCGGGATACGCACCTCGACCGGTTCGTCGCCATCAAGGTCCTGGCGGCCGAGAAAGTCGCTGACCCTGAGCGCAAGCAGCGGTTCGTGCAGGAAGCCAAGGCCGCCTCGGCGCTGAACCACCCGAACATCGTCACCATCCACGACATCGACCAGGCCGATGGGATCGATTTCATCTCGATGGAGTTCGTCGCCGGTAAGACGCTCGACCGGCTGATCCCGCGGCGCGGCATGCGGCTGAACGAGGCGCTGAGTTGCGCCGTGCAGATCGCCGATGCGCTGGCACGCGCGCACGCGGCCGGGATCATCCATCGCGACCTCAAGCCGGGCAACATCATGGTGGACGAGCACGGGCTGGTCAAGGTGCTGGACTTTGGCCTGGCGAAACTGACCGAAACCGTCGCGGCCGGCGAAGACGACGCCACCCGCACGATGCGGCCGGTGACCGAAGAGGGCAGGATCGTCGGCACGGTCGCCTACATGTCCCCTGAGCAGGCCGAGGGTAAGCCGGTGGACGCACGCTCGGACATCTTCAGCTTCGGGTCGGTGTTGTACGAGATGGTCACCGGCCGGCGGGCGTTTGGAGGCGATTCGAAGATGTCCACGCTAGGGGCGATTATTTACAAGGAACCCGAGCCCTTGGAATCGAATGCCCCGCAGGATCTGGAGAAGGTGATTGGCCGCTGCCTGCGGAAAACTCCGGAGAGGCGTTTCCAGCACATGGACGACGTGAAGATCGCGCTGGAAGACCTTAAGGAAGAATCCAATTCCGGGACATTGAGGTGCAATGGGCCACTGAAGCCGAAGCCACGTCATCGGCTGCTGTGGGTAGCCGCCGTGCCGGCCGTGGTAGTCCTCGTGATGGCGGGACTATGGCTTCTTCGCTCCAGGACCAGGATGGCGGAAACACCGCTCACCACGGTGCCCCTCACCAGTTATCCGGGAGTGGAAGAGTCCCCCAGTTTCTCGCCCGACGGCAACCAGGTGGCATTCAGTGGGAACGTGTCGAGCGAAGAGAACTTCGACATCTACGTCAAGCTGATCGGCGGGGAGTCTTTGCTCCGGCTCACGAACGACCCAGCACGGGATGGACGTCCCGTCTGGTCACCGGATGGGCGCACCATTGCGTTTCTGCGCGAGCTCTCTGACACAAACGAGGTGCTTCTGATCCCGGCCATCGGGGGGCCGGAGCGCAAACTCGGGGAGACCCGTGAGCGGGGATCGCTGGCCTGGTCCTCAGATGGCAAGTGGCTCGTGTTTCCGGACATGGATTCCATCAACCCGGCTGACGAGACCTCCAGCCTGTATGCACTGTCCATCGAGGCCGGCGAGAGGCGGAGATTGACATCCGCGCCACCGGGCGGCTGGGACTTTGGCGGGGCGTTCTCTCCGGACGGCCGTTACCTGGTGTTCAGCCGGGGGTCCACGTACTATGTCAGTGAACTCTGCCTGCTGGGGTTTGGTGCTGATCTTAGAGCCAACGGAGAGGTAACGCAAATCACCACGCAACGCCGGCTTGCACAGGGTGCTGTCTGGCACCCGGATGGGCGCGAAATCGTCTTTGTCAGCGGCAGCGCCACTTCGAACGAGTTGTGGACGATTTCGGTGTCCGGCGCCCGGACACCGCGCCGCCTGGAGTTCGCCGGCGACCGGGTCGGAAGCCCGACGATTTCCAGCCAGGGACACCGCCTGGTATACGCACGCCAGTCAACCGACCGCAACATCTGGCGGCTAGAGTTGCGCGGGCCGGGTGGCAACTCCGGCAACCCCACCAAACTGGTCTCCTCAACGTGGTCCGACCACGCGCCCCAGTACTCACCAGACGGGAGCAGAGTGGTGTTCATTTCCGGCCGTTCGGGGCACAACGAGGTCTGGGTCTGTGGAAGCGACGGATCCGATCCCGTACAGATGACCTCGATGCGGGCACAAGAGACTGGCGCGCCTCAGTGGGCTCCCGACGGAAAGCGGATCGTCTTCGACTCCAACGCTGAGGGAAGCTTCGAGCTTTATGTCATTGAAGCGGGCGGCGGCAGGCACCGGCGCCTGACGAATCACCTGGCCGACGATGCCGTTGCCAGCTTCTCCCAAGACGGGCGCTGGATCTACTTTGCCTCGTCACGGACCGGGCGCTTCGAAGTCTGGAAGATGCCGGCGGAAGGCGGAGAGGCGGTGCAGATCACGAGAAACGGTGGATGGCGCGGGACCGAGTCTGCTGACGGCAAGCATCTGTATTACGCAGCCAATCCATGGGTGTGTAGCTTATGGAGACTGCCGTTGACCGGAGGCACGGAGCAGCGGATTGCGGAACCTGTGGTAGGCAGCTCACTGGCGGCGACCGCCACAGGCCTGTACTTCGCCCGGCCGCCTCGCCCGGGTGGAGGCAATCCCATCGAGTTTCTGAGTTTTGCGACCGGCAAGATTACAACCGTGGCGACGACTGCGCGACCGATCATGTGGTCCCTGTCTATTTCCCCGGACGCACGGCATCTCATTTATGACCAGATCGACGAGACCGGGAGCGACCTGATGCTGGTCGAGAACTTCCGGTGAGATCCGCCTGGCGTGGCGGCTGCCGGTGCCGGCCGGGTAGGGTGCGGCGGGAAAGGGACGCCAAACCGGGCGAAGGAGGGAGGGACCACGAGGTGGCTGAGCCCTGCATCAGCGACACCAGTGGATTTGGGGCCGCGACGGCAGTTCAGGATCCGGAGTCGCAGGAAAGGAGATTTGGCGATGGCGTGGTGTGCGTTGGTTCGCGCCTGGAATGCTGAGCGCAAGATGTACGGCAGTCTGACTCTGCGCATCGAGGACACTCAAGAGCCGGGCTGCCTGGTTAGACTGTACGACGGAGAAACAGCCGCCGCAGAGGCGTTGGCCGACAGCCCGCAGCTAGCGATGGCCAAGGCGCTGGAACTTGCCCGGGCCTATCTCAAGGACTCCATCATTACGGAGGACAGCTTGACATGGGTGCAAGTGCCATAAGGTTGGCGGCATTCTGAGTGCAGGAAGAGAGGCTTCTCCGTTCGCGGACTACCAC
>CAYZJD010000014.1:17044-25823 GCA_964478455.1 uncultured Solibacteraceae bacterium | reverse complement strand
ATGTAATGGAATGCCACCGCCAGCAGGTAGAACGACACCCCCGCGATGAACAGCAGCGGGATCTGCCTCCGCATGCGCTCGGCCGCCTCCGCCTCAAGCGCGGCCGCGCCGATCTGCCCGGCCAGCAGGACGAACAGCGTGCTTGCCAGCAGCGCCGCGAGAAGGTGAGTGACGGCGATCCGCGGCCCGCTCATCCGCCGCAGCGGCAGGATCCGGCACAGATACCGGGACGACCGGCAAACGAACGCGTATACGGCGCACGACGGCAGCGCCACCACCACCGCCGCCTGCCAGCCGACGGCCCTGCCCAGCAACAGCGCCAGCAACCCGGCGAGCGGAATCCAGGCCAGGTAGAAGCCTGCGCCCGCCTTGCGCACAAACGAGCCTTCCACCGCACCCGCCTCAGTTCGTCACTCGCACCACGCCGAACACCGCCAGCCCATGAACCAGCAGCCGCCCCGCGCCCGCGCCGGCATGATCCGTCAAGTCCCGGTATCCTCCCATCAGCGGCAGGCCCTGGACCCGCACCTCCCAATCCTTGGGCACTTTGATCTCGAGCAGCCCCACGACGGCAGTGGCGCGAATCGCCGCGCCGCCATTATCCCTCATCGCCGCTTCCGTCAGGTCCAGCGTGTAGCGGCCGAGCACGGCCACCGCCTCGCCGCCCGTGAAGTCGCTGGCGTTGCGCATACCACCGCTGCCGAACACCTGCCAGGCGCGCAGGCCACTCTCGGAAACCGCCGGCTCAATCCAGGAATAGACCGAGGGCAGCGCCGCCAGCACGAAGACGAAGCCCAGCAGCACGGCCCACGCCGCCGGCCGCCTCGCCAGGTCCCGCCAGAACTCCACCGTTGTCATGGCCGGCCTCCTCGGTTCAGTTCTTAATCTCGACGCCGCCGAACAGCGTCATCCCTTTCACGATCAGGCGCTTCTCCTGCGCAGTCTCCGGGTTGCGGTAGTAGGTTTTGTCGTCGAATGCGCCGAGCAGCGGCATGACTTTCGGAACCACCCGCCAATGCTCCGGCACTCGCAGTTCGACTCCCCCGAAGATGGCGGTGGTCGTGAGCACCACCTCTTCCTCCACCATCTCCGCCTTCGTCAGGTCAACTTCGTGGCCGCCGAAGACCGCCAGCAGTTCCCCGCCGCGGAACTCCTTCGAGTCGTTCCGAATCTTGTTGCCGCCAAAGATCACCCACTGGTTCATACGCGACTGAGCGGAGCCCACCGGCATCTGCCGCCGCCCCTCCAGCGCCCGGATGAGCAGCAGCACTCCCACCCCAACGATGAACAGCGGCCAGATGGTGCTCCAATCCACACGCAAGTAACCCAGGTTGTGAAGCAAGAAAAGGCCGCCGAAGATCACCAGGCCCGTCCCGCCCACTCGGGAACTTTGCTCCGGCTTCAACAGGTTCGCCACCCCCAGCAGCATCAGCAGCACCGGCCAGTACCGGAACAGTTCGCCCACATCCGCCAGGCCCATGCGGTCCAGGAACAGCACCACGCCCACGGTGATGATGATCACCGCCGCCACCAGGCTCGGCGCGGGCGAGGAACCACGGCACCGCGTCGCTACCGGTCTTTCCCGCTCGTCCATCGTTGCCTCCTGTCCTCAGAGTACGCAGCAGCCCCGCGCAAGTCCCGCGTTGTTCGGCGAACGCCCGCTCGTTACCGGCAAACGCCGGAGAGCGACGGTTCAACTTGGCAAGGAAGCGGGCCGGCGAACCTTAAAACGAAGGATCGCCGCGAGGACAAGCTACAAAAAAGAGAGGTCAACGAGCAGAAGCCCGCCGATGTCGTCTCGTCCACTGTGGGACACTACCCAACAGAGCTGGGGCCGGGGAGCGAACCAGCGTCGTGGTGGGGCCTGTGCGGCCCGCCCTATTCCGTGGGCTCACAGCTCGGCACTCCGCTGTTCCTCCCCGACACCGTGCAACCGATCTCCATCACCTCCAGCAGCCTGCGCCGGGCACGATGGAGCCGGATCTTGACAGTGCCTACGCTGACCCCCCAGCAGTTCTGCGATCTCCGCTGCCCTCAGCCCGTGCGCCTCATACAGCAGGATCACGGAGCGGTAGCTGTCCGGCAGGTAGTCAAGGCAGCGCTGCACGCAGGCGCTTGTCTCCGCCCGCTCCACCGTCTCCTGCGCCGACGCGGATTCCAGAACGGCCGATCGGTCAATTGAGGCTTTTTGTGGGCACGCCGCGCAGCCCTTGCCCGTGTTCTTCGCGTCCGAGGCTGCCGCCACGGTGTTGCCGGCGGTCTCTCCGGTCTGACCGGAAATGGCGTGCACGAACGAGAGCGCCCCTGCGGCGAGTACGATTACGAGAAGACTCTTCATCTCACTACCTCCCCCGGCCGCTATGGGCGGCCGGTGTCGTACCCCAGGACGAAAACGGCCGGGAGAAGGATACATTTCCCTGGAATCCGGAGAGCGGCCCGCGGCACGGCAACCCGCCGTCGCCACGCCGCGTCCCTACAATAGACCTATGGCCCGGCTCGCCGCCTGCCTCTTGCTTCTGTTGCTGTTGCCGCCAGCCGAGGCTCAGACCGCGCGCGACAAGAAGAAGGCCGCCCGGCCCAAGTCGGCCGCCACGGCTACCACCGGGACGCCCGCGAAGTGGCCCGTCGAATCCCTTGCCGTCGAAGGCAATCGGAACTACACGGCGGCGCAGATCCTCGCGGTAGCAGCTCTCCGCATCGGTCAGGCTGCCGGCAAGGAGGAATTCGAGGCTGCCCGCGACCGGCTCATGGCCACCGGCGCCTTCGAGAGCGTCGGCTATCGCTTCGCGCCTTCCGCTGGCGGTAAGGGCATCACCGCCGGCTTCCAGGTCGTCGAGGTCGCCCAGGTCTATCCCTTCCGCTTCGAGCGCCTCGACGCTCCTCCCAATCAGCTCACCGAGTGCCTGCGCCGCGCGGATCCGCTGTTCGCCGAGAAGCTCCCCGGCACCATGCCTGTCCTCGAGCGGTATGCCCGCGCGCTTGATGCCTGCCCCGCCGCCAAAAACGTCGGCGACAGGATTGTCGGCAACCTCGTTCCCGACGAGAACGGCAACCTGGTCATCGCCTTCCGGCCCGCCACGCCGCCGCCGGCCGTCGCCGAAGTCCGCTTCACCGGAAACCAGGTCATTCCGGCGACCGCTCTCCAAAACGCCATCAGCGGCACTGCCATCGGTTCACGTTACACCGAGCAGCGCTTCCGCCAGCTCCTCGATGCCGGCATCCGCCCTCTGTACGAGGCCCGCGGCCGTGTCCGCGTCGCCTTCCCGGTATTGCGGGTCGAGAAGGCGCAATCGGTCGAGGGCGTCGCCGTGACCGTGGAGGTGAACGAGGGCGAGGTCTATAACCTCGGCGAGGTGCGGTTCGCTGGCGAAGACCTCCCCGAGAGCGACCTCCGCAAGGCCGCCGCCTTCGCGACCGGCGACATCGCAAACTTCACCGAAGTCCAGGCCGCGCTGGATCGCGTCCGCCGCCAACTCCGCCGCAAGGGTTACTTGAACCCCGATGTGGCCTTCACGCGCGACATCCACGACGACAAGAGAACCGTGGACCTCACCGTCCAGATCGACAAAGGCCCGCAATACGTCTTCGGCAGCCTCAGGATCGAAGGCCTGGACATCCACGGCGAAGCCGCCATCCGCAAGCTCTGGGCGACGAAGCCCGGCCAGCCTTTCGACTCCGCCTACCCCGAGTATTTCCTGACGCGCATCAAGGAAGACGGCGTCTTCGACAATCTCCGCTCGACGAAGTCCAGCATCCAGCTCGACGACAAGAAGCTGACCGCCGCCGTCACGCTAGTCTTCAAGTAGCAGTAGCGTCAGTAGGTTGCTTTGACAACCCGCCGGCTATTGCCCGCGGGGCCCGCGCCACCCCAGCAGCCCAAACAGCTCCTTGCCCCCGTGCAGGTATCGCTTCTCGCGCATCTTCCCCCGCCAGTTGTGCGCAGCCACCGGATCGGCGGTCACCCGCCCGTCGCCCCAGCCTAATGCGGCAAACTGCTTCTGGCTGTGCCAATCGCAGTTGATGATCGAGAACGCGCGCACTTCGGCATTGCCCTCGATGAACTCGAAAAACGGGACGTACCAGAAGTCCCACAAGGCCTGCCCCGTGAGTTTCCTCTGCGCCGCGGTCTCGCGAATCGCGCTGGCCTCGCAGATCATCACCGGCAGCTTTTGGGCGCGCGCGATCTCAAGGAGACGCGCCCGGTTCAGCGCGTGCTTACCCTCCCCGGTCGCCTGGAAGAAGCTAACTCCGACCCAGTCCACGTACCCGTCCCCCGGCCACCATGCCATCGGATCGTGGCCACCATGAGTCGGCTGCAATGCGTAAGAGTGCCAGACGTAAGCGAGGTTGTCCACGCCCGCTTTTCGCAACCGGTCGGCGATGTGCCGGTAGGCGCCCTTGTACTGCTCCGGGTCGTAGCCGTTGTGGGGCCCGTCGAACTCGTAGCCGATGCGGAAGTAGACCGGCCGGCGGCAACGGCGGAAGAACTCCGCTAGCCGGTCGATGCTCGCATCGAACCGGCCTTGCCGCACCCCTTCGAGCTGCGACGCGTCCAGGTACAGCGCGAACTGGAGCGCCATGTGCTCCGACTGCCGCAGCAGGAACGGCAGGTCCTGGTGATTGTCGCCGGGCAGGTTCGCATGCGCCGACTCCATGCCGGTCAGCGCGAGGCTCGTGTAGAAGGCGGCCCCGGCCGGCATCGGCAGGCCGTCGCGCCCGGCGCAAAGCGTCCGAACGTACTCGCCGAAGCTCTCGCGATCCTGCCCCGCGATATGGAGCACCCTCCCTGCGGGCGGGACAAACCGCGATTCCGCCTGCCCCCACGCCGCCGCGCCCCACAGACACAAAGGCGCGAACATCGCACGCCGCCACCGCATCGCCATCACTCCCCCCAACCCGCCACGAGCCACCCGCCACCTGTTATCGTGAAGAAGTTGTGTCGTCTTCTCCGCTGAACGTACAGTTGGAGCATTACGAGGGGCCGCTGGATCTGCTGCTGGACCTCATCCGCAAGCAGCAGATCAACATCTACGATATCCCGATCGCACGCATCACGGCCCAGTATCTCGAATACATGCAACGCGCCGCCGCTCTCGACATCGAGCTCGGCGCCGAGTTCGTCTACATGGCGGCCACGCTGATTCACATCAAGTCGCGCACGCTGCTGCCCCGCGACCCCGAGCTCGAGCGGCTCTCCCCCGAGGAGGACCCGCGCCGCGAGCTGGTGGAGCGGCTGCTCGAATACGAGCGCTTCAAGAGCGCCGCCGAAATGCTCCAGCAGAAGCGCCTGATCGAGGAGAACGTCTGGTCCAATCCGCAGATCCAGGCCTTTCTCGACGAGGAAGAGCCGGGCCTGGCCGTCACTCTCTTCGACCTGGTCAAAACGTTTCAGACGGTTCTCGAGCGCGCCAGGAACCGGCCCGTCTACGCCGTCGAGGGCGAGGACGTCAGCGTTCCCGAGATGATGCTGCGCCTCAAGGACCTGCTCGAGCAGACGCCCCAGGCGCGGCCGCTCTCCGTCGTTGAATTGTTCGAGCGGCAAGCCACCCGCCGCGCCATGGTCGCCATGTTCCTGGCCGTCCTGGAGCTGGTGAAAATGCAGGCCGTCGTGCTCACGCAGAACGACTCCTTCGGCGACATACTGATCAAGAGAAGCCGCCGCTTCGCCGAGGTCTTCGGCTCCGCCGAAGCGATGGAAGCCATTCAGAAGGGATACCACTAAGCAGGAATGGAACCGCTGGAACCGAATCCGTCCACCGGCGCGGCCGAGGCGCCGGTCGGGCAAGCCGCCGCCGAATCGCAGCGCACGGCTGAAGAGGCCGACGAGGTCCGCCTGCTGGCCATTATCGAAGCGGTCGTCTACGTCACCGACGAGCCGCTGTCAGCCGAGCAGGTGGCCTCCGCCCTGGGTGAGCCGCTCGACAAGGTCCGGCGGCTGCTGGACCGTCTCGTAGCCGAGTACGACAAGCGCGAGCACGGTCTCACTGTTCGGGAAGTGGCCGGCGGCTACAAGATGGCCACCAAGGCCGAGCACCACGATGCGGTACGCGCCTTTGTCAAGAACCTCAAACCGCCACTCAAGCTCTCCCTGGCCGCCCTGGAAACCCTCTCTGTTATCGCCTACAAGCAGCCGATCACCGCGCCCGAGATCCTCGAGATCCGCGGGGTCCAGGGGACCGGCGTGCTCAAGACCCTGCTCGACCGCAAGCTCATCACCACCGCCGGCCGCAAGAACGTCATCGGCCGGCCCATCCTGTACCGGACCACCAAGGAGTTCCTCATCCAGTTCGGCTTGAAGGACCTGAGCGAGCTGCCCACGCTGAAAGAATTCGAAGAACTCCGGCGCCTCGCGCTCGCCGACGAGGAGCCTGCTCCCGCGGTCTCCGAGCCACAAACCTGATGCCCGAGCGGCTCCAGAAGATCCTCGCTCGTGCCGGCATCGCCAGCCGGCGCAAGGCCGAGGAGTTGATCCTCCAGGGCCGGGTGACGGTCAACGGTCAGGTGGTCACCGAACTCGGCAGCAAGGCGGACCTTGAACACGACCGCATCGAAGTGGACGGCCGCCGCCTCCGCGCCCCGCACCGCCTGGTCTACGTCGCTCTCAACAAGCCCGACAACTGCGTCACTACCGTTCACGACCCCCAGGGGCGCCGCACTGTCATGGACCTGCTGCGCGGCGTCCACGGGCGTCTCTACCCTGTCGGCCGCCTCGACTACCACAGCGAGGGCCTGCTGCTCGTCACCAACGACGGCGAACTGGCCAACCGCATCACCTCGGCCGCGAGCCACATCCCCAAGACCTACCTCGTCAAGGTGAATGGGCCCCTAACCTCCGAGCAAGAAGAACAGTTTCGGGCAGGGATTCCTTTCCACGGCCGCCGCACGGCGCCCGCCGGTCTCAAGCTGATCAAGCGCGCGGCCAACCCCTGGTATGAGGTGCGCCTGATCGAAGGACGGCAGAATCAGATCCGGATCATGTTCAAGTACTTCGGACGCCTGGTGGAAAAGCTGAGGCGGGTCCGCATCGGGTTTCTGGAACTCGGCCCGCTGCGTCCCGGCGAGTTCCGCCACCTCACCCCGCAAGAGGTCGCGCGCCTCAAAAAGGGGTCAGCCTGATCTGCGCCATTTTTCCACCGCCGCCCGGCATCCAAAATGGAAGCATGACGATCCCCGAACTGCTCGCCACGAGCCGCACGATCGCCGTCGTTGGGCTCTCGAGCCGCAAGTTCCGGCCGAGCTACGGCGTCTCGGAATACATGCAGCGCGCGGGTTTCCGGATCATTCCGGTGAACCCGAATGAAGCCGAGGTGCTCGGCGAGAAGAGCTGGCCCGATCTCGACTCCGTTCCCGAGAAGGTGGACATCGTGAACATCTTCCGCCGCTCCGAGTTCGTCCCGGACATCGTCGAGGCGGCCATCCGGACCGGCGCCCGCGCGGTTTGGATGCAGGAGGGGGTGGTGCACGAAGAAGCCGCGCAGCGCGCCCGCGCCGCCGGCCTGTTCGTCGTCATGGATCGCTGCATCCTGAAGGAGCACCTGAGGCTCCGATGACGGCGGCGCCGTCGGTTCGGCGCACGGCCGGCAAAAGCGGCACGCAGGGAATCCAATCCTCTTCCGCGCGCTCCAGCGGCGGTGCGACAATGTGTTGGTTGTGGTGAGCCGGCGGCTCATCGAGTGAGTGTCGATAGGGAGAGGGATTCATGATCGACGTGGTGATGCCCCAGATGGGGGAGAGCATTGTTGAGGGCACTCTTACGAAGTGGCTGAAGAAGGCGGGCGACCGCGTGGAGCGGGACGAGCCGATCTTCGAGATATCGACCGACAAGGTGGACACGGAGATCCCAGCGCCGTCAGCCGGCGTCCTCGCCGAGGTCGTGGTGCAGGAAGGGCAGACGGTGGCCATTAACACGGTCGTGGGACGGATCGACGAAAGCGGCGCCGCCGCGGCCGTGGCTCCGGCGAAGCCGGCCGTCGAAGTTGCGGCGCCTGTGTCGCCTCCCCCCGTGCCCATCGCCGCGCCGCCGGCCGCCCCAGCGCCTGAAGCCGCGGGCGAGGAGACGCTGGGGCCGCTGTCTCCGCTGGTGCGCAAAATGGCGCGGGAACATAACATCGACTTACGGAAGGTCAAGGGTACCGGAGCGGGCGGCCGCATCACCAAGCAGGACGTGGAGGCTTACATCGCGGCCCAGGCCGCGGCTGCCGCGCCCGTCCCGCCGCCTCCAGCCGCGGTCGTCCCGCCCGCTGCTCCGGTTTCGGCCCCGGCTCCCGTATATGCGCCGCCTCCCGCGCCACCGCCGGCGGCGATCCCTCCTTTGCCCAGGGCCGAAGCCGCCAAGGTGCGCGTCGAGCCCATGAGCATCATGCGCTCGAAGATCGCCGAGCACATGACGCTCAGTAAGCGCACTTCAGCGCACGTCACCACCGTCCACAAGGTGGACATGACGAAGGTGGCGAAGATCCGCGAGCGCTCGAAGGAAGAAGTACAGGCGCGTTATGGTTACTCGCTAACCTATCTGCCGTTCGTGGCCCGGGCGGCCGCCGAAGGACTGCGGGCGTTCCCGGTCGTCAATGCTTCGATCGAAGGGAACAACATCCTCTATCACAACGAGATCAACATCGGCATCGCCGTCGCGCTCGACAACGGACTCATCGTGCCGGTCATCCGCCATGCCGACGAGATGAACGTGCTCGGCCTCCAGCGCGCCATCGTCGATTTGGCGACGCGCGCCCGGTCGCGCCACTTGAAGCCTGACGAAGTCCACGGCGGCACGTTCTCGATC
>CAYZJD010000014.1:0-17034 GCA_964478455.1 uncultured Solibacteraceae bacterium | reverse complement strand
GTTACGGCAGCCTGTTCGGCACACCGATCATCAACCAGCCGCAGGTGGCCATCCTCGGCGTCGGCGCAGTGGAGAAGACGCCGGTGGTGGTGGAGGACGCCATCGCCATCCGCTCGATTTGCCTCCTCGGGCTTACCTTCGATCACCGGCTGATTGACGGCGCGGTCGCCGACCAGTTCATGCAAAAGATGAAGTCGGTACTCGAGAACTGGTCGGAGCAGATCCTGTAGGCAGATCATGGCGGACAACCTGTCCTCGACATTTCTGGCCCATGCGGCCGCCAAGCTCGGGCAACTCAACGGCCGGATCGGCGAATGTCTCGGCCGGCTCAGCTACGAGCAGATCTGGGCCCGCGGCGGCGAAAACGAGAACGCCGTCGGCAACCTCGTTCTCCATTTGTGCGGTAACGTGCGGCAGTGGATCGGCTACGGGGTTGGCGGGCTCGATGACGTCCGCAAGCGGGACGAGGAGTTCGCCGCTCGCGGCCAGATCGAGCCGGCGGAGCTGAAGGAACGGCTGGCGGCGACAGTCCGGGATGCCGTCCAAATCATCGACGGGCTGACGCCGGAGCAACTGGCGGAAACGGTCACCATCCAGAAGTACCGCGTCACCAAGCTCGAGGCAGTCTGTCACGTCATCGAACACTTCGCCGAGCACACCGGACAGATCATTTTCGTCACCAAGCAATTGACCGGCGCAGACCTCGGGTTTTACCGGCACCTGAGCGGCCCAGCGCACAGGGAAAAGACGCCGTAACCGCGGAGACGCGGAGGGCGCAGAGCGGTGATATCCTTTCGCCATGCGAAGGGCAAGTATCCTCTTGTGCATTTCCGCGGCGCTGCTCTGCGCGCAAGAACCTTCCAGCCGGGAGATGAATGACCTGAACTGGATGGAGTTCCGCGAGCTGATTCCCGCGAAGGTCCGGACCGTGCTGCTTCCCACGGGAACGATCGAGGCCCACGGCGTCATCAACAACGGCGCCGACAGCACCGCGCCCCTGGCCATTGCGCGCGATGGCGCCCAAGCTGAACGCGCTCGTGGCGCCGCTGGTGCCCTATGGCGTCACCGGCTCGCTCGATGCGTATGCCGGAGCGTTCTCGATCAGCGAGCCGGCCTACCGGGCGTACGTCGGCGAGGTGATGTCCGGCCTGGCGAAGCTGGGGTTTCGGAACATCATCGTCATCAACGGCCACGGCGGGCCGCAGACGAAGATTCTGAACGAGCTGGCCGAATCGGCGGGCCGGGAGCACCGCGTCCGGACGCTGGTCGCCAACTGGTGGGCGATTTGTTCGGACGTGACGCAGAAGGTGTTCGGCGAGGACGGCGGGCACGCCGGCTGGAACGAGACGGCGTTCATTCAGTCGGTGGACCGCAAGCTGGTTCATCCGGAGAGGTACAAAGACGCACTGGCGATGCCGCGGCCGGCGGAGGGAAGCTGGTCCGCTTACCCTTTCCCTTCCTCCATCATTCTGTACAAGCCCGGCGAGGGCTACGTGCGGTTCGATCAGCCGAAGGCCGACGCGTACTACCAGGCTGTCGTCGAAAGGATGGCGCAGCTTGTGACGGACACCATCGCCAGGTGGGACCAGGCGGGAATCTTCGACGTTCGCTGAACTGCTGGTCGCCGCCGCCCGGAGAATTCACATAAAATAGCTTCCTTGCGAGCGGCTTCAGCAGAGGCATTCTGCTAAACGGAGTGGGTCTATGAGCGCAACCGCTGTGGGCGTCAGCGTGAATCGCGCCCTCTTTTTCTATCAGGCGGCCATCGGCAAGAAGATCATCATGGCCGTAACGGGTCTTATTCTCTTCGGCTACCTCGTCGGCCATCTCGCGGGCAACCTCCAGATCTATGCCGGCCCGGAGCAGATCAACCGGTACGCGGAGTTCCTGCACTCCAAGCCGGCGCTGCTGTGGACCGTGCGGGTGGTGTTGCTGACGGCGGTGGCCCTGCACATCATCTCGTCTCTCCAACTCTGGCTGCTCAACCGCGCGGCGCGTCCTGTGCGCTACATGAAGCTGGCGAACGATCCGGCCGGCTACGCCTCGCGGACGATGCTCTGGAGCGGCCCGATCATCGCGGCCTTCGTCGTGTTTCATATCCTGCATCTCACCACCGGTTCAGTAAACCTGCCCTTCCGGCGGCTGGACGTATACAACAACGTGGTCAACGGCTTTCGGATCGCGCCGGTGTCCATCGCCTACGTCACGGCGATGGCGTTGTTGTGCCTGCACCTTTACCACGGCGTGTGGAGCATGTTCCAGACGCTCGGCGTCAGCCATCCGCGCTACTCGCTGCTATTGAAACGATTCGCCGCGGCCTTCGCGGTTCTCATCGCCGCAGGCAACATTTCCATTCCGGTCTCGGTCATGGCGGGCTGGATCGGTTCCTGATTCCGAAGGAGCGCACTCATGAAACTGGACGCCCGGATTCCCTCGGGTCCGATCGAACAGCGCTGGGAGAAGTGCCGGTTCGAAATGAAGCTGGTGAATCCGGCCAACAAGCGGAAGTACAGCATCATCGTTGTCGGCACCGGCCTGGCCGGCGGCTCGGCGTCGGCCTCGCTGGCCGAGCTGGGCTACAACGTCAAGACCTATTGCTTTCAGGACAGCCCGCGGCGGGCGCACAGCATCGCCGCACAGGGCGGGATCAATGCGGCCAAGAACTACCAAAACGACGGCGACAGCATTTACCGCCTTTTCTATGACACGGTGAAGGGCGGGGATTTCCGCGCACGCGAGTCGAACGTCCACCGGCTGGCCGAGATCAGCGTGAACATCATCGACCAGTGCGTGGCCCAGGGAGTGCCGTTCGCGCGCGAGTACGGCGGCGTGCTCGCCAATCGTTCTTTCGGCGGGGCGCAGGTTTCGCGCACATTCTACGCGCGCGGGCAAACCGGCCAACAACTTCTGCTCGGCGCTTACCAGGCGATGATGCGCCAGGTGGCCGCGGGCAGGGTGCAGTTGTTTCCACGGCACGAGATGCTCGACCTGATCGTGGTCGACGGCCGCGCGCGCGGCATCGTCACGCGCGACCTCATCACCGGGAAGGTGGAGTCGCACCTGGCCGACGCGGTCGTTCTCGCCACGGGCGGGTACGGAAACGCGTTCTATCTGGCGACCTACGCCAAGGGCGCGAACGCGACCGCGATCTGGCGGGCGTACAAGCACGGCGCCGGCTTCGGCAACCCGTGTTTCACGCAGATTCACCCGACCTGCATCCCGGTGAGCGGCGAGTACCAGTCGAAACTGACGCTGATGAGCGAGTCGCTTCGCAACGACGGGCGGATCTGGGTGCCGAAGGAGAAGAGGGACAAACGGCCGCCGAGCCAGATCCCCGAGCAGGAACGCGACTACTATCTCGAACGGCGGTATCCGGCCTTCGGCAACCTGGTGCCGCGCGACATCGCCTCGCGCGCCGCCAAGGCGGTCTGCGACGAAGGCCGAGGCGTGGGCGAGACGGGACTGGGCGTGTACCTGGACTTCGCGGACGCGATCCAGCGGCTGGGCCGGCAGGGCGTGGCCGAACGGTACGGCAACCTGTTCGACATGTACCAGTTGATCACCGGCGAGGATCCCTACCGTGTCCCGATGCGCATATACCCGGCCAGCCACTACACGATGGGCGGGCTGTGGGTGGACTACCGCCTGATGAGCACCATCCAGGGGCTGTTCGTGATCGGCGAGGCGAACTTCTCCGACCATGGCGCCAACCGACTGGGCGCGAGCGCGCTCATGCAAGGGTTGGCCGACGGCTACTTCGTCCTCCCGTACACGATGGGCGACTACCTGGCAAATGAGAAGTTGGACAAAATCGACCCGAAGCATTCTGCCTGCCGCGAGGCGGAGGAAAATGTGAACGGCGTCACGAAGAAGCTGCTCTCGATCCAGGGGAGGAGGACGGTGGATTCGTTCCACCGCGAACTGGGCAACCTGCTCTGGGAGTATTGCGGCATGGCGCGCAATGCGCAGGGCCTCAAAATGGCGCTGGAGAGGATTCCCGCGCTGCGGGAAGAGTACTGGCAGAACGTCCGCGTGCCGGGGGAAAACGAAGAGTTCAATCAGTCGCTCGAGAAAGCGGGGAGGGTGGCGGATTTCCTGGAACTGGCCGAGCTGATGTGCCTGGACGCACTCGATCGCAACGAATCGTGCGGCGGCCATTTCCGGGAGGAGTACCAGACGCCGGAAGGCGAGGCGCTTCGCGACGACGAGAATTACTGTCACGTGTCGGTCTGGGAGTATCAGGGGGCTGAGCGGAAGCCCGCCCTGCACAAGGAGCCATTGCAGTTTGAGTACGTTCTTCCCACTCAACGGAGCTACAAATGAAGATCGTCCTGCACATCTGGCGTCAGAAGAACGCGAACGCGCCGGGCCGCATGGTCCGATATGAAGTCCCGAACGTGAACACGCACATGTCGTTTCTGGAGATGCTCGACGTCTTGAACGAGGATCTCATCGAGAAGGGAGAGGAGCCGGTGGCCTTCGACCACGACTGCCGCGAAGGGATCTGCGGAATGTGCGGCTTCATGATCAACGGCGAGGCCCACGGGCCATTGCCGGGAACCACCGTCTGCCAGCTCCACATGCGGCACTTCCAGGACGGCGACGAGCTGTACCTGGAACCCTGGCGGGCCAGAGCCTTTCCGGTGGTCAAGGACCTGGCGGTGGACCGGTGCGCGTTCGACCGCATCATTGTCGCCGGCGGTTACGTCTCGGTCAACACGGGCAGCGCGCCGGACGGCAACGCAATTCCGGTTGCGAAAGAGGCGGCCGAGCGCTCAATGGACGCGGCCGCGTGCATCGGTTGCGGCGCCTGCGTGGCGGCCTGTCCCAACGCGTCGGCCTCGCTCTTCGTGGGGGCGAAGATCTCGCACCTCGGCTTGCTGCCGCAAGGGCAGCCGGAGCGCTACCGCCGGGCGCTCAACATGGCGGCGCGAATGAAGCAGGAAGCGTTTGGAAGCTGCACCAACATCGGCGCCTGCGAAGCGGTCTGTCCGAAGAGCATCAAGCTCGAAGTCATCGCCCGCATGAACCGCGACTTCCTGGTGGGTAGCTGGACCGATCGCGGCGAAGCAGAACGCGGCGAGGCGGCGGCCTAGCCATCTAGCCGAAGCATGCCCCTGCCCCAAATGGTTTTACACTGTGTAGATAGAACCTGGAGGGGCTCATGAACATCTCCCGCAGGGATTTTCTGCGAGCCGCGACGGCGACCGCCGTGGGGGCGGCGGGCGTTCCGGCGGCCGGCGGCACGGCCGTCCAGCCCAAGGCGTACTTTGGGTTGCACCCGTTCATCGAGAGAAACTCCAAGGCGGTCTTCATCCGCCGTACGAATGTCCCGCACAAGATGGACGAGGCGGCGAAGCTGCGCGAGGGGCTCGCGCTCGCACGGCAGATCTTTGTGCCGCTCGACCAGCCGGGCATCCCGATCACTCACCGCGTCATTCTCAAGCCGAACCAGACGAGCGTGCGGGTGAAGAGCCGGCGCGACGAAGACCTGTGGGGAACGGGAACCGATCCCCAGTTCTATGAAGGGCTGGTGCTCGGCCTGAAGGAGATCGGTCTCAAGAGATTCCATTTCATCGAGGCCAATTCCTATTGGTGTTGGAACTACCGCGGTTTCGTGGACATCAATCTCCGGCACGGCATTCAGATGAACGAGTGCGACCGGCATCCGCGGCATTTCCGCGACGGCTACGAAATGACCTGGAGCAACGTGCCGGACGGCGTGGTGTTCACGCACATTCCGTACTACGCGCCGGTGAACGAGCCGGACACCTGGCTGCTGAACATCGCCAAGTGGAAGGCGCACGGCATGTGCCTCACGCAGGCGGTGAAGAACGAGCAGGGTCTGGTGGTGGTGCCGTACGTGCGCTACTGCTACGGCTGGCCGGTTCTCCACGCGCCGCCGGATCTTCTCACGCCTCACATCAACAAGAAGGCGGAGCCGCTCGTGAAGGATTTCTTCGAACGCCACGTCAAGATGGGCTACAGCCGGTACGACAGCCGCGCGGAGCTGAGCCCGATGCGGCAGGAGATCTGGGCGCACAAGACGCTGGACAACATGAGCGTGCTGAAGACGGGGCTGGCGATGATCGAAGGCATCTACGGGCGCGACGGCGATGGCTTCGCGGTCGGCAACGACTACTTGACCAACCTGGTAATGTTCAGCAAAGACAAGTTCCGGCTGGACGTCATCGGCCTGTGGCTCGGCGGCCACGAGCCGGGCAACGTCCACCTGTACCGCATCGCCAAGGAACGCGGGTTGAGCGACACCTTCAATCCCTGGGAAATCCCCGTGTACGAGTGGACCGACGACGGACCGACGCAGCGGAAACTGACCGACTTCCCGCGTACGCCGCTGCGGACCTACTACCTGCCGAAGGAGAACGAGCCTCTTCTACACCTCGTGAACGAGCCGTTCGACTACGAACGGCATAAAATCTAGGTTTCGAACACCAGCCCGGCGCTAATCGGACACCGACCGTGACCGGGCGGTTCAGAAAGGGTGCAAGCTCATGAAGAGCATCAGCAGTCTGTTTGCAGCCGGTGTGCGCGGCCTGAGCCGGCGCGAGTTGTTCCGCAGCGGCGGCGCGGTCGCCGCAGGAGGATTCTTCGGAAGTGCGAGGTCCGGCGCGGCCCAATTGCGAATCGGCGCCGGCATCTACCAGTCCATCGGCGTGCGGCCGTTGATCAACTGCAAGGGCACGTTCACCATTGTCACCGGCTCTCTGACGCTGCTCGAGGTGAAGCGCGCCATGGACGAAGCCTCGCGGCACTACGTCCATCTCGACGAACTGATGGACGCGGTCGGCAAGCGGCTGGCGGAACTGACCGGCGCGGAGTTCGGCATCGTCACGGCGGGGTGCGCAGCGGCCCTGGCGCACGCGACCGCGGCCTGCCTCGCCGGCGCCGATCCGGAAAAGCTGCAACGGCTGCCGGATTTGACCGGCATGAAGAACGAAGTGATCTCCCCCGGTTACTCGCGCAACGTTTACGACCACGCGGTGCGAATGCTCGGCGTCAAGATAGTGACGGTGGAGACGAAGGAGGAACTGGAGCGCGCCTTCAATCCGCGAACGGCGATGGTCATGGTCCTCGGCTGTCCCGAGGACAGCGGCCCGCTG
The DNA here is from genome assembly GCA_964478455.1 of uncultured Solibacteraceae bacterium. Lineage (GTDB taxonomy): Bacteria > Acidobacteriota > Terriglobia > Bryobacterales > Bryobacteraceae > CAYZJD01. The sequence goes on along the minus strand of CAYZJD010000014.1, from coordinate 9,913 downwards.
GGTCTGGAAGTCATCGCGCAACTCGCCCGGGCGAGAGGCGTGCCGGTGCTGGTGGATGCCGCCGCCGAGATTCTGACGATTCCGAACGTTCACCTGAAGCGCGGCGCCCACATGGTCGCTTACAGCGGCGGCAAATGCCTGCGCGGGCCGCAGTGCGCGGGCATGCTGCTCGGCCAGAAGGACTTGGTGAAGGCGGCCTGGCTTCACAGCGCGCCGCATCACGCCTTCGGCCGGCCGATGAAGGTCGGCAAGGAGGAAATTATGGGGATGCTGGCGGCCGTGGAGGCGTGGGTAAAGCGCGACCACGAGGGTGAATGGAAGCGGTGGCAATCGTGGCTCGACCACATCGCCGCCAGCGTCAGGAAAGTGGACGGGGTTGCCACCGAGGTCATCCAGCCGGAAGGCCTGTCCAACCGCTCCCCGCAGCTCCGGCTGAGCTGGGACGGGGCGCAGCTCGGCATCCACGGGCGGGAGGTCGCGAAGATTCTCTACGAGACGGAGCCGAGGATTATCTTCGGCGGTTCCAGCGGCGACGCCCGCGAGGAAGGCCCGAGTACGATCACGATCATGCCGTACATGATGAACCCGGAAGAAGCGGAGACGGTGGCAGAGCGGCTCTACGCCATTCTGTCGAGGCCGCCGAAGATCGACCGGCCGGCGGCGCCTCCCTCGCTGGCGGCAAATGTCGGCGGGCAATGGGACGTGCAAATGGAGTTCTTCCTCGGCGGCGCCGCCCACGCCTTCGTGTTCGAACAACGAGGAACCGAACTCGTGGGTACGCACAAAGGGGACGTCCTGACCGGCGATCTGCGAGGTACGGTCGAAGGGCACCAGATCCGCATCTACAGTTCGCACAAGTACGAGGGCACGCGGCTGAACTACGAGTTCGAAGGGCGCGTGGACGGAGATTCCATAGAGGGCGTCGTTGGAATGGAGGAATACGGGCGGGCCCGCTGGACGGCAAGGCGGCACGAATATGGTCAGCCGGGCGGCATCGTGCGGCCGGTGAAGAACGCGTGATCTGAGATACACACTGGAGGAAACCTCAAATGCGAAAACTGATTGGAATCTGCGCCGCGGGCGCGGCGCTGGGAGCATTGGTCCTGGTACTGGCGGCCGCGCCGCCGGATGCGAAGAAGATCGCCCGCGGCAAGTACCTGGTTGAGAACGTGGGCATGTGCATCGACTGCCACACGCCGCACTTAGCAACAGGTGAGCTGGATAAGAACAACTGGCTGATGGGAACGGATCTGGGTTTCCAACCGATCCATCCGATGCCGATGTGGGCGAAGCGCGCGCCCGATATCGCCGGCCTTCCCCGCTGGAGCGATGAAGCCGCCGTCAAGCTCATGATGACGGGGTTGACGCCGAGCGGCAGCCCGCTGCGCCCGCCGATGCCTCCCTACAAGATGAACAAAGGGGACGCGGAGGCGGTGGTCGCCTATCTGCGTTCACTGAAACCGGCGGGGAGGTGAGGCCGGCGACCGCCCGGCGCTTCCGAGAGGCACGGCCTGTTCACGAATTCAGCCGCTTGAGCCGGCGCGCCGCCGCATACAATAGACGTGATGATCCCGAAAGTGCGCAAGGCGGTCTTTCCAGCGGCCGGGCTGGGGACGCGGTTTCTCCCCGCGACCAAGGCCCAGCCGAAGGAGATGCTGCCGCTGGTGGACAAGCCGCTGATCCAGTACGGCGTCGAGGAAGCGGTCGCTTCCGGCATTCAGAACATCATCATCGTCACCGGGCGCGGCAAGAGCGCGATCGAGGACCACTTCGATGTCAGCTTCGAGCTGGAGCACTTGCTGGAGTCGCGCAAGAAGAGCGATCTGCTGGCGGCGGTGCGCAGCATCTCCGACATGATCGATGTCGCTTACGTGCGGCAGAAGGAAGCGCTGGGACTCGGCCATGCGGTGCTGCGCGCCAGGGACCTGGTGGGCCCTGAGCCTTTGGCGGTGGTGCTCTCCGACGATGTGATCGACGCCGAGGTGCCCTGCCTGCGGCAACTGCTGGACGTGTACGAATACTACGGATCGCCGGTGGTGGCGCTGATGGAAGTGCCGCCGGAGCAGATCGAAGCCTACGGGATCGTCAAGGCGGAGCCGGTCGCTCACAACGGCGAGACGGACCGTGTGTACCGCATTCACGACCTGGTGGAGAAACCGAAAGCGGCGGAGGCGCCTTCGAACCTCGCCATCATCGGCCGCTATGTTCTCACGCAGGAGATCTTCGATTCGATCGAGGCCGCCGGTCCGGGCCGCGGCGGCGAGATCCAGTTGACCGACGGCCTGCGCCATCTTCTGGCCAAACGGCCCATCTACGGCTGCCGCTTCCGGGGCAAGCGTTACGACGCTGGAGACAAGCTGGGCTTCCTGCAAGCGACGGTGGAATTCGCGCTGCGCCGGCCGGATCTCGGCGGGCCGTTGCGCGAGTACTTGAGAAGCCTCAACCTGTAGCCGGTCGGGAGAAATTGGGAATTGTGTAGCCTGTCACCGGTTTTCGCGGAGGAAGCCGGCCGCACCGTGTTGCTGTGGACGGCGGGGCCGCCGCCGGAGGGACTGTTCGCAGGCGTGGTCCGCCGTGAGGAGACCACCTGGTTGGTCCCGTTTGCTTCCACGGATTACTCCAACATCCGCGCTTTCGTCGAGCAAGTGGACCGGGCGTTCCTGCCGCGGCCACAGGGCGACCGGCCCGCTATCGCTGCCGGCAATCGCCACCCGGAAATCAGCCTGCCGGCGGTGTTCGAGGCCTACCGTCGCATCCTCGACGCCACTGGCGTGAACATGGCCTCGACGCCGCAGCTCTCGGCTACGCGCGAGATGACAACGGACGAAGCGCTCGCAGCGCGCGACGGAGAGGACCCGGTTGCACCCGGGCACACGCGCGTCTCGATCCGCCATCTCTACCACGCGGGCTTGTGGGCGGCCGTGCGCGCGGGCTGGCGCGAGGGGTACAACGCCGAGGCGGATCACTTCATCATCACCGGAGACACGCCGGACGCGGTCAGCCGTTCCGTGGAGGCGGCCAAGGAAGCGATCGCCCAGGCGGCTGGGTACACAAAGTTCACCACCGACACTTCGCGGTTGTTCGAGCTTCGGGCGGACTCGAGGCATCCGCGCGCTTGGAGCTACCCCGAGGTTGTCTCGCGGTTCGAGTCGCTGCTTTCCGCCGGAGAGCGGGCCTGGGTGCTGGACGAGTTTTCGCGTCCCTTCGACACGGGCGCCCGTTCCTACCGGCTGTCTCCCGAGGAGATCGTATGCCTTGCGGTGAAGTTCGGCCGCAGCTTGCAGCTCAACGAGGAGCTGTACGACGCCATCCGGCGGGCCAAGCGCGGCGCGGCCTTCGACTTCGAGCCGTCGCTTGACGAAGCCGAAACGCTGACCACGCCGCAGGAGTTGCTGTTCTACATGCACTGGCTCAAGGCGCGCGGGCGGCCGGCGCAACTGGTTCCTCCTAATCTCGGCTTCAAGAAGCGGCAGGCCTATCCGGAGGCGATGGACAGCGGGCCGGCCGCCGGCATCGGGCTGAGGGACTACGTGCATCACAAGATGTGGCCGGAACTTGTGTCCCGGGTCGAAGCCGGGTTCGGCGGAGGGCCGCTTGAAGAGTTAGCCGCGCGCGTACGCGAGCTGGCCGAGGTCGCACGACGCTTTGACGGCACGCTCAGTATTCACTCCGGCAGCGGCAAGCAGGCCGTTGTGCTGGAGCGCATCGGCGAAGCGACGGGCGGAAGGGTCAACTACAAGATCTCTGGCGAACTTCAGCTCCAGCTTTTGGACGTGCTGTCCGAGCAGCCCGGCGGGTCGCCGTGGAAGGCGCTCTACGAGCGGATGGTCGAGCGGGCGAACCGCTTCGCCGCAGCCGGCGCATTCGGGGCCGAGAGCGAACTGGCGTCAAAGTACATCGAGCTGGGGAAGGGTTCCTATCTCGGCGATGCCACGCGCGGGCGCGTGGACGGCAACCTCTTCCTCGTGTTTTGGCTCGGCAACGTCGTGGGCAGCCGCGATATCGACTCTCCCGACGGCGACAGGCGCTTCTTCAAGGAAAAGATCGACGAGTTGCCGGAAGACCTGCTGCGCGAGGCGCGGCGTCGAAACACCGAGTACGTCGTGTGGCTGGCAAAACACTTGCGGGGTTGACAGCGGAATGCATCGACGGGAATTCCTGACTAGTGCCGCGGGGGCCTTGGCGCGGCCCGCCGCTTCCATGGAGGGCGCCGAAGTGGAATTCGGAATCGACCTGTTCAGCCTGCGCTCGCAGGGCTGGACGCCCTTCGAGTTTCTGGACTACTGCTCACGCTGGAAAGCGAAAACGGTCCATTTCTCCGAGATTCGTTTTCTGGGCGGGCTTGAAGAGAGCCACCTGAAGCGGGTGCGCGCTCACGCCGAGAAGCTCGGGATCGAACTGGAGATCGGCATGCGCTCGATCTGCCCGACGTCGAAGCAGTTCGATTCGGCGCAGGGCACGGCCGAGGAGCAACTGGAGCGGATGATCCGGGCGGCGCAGACAGCAGGCGCCCGGATTGTGCGGGCATTCCTCGGGACCGGCGAGGACCGCAGGGGACCGGTGCCGATCGAGGGGCACATCGAGAACGCCGTCAAGGTGCTGAAGGCGGTCAGGACGCGGGCGCTCGACGCGGGGATCAAGATCGCCATCGAGAACCACGCGGGCGACATGCAAGCGCGGGAACTGAAAACGCTCATCGAGGAGGCGGGCAAGGATTTCACCGGAGCTTGCATCGACTCCGGCAACCCGCTCTGGACACTCGAAGACCCGCACCTGACGCTGGAAGTTCTTCACCCCTATGTCCTGACGAGCCACGTTCGCGACACGGCGGTGTGGCGCGTACCCGAGGGCGTGGCGGTGAAGTGGGTGCGGATGGGCGAGGGCAACGTGGACATCGCGGGCTACATCCGTAAATACCTGGAGCTGTGTCCTGGGCGCGCGCTCTCGCTCGAAGTCCTTGTTTACGGCCCGCGCGTCTACAAGGTATGGGATCAGGGCTTCTGGGACGGGTACCGCAACGTGCGCGCCTGGGAGTTCGCCAGGTTTCTGGCGCTGGCGGAAAGGGGCAAGCCGCACGAGGGCCCGCCGCCCGCGACGAAGGAGCAGGCAGCCGCGCGGGAGAAGGAAGACCTGGAAGAGAGCATCCGGTGGTGCCACAAGCTGCTTGGACTTTGAAGCTGCGGCTGGCCTGCGCGGCGCTGCTCTTCCCGTCCCTCGCCGCCGCCGGCATTGTCGGCGACGTTCGCGCGGCGCTCGCGAAGAACGACCTTCCGCTGGCGGAACGTCTCGTTCAAGCACACCGCTCGGCGCACGGCGTGACGGCCGAGGGCCTGGCGGCGTTCTCCTGGCTGGCCCGCGGGGTGCTGAAAGCCGGTGATCTCGACAAGGCCGGAGCTTACGCGGACGAGATACACAACCTCGTCATGGATGTGTTGAAGCGGCGCCCGCTGGATGCGGACCGGCATCTGCCGCTCGCCCTCGGCGCAGCCATCGAAGTGCGCGCGCAGGCGATGGCGGCGCGCGGCGATCGCGCGAGCGCGGTCGAGTACCTTCGGCGTGAACTGGCCAGTTTCCGGAACACGTCCATCCGGGCGCGCATCCAGAAGAACATTCACCTGCTCAGCCTGGAAGGCAGGCCCGCGCCGCCGCTCGAGGTGGCCGAGTGGCTGGGCCCGCGTCCATCGCCGCTTGCCGGACTGCGGGGCAGGCCCGTGCTGCTGTTTTTCTGGGCGCACTGGTGCGGTGACTGCAAGGCCCAGGCGCCTATCCTGGAGCGGCTGAAGAGCGAGTTCGCGCCCAGGGGGCTCGTGATCGTCGCGCCGACACAGCGCTACGGCTACAAGGCGCGCGGCGAAGACGCGACACCGGAAGAAGAGCTGAAATACATCGAAGAGATCCGGCAGCGTCACTTCGCGGGCCTTGTCGACGTGCCGGCCCCGGTCAGTGAGGAGAACTTCAAGGAGTACGGGGTCAGCACGACGCCGACCTTGGTCCTCCTCGACCGCCGCGGGATCGTGTGCCTCTACCACCCCGGCGAGATGAGCGCCGAGGAACTGGCGCCGAAGGTGGCGGCGCTGGTCAAGCCGTAAGGCTCAACAGGGAGTTCACTTCCGGGTGAGCAGGTCGCGCAGACGCATGCTGACGCGTTGCGCTCCCTGATCGACATTAGAGAGAACGGCGACGGCCACTCCCTGGTCGAGGTAGATATCGAGTTGCGCGCTGATGCCGGGAAATCCGCCGCCGTGCCCGGCAATCCGCTCGCCGCCGGCCCGCTCGTCGAGGAAGCCGTAGGCATACCTTCCTTCGCCCCTGCCCGTGTCCACCTTTCCTGTAAGCACAGTCTCCGTCATCTCTCGGCTCAGGAGCTTGTTGCCGCGCAGAGCCTCGGCGAACTGGACGAGATCCTCCACGGTCGAGAAGCCGCCGCCGGCCGGCCCGCCCTTGACCACGTGCAGGAAAAGGTTGTTCCGCCAGCCGCCCGGGTCGGGCTTGCCGTCCGGCCCCATGCGCGTGTAGCCGGTGGCGAGGTTCGGCGTGACCCGGTCCGTCTCGAAAGCATCGGTATTGACCATCCCGGCCGGTTTGTAGATGTGCTCGCGAACGTAGTCGAAGTAGTCCTGCCCGGAGACCTTCTCGATGATCGCGCCGAGCAGCATAAAGCCGGAGTTGCTGTAGCCGAACCGCGCGCCGGGCTCGAATTCGAGCGGATCGTCAGCGAACAGAGGAAAGTAGTCCCGCACCGCGCGAAAGCGGGTCTTGGACGCTTCTTCGTACTTCTTGTTGAAGTAGCTGCCCATTCCGGAGGTGTGCGTGAGCAAGTGATGAATCGTCACCTTCTCCGCGACAGCCTTGTTTGGCCAGTCCGGCAGGTGCTTGCCAACGGTGTCGCTGAACGCCATCTTGCCCTGTTCGACAAGCTGCGCTGCGGCCACGGCGGTGAACATCTTGTTCATCGAGCCGAGGTTGAACTTCGTGTCCACCCGGTTCGGAACCTGAAAGCTGCGCTCGGCGAGGCCATACGCCCTGCGGAAGAGGGGCTTGCCGTCGCGCGCGACCATCACTGCACCGGAGAACCGGCCCGTCTTGACGAGCTTGTCGAGAAACTCCTCGAGGTCCTTGACGATCTCCGCGTCGCTCAACTTCCCTTGCGGACCAAGGTCAGGCGGCCTGGTGATAACCATGATCCCCACCCCGCGAATCGCGTGGGGTGTCTGGGGCTCCACCTCCATCCGCACCCGGAACCAGGACCCCAACTGCGGCGATTCGCAGACCACTGCGATGTCATGCTCCTTGGAATCCTCCACCTTCCTGGCGGTCAGCCCGGGCGCATCGCTGTGAACCATCGTGTGTATGTTCACGTGTTCGTCGAGGGGGATCTCCCCGAGGAACTGCTTGCTGAAGCGTTCCGAGATGAAACGCCGGAAGACGGCGGCGTCACCGCTGTTCAGCATGTCGAGCCAGGCGGCGAACTGGCGGCCGGCGGGAGTGGCAGGCAGCATCGCACTGGTTTCTGGTTGCGGAGCCGCCAGCGAGGCGCTCACAAGCACAAGAGGGATGAGGAGGAGGATTTGTCGGCTGCGCATGTTGATCTCCGGCCGTGAAGAGTCCCGGTCCGCTACCGGACCACTACTTTTTGGACGGACTGGTTGTCGAATTCGTCCGTTGCGCGCACGGCGATGGTGACCTCGCCGGCCGCCGGACGCTCCAGTTCGAGGCGGTATTCATGCTCGCGCGAGTCCGAAAGAGCGCCGGCCGGCTCGACGAGCGTCCACTCGCCTCCGTTCACTGAATATTCCGCCTTCTGAAGCACGGAGTCCCCGTCTTTTGACTTCCACATGACAACGAGTTTGTTGCTGGCCGTGGTTGCAGCCAGGCCAAGGATCTCCGGCGCCGTGTTGTCGATCAGAAAGGGCTCGCTGACCAGCGAACTGCTCAAGGCCTGGTCCGGCGGATTGTCGGGTGAGTCGGAGGATGTCACCCGTAACTGGTGAAGCCCGTCCGGGAATGCGGTCGAATCCCAGCTCAACTGCTTGTCCTTCAGCTTGTCCTTGAGCAGCTTCCAGACCGATTCATTCACGCCGCGGATCTCCACCTTGTGCGTGAGCGTGTCGCCGTTGAGGTCGCTGGCTTCCCAGCGCGCGCCGATCTGACCTTTTTCGTACTGCATGGAGACGGCGCCGCCGGACGTAACCGGTACCGGTGGCGGAGCCTTCTTGCCCCGGCTGAGCGGCTGAAGCGTGATCGTCTGCGACGGCGTCAAGGTGAGGGATTGCTGGGGAAATCTGTAGTTGGGCGGCGTAATCTCGATGACCTCGACGAGCGGCGCGACGTTCTTCGGCAAGTAGGCGGCCTGAACCGATTCGACCTCGGGCGACTTGCCGTCCGCCGAGGCGGTTATCGTCACCTTCCATTGCAAAAACCGGGCCGCGGGCGACTGGATGCGGCCGCTGTCGCCTTCGGCCGGCGCTACCGCCCACGGGCTCCAGTCTCTCTGGGGGCGATCAAGGTTGCCGCTGCGAGTCTCGAACCGGACGGCGCCGCCGTTAGCTTTCGCCCGCCACGACAGGCGGCCCCAGCGGGAGAACAAGGTGGCGTCGAACAGCTCGCTTTCCAGAAAACCCTGCTTCTCCAAGCCCGGGCCGATCTGGTACACCCTGCCGCTGTTCCCTGTGGCGGCGTAAAGCTTCCCCTGCCGTCCAGCGGCGAAGGCCGTAACCTGCGTGGGTGGAGCGGACAGAAGCGCGGTGTAGATGAGATCTGAATCCAAGCGATAAATAGCGCCCTTGTTGCCCGTTCCGATGACGGGCCGCCCCTGGGCATCGAAGCCGATGGCGTAGACGATGTCTTCGTTGTGATTCCAGATTCTGCGGGCGAATCCCTCGGCGTCGATGCGGTAGACCTCCGATCCGCCCGTGATAACAGCCGGCGCCGGTGCAAGACTCGGCGGAGGCGGCTGCGGCCGCTGTCCGGCCTGCGCGCCCGGGGCCTGGGGGTTGAGCGTCGTCTGGGCCGGCTCGGCTGGCTTTGGCGGCGAGGGCGGCGGAGGGGGAGCGCCTGGCGCGGCCGGCTGCTTGCTCCCGACGCCCGCGGCCCAGATCGAGCCATCGGAGCCGACCGCCACTGCGGTGACCTCCCGCTTCGGCGCCTGGTACAGAACGAAGCCTTCCCCGGCGGGCGTGATGCGCAGAATCAATCCGCCCGGCTCGGTGCCCGCGATCAGGTTGCCCCGCGCATCCACCGCGAGCGAGCGAACATGCGTCTCGTCCGTGCGATAGAACACGAGCCCCTTGCCGTCCGGACCGATCTTGTGGATCGCGCCGCCGTCGCCCGTGGCCACAAACAGATCACCCTTGCCGTTGAACGCGAGCGCCCAGATGTACTTTACTCGCGGGTCATAGAAGACCTCCGGCTTGCCGTCCGGGCCGAGCCGGTAAATCTTCCCGTCCGGGGACGTGGCTGCGTAGATACGGTCATTCCGATCGATGGCGATGGCGTGGATTTCCAGACCCTCCAGCTCCGCCAGAACGCGGCTCTTGCCGTCCGGCGTGACGATATACAGCCGCGCGCCGGGTCCGCCAGGCCCGCCGCCTCCGGCGTAGAGGTTTCCTTTCGAGTCCTCCGCCAGGGCCCAGAGGTAGGCCGAGGAGGAATCCAGGACCTCCTTGAACAGCGGGGCGAGCATGAGGCGGCCATCGCTTCCAAGCGACACGCCCTTGCGCTCACCCTTCTCAAAGGCGGCGTAGTCGGCCTGTTCCCAAACCTTGGTCTCGACGGCCGCGGCAATGCCGCCACAGACGGCAACGGCCTGCATGACAGCGAGGAATCTGCGCATCGGGTTGTGGTTATTTCACCGTGATCTTCAGGGAGTAGCTGCCCTCAACGACGTGATCGAAGGGAATCGACGCCTGCTCGA
>CAYZJD010000013.1:0-25973 GCA_964478455.1 uncultured Solibacteraceae bacterium | reverse complement strand
GGGCGCGGACAAAGACCGCGCGGAGCATCTTTTCCGTGAGGCGGCCGGTCGAGGTGTTCTGCTGGCTCGGATGGTAGGAGGAGATCAGCAGCGGCTGGCCGGGACCCGTGCGGTGCTCGCGGTTATGCCCGAACGCAAACTCCGAACGCCGCTCGATGAGGCCGCGGTCCCGGAGTATCGAGAGATACGCGTCGAACGCAACCCGGCCCAGCGCCACCACCACGCGCACCTTCGAGAGAAGCTCCAGTTCCTTCTCCAGGTACTGGCGGCAACGCGCCATTTCTTCACGGACCGGCTTGTTGCCCGGCGGGGCGCAGCGGACCGCCGCGGTGATATAAGCGCCATCGAGTTCCATCCCGTCGTCGCGGGAGCGGCTGACCGGCTGGGAGGCAAAGCCGGTGCCGTAGAGAACCTTGTAGAGAAAGTCGCCCGAACGGTCACCGGTGAACATGCGCCCGGTGCGGTTGGCGCCGTGCGCCGCCGGAGCCAGGCCGATGATCAGCAGGCCGGCCTCAGGGTCGCCGAACGAGGGCACCGGCTTGCCCCAGTAGTCCCAGTCGCGATAGGCGCGGCGTTTCAGGCGGGCGACGCGGCGGCAGTGCTCGATCAGTCGCGGGCACCGAGTGCAGGCGACGACCTTGGCTTGAAGAACACTCAGGGATGAAGCTGCCGGACTCACCTGTCGCAAGCCAAGAAGAGTACCATTTCCTTGAACACCCGAAAGAGAAAGGATGACGCCATGAGCAAGGAAGTCAGCCGCAGGATGTTTCTCGGCGCAGCGCCCGTCGCAATGGGAGCCCGCGCATCGGGCGCCAACAGCCGGCTGGCGCTGCTGGGCGGCAGGCCGGTCCGCGTCGAGCCGTTTCCGTCGTGGCCGAGGGTGAACGCCGAGGACGAGCAGATCCTCACGGAAGTGCTGCGCTCCGGCGATTGGTTTCGCGGGACGGCCGGCCGATACGCGCGGCGCTTCGAGGAGCAGTACGCCCGGCTGACGGGCGCGAAACACTGCCTGGCCACCGCCAACGGAACGAGCGCGCTGTATACCTCTCTCAACGCCCTCAGCGTGGGACCTGGCGACGAGGTGATCGTTCCGCCCTATACCTTCGTCGCTACGGTCAACGTCGTGCTGCTCCAGTACGCGTTGCCGGTCTTCGTCGACACCGATCCGGAAACGTTCCAGATCGAGGCGACGAAGATCGAGGCGGCAATCACCCAGCACACGCGTGCGATTATTCCCGTGCATCTCGGAGGGTCGGCGGCGGACCTGGATGCCATCCTGAAGCTTGCCAGGACGCGGAAACTGCCGGTGATCGAAGACGCCTGCCAGGCCCACATCGGAGAGTGGCGCGGGCGCAAGCTTGGCACGCACGGCGAGACCGGCTGCTTCAGCTTCCAGGTGTCGAAAAACCTCGCCTCGGGCGAAGGCGGCGCGATCCTGACAAACAGCGACGAGCTCATCGAGCGCTGCTTCGCCTTTCACAACAACGGCCGCGGCCGCAAGACCGACAGCTACAACTTCTCCTACTTCGCCAACGGGGCGAACCTGCGGATGACGCAGTTCCAGGCCGCCCTGCTGGTGACGCAAATGGAGCGGCTGGAAGACCAGTCGAAAACGCGCGAGCAAAACGCCGCCTATCTCACCTCGCTGTTGCGAGAGATCCCGGGCATCCGGCCGGCGCGCATGTACGAAGGCTGCACGCGCAACGCGTATCACCTGTACATGTTCCGTTACGGCAAGGAACAGTTCGCCCGCGCGCCGCGCGCCACGTTTCTGAAGGCGCTCGCGGCCGAGGGCATTCCCTGCTCCGGCGGCTACGCGCCGCTCAACAAGGAACCGTTTCTGAAGAGCGTCCTGAATTCGCGCGCGTACCGCGCCATCGCCGGCCCCGAGCGGCTGAAGCGGTGGGAGGAACGGAACCAATGCCCGGCGAATGACCGGCTTTGCGAGGAAGCGGTCTGGCTCACGCAGAACATGCTGCTCGGCCCGAAGCGCGACATGGATCAGATCGCTGAAGCGGTCCGCAAGATCCAGGCGAATGCGGCGGAACTGCCGCGGGCGTGAAATCTGGGGCGGGCCGCGTCAGCTCTCGGTCTCAAGGCGGATTTCCCCAATGCCGCCTTCGACATCGATCCGCAGCGTGACCGGTGAGCTGCCCAAGGCGTCGTTCACCCAGTGGCGGCCCTCCCTTTTGAGGCCCGAGGTGTGGATGGCGCCGATGCCGCCGCGCGCCCGTGCCTCGACGCCGACGTCCTTCGGCAGGCGAACGGTGGCCTTGCCGACGCCACCGCGAATCCTCGCCTCAAACGACTTGCGCCACTGGCCTGCGAGGTTCAAGTCCAGTTCGCCGGCGCCCAGGTGAACCTCCAGGCTCCGCAGATGCAGGCCCGCGAGATCCATCTCAGTTCTGCCCGCGCCGAGCTTCACTTCGAGGTCCATCGGCACTGTATTGCTGAGCTTCAGCCGCCACTCGTTTCGAAAGCCGCCTTGGGGCCCGATCGTGTACCTGACACCCGACTGCCGCACCAGGAGATTGCCGCGAAATCCGGCCTCGCTGTAGCTGACCTCCGGCTTCCAGCCTTCGCTGCGGTAGCTGAAAAAGCCGTGGAGAAGCTCCTGCGCCCCGCCGCTGACGTCCAGCTCGCCGCCCTTCATCTCGATTCGCACGTTAACCATCTCGGCCTTGCCAAGCGGGACCGTGCGCGTCTCCTCGACCGGTTCAGGCGGCGGCGCCGGCACACAGCCCGTCATCAGGAGTGCGGCGACCGGCAGCCAGGCCACCGCGGACGGAATCACACCCATACCACGCCTCCTTGTCTCAGGTACGCAATTGCCCGGATCAAAAGTTCCCAAAATCGGTTCCGCTGTCACATCTCAACGACCGGCTCAAATCATTCGCTGCGAGCCGTCGAGCTTCTGGCCGTTTAGCAGGAAACTGAGCCGGGCGAAGTGGTAGCGGACATCCCGGAACCTGGCCAGCGAGGCCAGCGCCGCCCCCAGGGCGGCGAAGGTCACCTTGAGCCGGAGCTTCAACCCTTCCGCCCACCCGTAGTGTTTGGCGACAAAGGTGCTCGCGCCAAGCGCCTCGTCGGCTGAGAGCAGCGCACGGACCGGGGGTATCGAGGACAGTCCCGGCGCCGGCTTCTCCCACACCACTCGTGCGGTCGGGATCAGAAGCACCTTCTTGCCCGCCCTGCGGATCTGGCAGCAGATCTCCAGGTGCCAGTGAGAGTGGCTGTAGCGCTCGTCGATGAAGCGCATGCCGGCCAGGAAGCGGCGCCGCACCATCAGCACCGGCAGTTCCAGGTATTGGACGGCAAGTGGTCCGGCGGCGAGGTCCGGCTCCGTCCAGTCCTTGAAGTCCCCGGCCCGCCAGTGGACATACAGCTCTTGCGGTGATGGAATGCGGCGATGGCGAAACACCGGGAGACCGTCGGGGTATGAGGTGAGCGGGCACACCGCAGTAGCGTCCGGAGCCTCGGCCAGTTCCCGGGCCAGGCAGGGGATGGTATCGGGCAGCACCATGCCATCGGGCGGGAGGAAGAAGACGAACTCACCGCTCGCGGTTCTCATGCCGATGTTCAGCGCTTTCACGTCGCCGAAGTGCCTCGGCATGCGGAGCATCTGCACCCGCGGGAACTCGGCGTCCAGTTGCGGGCTTTCGTCCCGGGAACCGTTGTCCACAACGACGATCTCGAGATTCTCGCGGTCCTGGGACCGCTCGAGAGATTCCAGACACCGGCGGAGTGGGCCGGCGCGGTTGCACGAGAGGAGAAGAACGGAAACCTTCGGCGAGGGCTGAAGCTCTTCCATGAGATGTCAAATGATAGCTCAGATGGGCGCCCGAGCCGGTGAGCCCTCCTACCGCCGCACCGCCAGAACGCTCCCGGACGGATCTAGGGCGACTCGCTGCGGTTTCTGTTTCAACTCCATGGTGAAGACGGCCGGCTCGCTGCCCGTGCGGAGCCAGCGGGTCATCCTTTTGCCGCCGGCGTGGATCTCCACCGGCACGTCGATGCTGATTTCCTCCTGTGTGCCGGTCTGGACCAGCGTCCCCGTGAGCTCGACCTTCGGCACCCTTCCGGCGGTGGTGTATTTGAACTCCAGCGCGGGGATGCCGGTCGAATAGACCCAATGCTCGAAGAAGCCTTCGAGGGCCGGGTCCGGATCGTCGTACGGCAGGAACTCCGTGGCCAAAGCACGGAACTGCTCGGTGGTAACAGGCTGAAACTCATAGCGCCGGCGCAGTTCACCAAGCATCCTGAAGAACTGCTCGTCTCCCATCCGGCGTCGCAGCATGTGGATGATCCACGAACCCTTTTCGTACGTGATCACTTGCCAGGCGGCCGGCTCGGCGGAGCTTTCCAGGCGCAGCCCCCAGACGATCGGGCCCATGGAGTCGACGACGCGGCCTTCGCCCACCGGCCGGAGCAGATTCTGTTTGTACATTTCGAGCACGGACTGGAGCGCAGCCCGTCCCTTGCGCTTCTCCAGATAGAGCAGCGACGTGTAGTTGGCCAGGGCCTCCATCACCCAGTCATCCCGATAGCTGGCCGACGTTACGACGTTGCCCCACCACTGGTGCGCAGTTTCGTGCGCATGAAGGATCTCCGAAAAGAACAGTTGCTCGAACTGCTTCCGCAAGGCCGGGGGCCGCTCTCTCGGGTCCAGGTAGGCAATGGTGGACAGATACAGGAGTCCAGGAAAGCCCTGCCCGAACGTACCTGGGATCGGCGAAACCGTCAGGTGCCGGATCGGCGGCGGGCCGAAGTGGCCGGCCATGAACTCGAAAGCGGAAGCGATCTCGGAAGCGAGCGTTTCCAGACGCGCCGCTGGGTTCGGAGATGCGCCCTCTACCGGCACAGTCAGAACAGCCTGCCGCTGCTCCTGTTGCTGCCAGCCGGGTGCCCGAGGCATGACGACCATCCGGTTGCCCTTCGCCTGGAGCGACGGTTCCACCGCCCGGTTCGCGCACACTTCGACCGTGTAACCCCCTTTGCCGGCGTGCTTCGTCTCGTAGTTGCCCAAGTTGAAACCGAGGAACCGCACCGGCGCGCCCGTTTTGCGCCGGGTCACGTTCCAATCGCCCTCGGACCGGCGCTCCACGACTTCTCCCGCAGCCACCAGGTCGAGACCGGACGGGTAGCGGAAAGTGACGTCGTACTCGGCAAACTGCGAGAGCCGGTTCGGATACCAGTTGTCGCGGGGTCCGACGAAGTACACGCGGTTGCCGGCGTCGCTGATCACGGTCCCCTCGTGCCGGATCTCGACCTCATAGGAACGCCCTGGAACCAGCTCCTGCGGCGAGACCACCAGAAAAACATCGTCGTCGCGCCCGCGAATGAGGTGCTCGCGGATGGATTCTCGCTGAAACACCTCGGCCGGCTGGCCGTCGATGAAGGCTTCTTTGATCCTCACTCGCCGGGAAACGTCAAAATCGATCGTCCGGTACCCGGCCTCGACGGCTCTCACGGACATGCGGGTCACGCCTTTCAGGGTCAGGTCCGGTTCCAGCGTCGCCTCCAGCCGGAAGTCACCGAGCTGGAAGTTCGAGGGGTGTGGTTCCCTTTTCCTGGAACGGTAAGCTCGTGACGGGAAGCTGGTCCACACCTCGAAGTACGCACCTTGATCGCGGGAGGCGACCCGGCCCACGCGGATCTGCTCTTGTGCGCGCGGATCATGGACCACGTCGAAGTTCCCCAACTGCTTGCCGCTCAGCCCCGCGTAAAAGAAGCCATCGTTGCCACGCCGCCGACGCATCAGATCTTGAACCAGGCGAATCTCAAAGCTGCCCACAAGGTTGCGCATCACCGGATTCCACTCTCCGGCGAGCAGTGCTCCCCGCTCGGGGCTTTTTCGAGGGCTTCCCAGCGACTGCAACTGTCCGACCAGGCTCTCATACGTGTCGTCGGTGAAGATGAAGACGGCCAGCTTGAAGTGCTCGTTGAGGTTCGGAGAGCCGGTGGCCGAAGCCAGAGACAGGCGCTCGCCGCGGGTCGGCGCCAGCAGGAGTACCTCCGCATCGCCGCCCTCCACGTCCGCCGTGAACACAGCCGAGAAATGCCGGTCGCCCGCCGGCCTGCCGAGGATCAGGAAGCCGTCCGTCAGGTAGATCTTCAAGTCGTCCTTGACGATGTTGAGGTCGCGAACACGGTAGCATTCATCGGAATCCAACCCCGCGTCACGAGCGATCCGCGCCAGTTCGGTCGCCGAGCCGTCCCAGGCGGGCAAGCTCCCCGATGACAGCAACGCCAACAGGCAGGCTGACAGCAGCAACCTCATGATTTCCACTCTACCGCCCGCGGGCGGAGACAGCCGCCGGCAGATGGACGGGCTGCGAGAACGCTCCGTTCACAGCCGAATCCCACGCGGCAAAGCGGACCCACTTCTGGCCGGCCAAGTGCACCGGAATCCGGAATCGCCGCGAGCCGAACGCCTCCGTGTCGGTCGCCGGAACCACCTTGCGTCCGGTGGTCTTCCCGTCTCCCCAGACCGCTTCGACGAACTCGAGCGGAAACGTCCATTCGACGTCCGCCGACACCGCGCTCGTGGCCTCGACGCGGACATCGCGGAGGAGCACTTCGCCCGTGGTGACAAAGAACTTTCCCGCGCGCAGCGCCGCGACAATCGGAGTCCAGTCCCGCGCTTGGGGAGGCCCGTCGAGCTGCACGTAGTTCACGTTGAAATCGCCGTACAAATCGTATTCGGGAAACTTCTTATAGGTGTCCACCTCGCCGAGAAGGTACTTCGGCCGGCCCCAGTTGTTCATATCGTCGAGCGCGTCGAAACAGCGGCGCTCGCACAATCGCCGTTCGGAGAGATCCACCGGCAACGCCTTGAAAGTCGCGCCGAGCCAGTGGTCGCTGCGGAAGCACTCGGTGTCGCGGATCTTGTCCGGGTAGCCGGTCGAACCCTTCGTTCGCAGGTGCGTCTGCCACACGAGGGCGTCTTCCTGCTGGAGCATCCTGAAGACATCTTCCGCGCTCGAAGCGTGGAACACACGGCCATACTTCGGGTGGTGTTCGAGGAAGGGCTGGTCCGGACGACGGCGCAGCGTCCAGAAAACCGGCTTCGGGAAGAGCACGTTGTAGTGCCCGCCGAGGTACGCGTTCGGCTCCTCGCCGGGCAGGATGAGGAAATCGCGATCCGAGTGCCGGGCACAGGCCGCGTAGTAATCGGCAAGCTCCCTCAACCGCACCTCGCCGGGATCTTCCGGATGGCCGTCCCCATGGAAGTCGCAGAGGTAGACGATGTTCACGCCAAGGGCTCTCACTGGCGCGATCCATGCAGCCTGCGTGTCGAGACTGCCCGCCTTCGTGAGTTCCTCCGTGAACGCCGTGTGGAAGTGCGTCACCATCGTCTTGTACCCCGGAAGCGGCTTGTAGCGGTCGCCATGCGTGTAGGCGAGGACCGACTCGCGCGTCGCCTGCGCGCTCTCCGGGCTCAGCAGAAAGTACGCCGCCATGCGCTGCTCGGCGCCGGGCGGCGCGTTGTAGAGAGCGAAGACGCGATCGACCCACACCGGGCTATAGCCTTCGTGATTGTCTCCCTGGCGGACCCCGAGCGAGAATGCATCCTGCCCGTCCTTTCGATACCACACAAAACCGAGGTTGATCTCGAGCTGGCGTGCGAAGAAGAACTGGTGCGGCGGCGGGAACACCGCGATGCTGCCGCCCGTCCCTTCGGCGATGGCGAGGCGGTTCCGCGCGCGCAACGGCACTGGATCGCGGTTCGGCGTCCCGCCGAACTCGTGCTTCTGCTCGTTGCCGCCTGTGTCGCGCCAGACAACGCGCGGGAGGGCCGCGGTTGAGAATCCTCGGAGTCCGGCCGTGTACTTGTAAGCGACGGAGGGTTCCTCGGTGGCGGCGATCGCCTCCATCCGCAGCAGATTCGAGCCCCGGTACGCCGTAAACCGGAGCTTGCCCGCAAAGATGCCCATCGACAGGCCGGGGAAATCGATCTCGATACGCGACCCGCTGGTTCGGACCTCGCAACCACTCGTGCGAAATGCCGCTTCGTACCGCCGAATCTCTTCGGGACGCCGGGGCAGATTCGGCTGGTCGCCGCTTCCTGGCACTTGAAGAGGCGCGTCCCAGTACACCCACCAGCGCAGTTCCTCAGGCAGGCCGTGCCCGGTCCGGCGGAGACCGCTCACGACGCTGAATTCCGGCACGAGGTTCCGCGTCAGGGTGGACCAGCGCGCGTTCCGGAAGCGCGCCGCGAGTTCGCGAATCACCGGACCCGAAGCTTCGATGCCGAAACTGGCGCGCAGCCTTGCGCCGCGTTCGCCTTGCCAGATGACAACCACCGAGCCGTCCCCGGGCTGCGCCTCAAGCCCCTGCTGCGGGCGGTAACCACTCATCTCGCACAGCGGAGTCGCGCCGGCGAGGGCCGGCAGCAGGCAGTAAAGCAAGGGCAGCAGTCTCGGCATGGAGGCTCACTTCCAGAATCGGTACCACTTCCGTTCGGGAGCCTCGTCCGGCTCATCGTCCTCCGCCATGGGCGCGCCCTCGATCACCGCCCGAGGGTTCAGCTCGAAGAGCCGCTCCGCCCGCCGGGCGCCGTACCTGCGGGTGACGTAATCGCGTGCTTCATCGAGGCGCGGCGGCCTGTGCACGGGGTCGTGCGCATCACTGGCGACGATGTGAACCAGCCTGCGCCGCATCAGCTCCTCGCTGAATTCTCTGGCGCGCTTGCCGAAGCGTCCGACCAGCGAGAGCGCCGTCACCTGCAAGCAGCACCCGGCCCGAGCCCAGTACTCCAGAAGCTCGATGCGCTGCTGGAGGAGATGGTTCCGCTCCGGATGGGTGATGATCGGGATCAGCCCGGCCAGGCGCAAACGGTGAAACAGCTCGTCCGTCGTTCGCGCGATCAGCAGCTCCGAGAACTCCACCAGCAGATAGCTCTTCTGGTTGACCGCGTACTTGGCCGGATTGGCCAGCGCGTCCTGGATGTTGTCGTAATGAAGGTGAAAATCGCACCCGCGGTAAATGCGGAGGACGTTGCCGCAAGCCTCGCGGAGTTCCTCGATCTTCCGATCGACCAGATCCGGATCGTAGGAGTATTCGAGGTTGGCATGGGGGGTGGCGACGATGTCGGTGGTGCCGGTCTCGGCCGCCAGGCGGACCATGGCCACGCTGTCCTCCAGGGTCTTCGCTCCGTCGTCCAGCCCCGGCAGGATGTGACTGTGGATGTCAATCATCGGGCCGTCAACCGCCGGCCGCGGTCACCACGCGTCCGAGACTTTGACCGCCGATCCCTGACGGCCCTCAAATAAACATCTCTTCGTCGTGAGTGGCATGCTCGACGCTCACCGTGCGGCCGCGGAAGAGATACGAAAGGGCTGCGCCAATCCCAATCGCCAGGCCGTTGACCTCTTTGAGCGGCCGGAGAAGGCCGTCGTGGATCGCGTTGGCGGTCGAGTGGACGCGGCTGATCGTATCGTCCAGGATCAGCTCGACACGGTCGAGCTGGACCTTCGCCCGCGCGGTGGCGTCGCCCAGCACGTCGTCGATGCGCACGAGCTGGGTCTTGGTGAGATCCAGGACCTGAGTGGCTTTCGCGGTGACCTCGCCGATCTGCTTGCGGCTGCTTTCCAGCGTCGTCTGAATGGACTGGATCAGGGACTCGGCCTGAAGGGCGATGTCGCCAACCTGCCGCTTGGTGGCTTTCGAAGTCCGGTAAATCGCCAGCAGGAGCAGCGCTTGCATCACCAGCGCAACGGCCGCCACGAGCACGGCGCCCGCCATCACAGGAATCAGAGCTTCTTCGTTCATGTGCTCTGCGGACTGGTCCGCGGTCAGGTCATCAACCTTCGACCGGCGTGCTGGGCGCCGGGCCGCTCACAGCTTCGCGGTAGGCTTGCTTGCCCGCCTCGATCGCCGCCGAAAGCTGCTCCCGCTGCCGCTGAAGCGTGGCCTTGCCTTTCTCCACCACCTCACCAGCCTGCTCGTACAACTCCTCGCCCCGCCGCTTCAGGTACTCCTTGCTTTCCCCGGCTTTCGAGCGGATCAACTGGCGGGTTTCCTGCCCTGATTTGGGCGCAAAGAGCACGCCGATCGCCACGCCGATGCCGAGGCCAAGGAAGAAGTAGGACAGCCGTTTGTCGTCGCCCATGGTCGCTCTCCCTACGTATATATTCCCTTAGAGGAACACTCGCTCGAGTCCTCTGCATACTAGCATACTCCCGCCAATGCCCCGCAGGAGCCGCGCGAGCGGCGTGCTAGAATCACAGGCGACCTCCGGCCTTCGCCGCCAACCATGGCCCAGAGAAATCGCAAACGACTCGACGCCGCCGCGCTGTGGGAATATGCGCTTCGCGCAGTCAGTGGGCGGGCGCATTCAGCGGGCGAACTGCGGGAGAAGCTTCGCCAGCGCGCCGAGAGAGCCGCCGATGTGGACGCGGTGGTTGCGCGGCTCAAAGAACACGGCTACCTCGACGACCGGCGGTTCGCGGAAACCTTCGCGATGGCCCGCCGCGACAACCAGGGCTTCGGCGGCGTCCGGGTGATGCGCGACCTACGGGCGCGGCGGGTGGCGCCGAAGATCGCGGAACAGGCGGTGCGTCAGGCCTACTCGGACGTCGACGAGACGGAACTCATCGAGAGCTATCTTGCCCGCAAGTACCGCCGTGTCGCGCTGGGGGAGTTCCTTTCCGAACCGAAGAACCTCGCCGCGGCCTACCGCAGGCTTCGCCTTGCCGGCTTCACCTCCGGAAATGTGATTCGCGTCTTGAAGCGCCACGCCTCCGGAGCGAACCTGCTCGAGGAATGCGAGCCGCCGGAGGAAGAGCGCGGCGAGTCGTAGCCATCCGCCTCTACTGCACCATGGCGGCCGTGTTGGTGAGCTCTCCGATTTCCGGTACCCGGATCGTCACCGCGTCGCCGGGGGCGAGCGCGGCCTCCTCCGGAACGATGATGCCGGTGCCGGTGAGAAGAACCGAGCCCGCCGGCACGGGATTCGCACGCAGCAGATATTCGACCAGCGTCTCCAGCCGCCGGTGAAGCCGGCACGTGGACACGTTGCCCGCGAACAGGGTCTGGCCGCTGCGCGTGATCGTGCAGCTCATCTCAAGCCGGTACGGGTCGGGGATTTGCTCGGTGGTCACGATCACCGGCCCAAGCGCGCAGCAGCAACAGTAGACCTTCGACTGCGGCAGGTAGAGCGGGTTCTCGCGTTCGATATCCCAGGCGGAAACGTCGTTGGCCAGCGTGTAGCCGAGGATCCTGCCCTTGCTGCCAAGAACCAGGGCAAGTTCGGGCTCCGGAGCCGTGAACCGCGAATCGGGGCGAATCCCGATGGGCCTGTCCGGTCCGACGCAAACGCGGCTCGTTCCCTTGAAGAAGATCTCCGGCCGCGGCTCGCGGTACGCGTGCGCGTAGAAGCCATTGGCCGTTCCGTGCTCCGAATCGCGGAAGCTCGCGCTCACTTCATAGGTGCAGCCGCACGCCCAAACCTCCGCCGGATGGATGGGAATGATCGGCTGGGCCGGCTCGGGGTGCTTGCTGGCCAGCTCGGCCGCCAGTTCCGCCAATCCAACCGATTCCTTCTCCGACTTCTGTATCAGCTCGACAATCGTGTAGCCGGGAATGGGCCGCGCCAGCTCGTCCTCGAACAGGGCGGCAGTGGTCGTGTTTTGCAGTCTGATCTGTCCGAGTCGCATCGAAACGTCAGTACTTCAGGTAAACCGTCTTGTAGTCGCTGTAAAACTCCAGCGCGGCGGGCCCTTGCTCCTTCGGACCGAAACTCGATTCCTTCGTCCCGCCGAAGGGCAACTGGTATTCTACTCCAGCGCTGGGCAGGTTGACTGTCAGCAGCCCCGCTTCCATCCGGTACACGTACTCGAACACCCGCGACACATTCGTCGTCTGCAACGATGCTGACAGGCCGAACGGTACGCGGTTGGCGATCTGAAGAGCATCTTCGAAGTCTCGGGCCCGCATGACCGCCAGCACCGGGCCGAAGATCTCTTCCTGGGCGATGCGCATCTCCGGCGTCACGCCGGCGAAGACCGTCGGCTCAACGAAGTAACCCTTGTCGTAATCGCCGCCGGTGAGCCTGTGGCCGCCGCAGAGCGGAGGACCGGCCTCCTGGGCGCCGATCTCGATGTACCGGAGATCGGTGTCGAGCTGCCCTTGATCGACCGCCGGCCCGATGTCCACACCCGGCTCCAGCCCGTTGCCCACCTTGAGCTTCCGGGTGCGCTCGACCAGCGCCTCGAGGAACCTGTCGTAGATCGCTTCCTCGACGATTGCCCGGCTCGTGGCGGTGCACTTCTGCCCGGTCGAGAAAAACGCGCCGTTGACGACGTTCTCGACGGCGAGGTTGAAGTCGGCGTCGGCCAGCACGATGGTGGGATTCTTGCCGCCCATCTCAAGCTGGATCCGCAGACGCCTTTGCGAAGCTTCCGCGTGCAGCCAGTTGCCGACCTCGCACGAGCCGGTGAAGGAAACCGCCTTCAGCGGCTGCGCCTTTAGCAAGGCCCGTCCGAGTTCGCCGCCGGAGCCGGCGATGAAGTTGACGACCCCCTTCGGAATACCGGCCTCATGGCAAGCCTCGACGATGCGCCACGCGCTGAGCGGCGCGGCCGAGGCGGGCTTCATCACAACCGTGTTGCCGCAGATGAGCGCCGGCGCAAGCTTCCACGCCGGGATCGCGCTCGGGAAATTCCAGGGGGTGATCAAGCCGACCACCCCGACCGGCTTGCGGATAGCGAACATATGCACCCTGTCCCGCTCCGAGGGGACAAGGATACCGGGCATGCGCGCGCCCTCACCGGCGAAATAGCGGAAGATATTGATCGACCGCCGCACTTCGCCGCGCGCCTCGGGCAGCGTCTTGCCCTCCTCGCGGGTCATTTCCGTCGCCAGTTGCTCGAACCTGCGGTCGAGGATGTCGGCGACCTTGAACAGCAGGCCGCCGCGCGCCGGCCCGGGCAGCGCCGACCAGCCCGGCGAGGCCGCTTGCGCCACCTCCGCCGCGGCGCGCATGTCCGCGGCGGAGCCTCGCACGAACAGACCCACCAGCTCATCGACATTCGCCGGATTGCGGTTTTCGAACGTTGGGCCGTCGACCCACTCCCCGTTGATGTAATTACGGAAGATCTCTGTGCTCATCGTGGCCCGCTCCCGCTGGTCTGTGCCCGTGGCCCGTGGAGGATCGCCCACCCCAGGCCTCGAGCCGCCGGCTACGAGCTAGAATGCTACCTTCGGCGTCAGGCGCGACGCCGGCTCCGTCTTGAAGTAGGCGCTGTTCGCCTGGAAACCGAAGAGGGCGGCCGCCAGGTTGTTCGGAAACAGTTGAATGGTTGTGTTGTATCGCTGCACCGTCTCGTTGTACTTCCGCCGTTCGACGGCGATGCGGTTTTCCGTGCCCGCCAGTTCGTCCTGGAGCCGCAGGAAGTTTTCGTTAGACTTCAGATTCGGGTAGTTCTCCACCACCACCAGCAACCGGGCCAGCGCGCCGTCCAGTTGGGAGTTGGCGTCGATCCTTTCCTGAGGCGTCCGCGCGCCGATCAGAGCAGCGCGCGCCTTGGTGACCGAATCGATCACCGTCACCTCCTGCTTGGCGAAGCCCTTCACCGTCTCAACCAGGTTGGGGATGAGGTCCGCCCTCCGCTGGAGCGCCACATCCACTTGGGCCCAGGCGGCGTTGATCGCCTCCCGCTCGGTCACCAGCTCATTCCGGATTCCGATCAGCTTTCCGCCCCCGATCAGCCCGAGCAAGACCAGAACGCCCAATACGATGGCAACGGTCTTCATTTCTCCATACCTCACTTTTCGAGACGATCCACCGCATCGACGACCGTCTGGATTTCTTTCATGTAGCGCTCGAACAGGCGTCCGGGGTCGACATCCCGAGCTTTGGTTTTGCCTTCCCGGAAATCGAGCAGCGCGTGGAAAGGCGCCGCGTCGATCCCGAACTTCTCCGCGGCGTGCGCCACGACCGCGCGCTTCTCGAACTTCGCCTCCTCGCCCGCGAGGATCAGCGCGTGGCGAAAGAGCACGCAGAAGGTCGACAGCGAATCGGCCAGCAGCCGGACCAGCAGGTCCTTCTGGCCGAGCACGCCGGTGGCCTTCTGTCGCAGCCGCAGGAGCTTCGCCCGCAACTCGTGTTCGACCTCGGCGCGGTAGAACGAGGTGTCGATCGGAAGGCCTGCCACCACATCCTCGCCGTACAGCACTCTGTGCCGCTCGCGGATGTCGTGAAATTCAATCGGGAAGCAGTCCGTTGATGTCCGCACCTCCTCGCGGCTGAACAGCAGCGGCGAGGGGTTGCCGAGTTCGCGCCACCAATGGAAGACGGCTGCCGAGTCAGCGAGCTCGCGCGGCGTGACCTCGGTCAGCACGCAGAGAATGTTGACATCCGAAAAGCGGCCGTGATGATCGCCGACGGCCGCCGAGCCGTACAGCACTACTGACACCAGCCGGTCGCCGAACGACTTCCGCAACCGTTCCACCAACTGGTTCAGGATGCGCTCCATGGAAACTCCAGATTACCAGTTGCTTGAGGCGCCGCCGCCGCCGGAGTCCCCGCCGCCGAAGCCGCCAAAGCTGTCGCCCGAGTCCCAGCCGCCGAAACCGCCTCCGCCTCGTCCGCCGGAGGACATCGCGCGGCCCAGAATGTTGCCCACGATGAGGCCGGGGAGGAAACCCGAGGAGCGGCGGCCTCTCCGGCTCCCCGCCGAAATCAGCCAGAACAGCAGGAACAAGCCGCCCAGCATCAGGGGCCAGGGAATGTCCGCCCGAGGCCGGGGACGAGAGCGGCGCGGCGGTCCGCCTTCGAGTGCGACTCCTTTCGCTTCAGCGATCCGCGAGCCGAGCACATGCGCCGCCTCCATGAGCGCTTCGTCGTAACGGCCCTGGCGGAGAGCGGGGCGCATGGAGCGCAGCACGCTGCCGGCAAACCCATCCGGGATCACCGGCTCCAGCCCGTAGCCGACATCGAAGACCATCCGCCGGTCGCGCGTCGCCAGCAGGAGCATCACCCCTTCGTTTGTTTCCTTCTTGCCGACGCCCCACCGGCGGTACATCGCGTTGGCAACGTCCTCGATCGGCTCGCCGGCAACGCTCTCCAGCGTGACCAGCGCCATTTGAGCGCCCGTTTTCTTCTCCACAAGCGCGCAATAGCTCTCCAACTGCGTGCGCGAGGCCGCATCCAGCACCCTGGCGAAGTCGCTGACGTAGCCTTCAGGCTTCAGCGAGGCGAAATCGACCGCGCCGGCCGCCCACGCGCACAGCACCGCCGCCACGCACAATCGCACGCCTCCAGTTTACAAAAAGGGGTCAGCCTGATCTGGTCCATTTTTCCGAGCCGCGGCACGATAGCGCAACCGCTGTGGCCTGGAGCCGGCGGCGATCGGGCGATCAGCAGGAGAGGTCTTCCCGCCCGATGTGAAAGCCGTCGAGGTTGCCGAGCACCGTGAGAGCGATCTGCTTCGGATCGAAGAACTCCCGAGCGATGTCGCCGATTTCCTGCGCCGTTACCCGCTCCACGCCCTCGATCATCTCCTCAATGCTGAAGAAACGGTCGAAATAGAGGCTCTGGCGTGCAAGATTCGCCATGCGACTCGACGTGGATTCCAGACCGAGGACCAGCGAGCCTTTGAGATGGTCTTTCGCCCTCAGCAGCTCGTCTTCGGGGACCTGGTCCTCCTTCAGCCGCTGGAACTCCTCCAGGATCAGGCGGACCACCTGCTTCGCCGTTTCCACCGACGTGCCCGCGTAGATGGACAGGCACCCGGTGTCGCGGTATGGAGTCAGTTCGGAGAAGACGGCGTAGGCCAGCCCGCGCTTCTCGCGGATGTTCTGGAACAGCCGAGAACTCATGCCGCCCCCAAGCACCGTGTTGAGCGCGTAGGAGGCGTATCGCTTTTCGTGCGGCATAGGATAGCAGGGCACTCCAAGACAGATGTGAACCTGTTCGAGGGACTTCTTGTTCCGCAAAGTGACCCTGGCATGCGTCGCCGGCGGGGCGCCCGGCGACACCGCTCCGTTTGCCGGGAGACCATCGAACTTCTCCCGCACCAGTTCCTCCAGCCGGCCGTGCTCCACGTTCCCGGCTGCCGTGATCAGCAGGTTGGAGGGCACGTAGATGCGCCGGTAGTAGGCTGCGACCTTGTCCCGCGAAAAGCGCTTGACCGTTTCCCGGGTGCCGAGGATCGGCTTGCCGATCGGGTGATCTTTCCAGAAGCTGTTCGAGAAGATCTCGTGGACGAGGTACTCCGGGCTGTCGGCCTCCATCTTGAGCTCTTCAAGAACAACGCCCTTCTCCTTCTCGATGTCATCCTCGCGGAAGAGCGGGTTCAGAACCATGTCCGACAAGACGTCGAACGCCTGCGGCAGGTGCTCGTCGAGGACCTTGGCGTTGTAACTCACCAGCTCCTTGGCGGTGAACGCATCTAGATTGCCTCCGATGGAGTCCACCAGCCGCGCGATGTCTTCGGCCGAACGGTGAACCGTCCCTTTGAACAGCATGTGCTCGATGAAGTGCGAGATACCGTTCTCATCGGGCGTCTCCTGGCGGGAACCGGTCCCCATCCAGATACCGATGGCGACCGACCGCACGTGGGGCATCGGTTCCGTCACCAGCCGGATGCCATTGGGAAGGGTCGAGTATTCGATCTCGCGAACGGGCGAAGACACAACTCAAGTCCTTTCGGAAGGGGGTGTGCCTGATTCCCTTGTAACACTCCCGGGGACCCTCCCGCCACCGGGGGACACCGGGGGACACCGGGGGACAGCCCGCATGTTTCCCGGCCACGGCGTTGGTGCGAGGACCGCTCAGGAAACATGCGGGCTGTCCCCGGTCTGGTGCTACACTGGAGACGTGCCGCAGGCCCTTCTAGGCATGGAAGTTACTGAAATCACAGAACTTCTTGGAGAAGGCCAACCCGCCTACCGCGCCCGCCAGGTCTACCGTGCCCTGTACCGCCAGCAGGCGACCAGCGTGGCTGAGATAACAACCCTCCCATCCGATCTCCGGAGGCAACTGGAATCGAGTTGCTCGGTCGGCTGCCCGACTCAGGAGGCACGCTACGAATCCGTGGACGGCACTCGCCGCTACCTGCTGCTGCTCGGGGACGGCAAGACCGTCGAGGCGGTCCTCATGCCCGAGGAAGGACGCGATACCCTCTGCATCTCGACGCAGGTCGGCTGCCCGGTGGACTGCAAGTTCTGCCTGACCGCGTTGATGGGGCTGGAGCGAAACCTCACCGCCGGCGAAATCGTCAGCCAGGTGCTCCATCTCTTGCGTGACAATGCGCTAGCCTCCGGAAGCGACCGGGTCAACATTGTGATGATGGGCATGGGCGAGCCGCTGCTTAACCTGCCGAACGTTATCAAGGCGACCCGGATTCTCGCCGATCCGATGGGAGCCGGCATCTCACAGCGGCGGATCACGCTATCCACCTCGGGCATCATCCCGAAGATCGAGGCACTAGGCCGCGAGCCGGTGCGGCCGAAACTCGCGATTTCGCTGAACGCATCGACGGAGGAGCAGCGCCGGGCGTTGATGCCGATCACCAGGAAGTACCACCTGAAGGATCTGATGGAGGCCTGCCGCGCCTACCCGCTCCGGCCCTGGGAACGTCTGACGTTCGAGTATGTCCTCCTCAAGGGTGTCAACGACACGGACGCGGATGCGCGCCGCGTGGCCCGCCTCCTGGCGAACCTGAAATGCAAGGTGAACCTGATCGCCCTGAATCCCGGCCCGGGCATCCCGTACGAAACGCCCGATTCTGAACGAGTCAGCGCTTTTCAGGTGATCGTTCGCCGGTCAGTCCCCTGCTTCCTTCGAAAGCCGCGCGGCCGGGACATCTTCGCCGCCTGCGGGCAGTTGAACCGGGTCTCGCTGGCCACGATTACGCCGGCGGCCTGAGACGGAACATCAGGCCGGCCCCGCGCCCAGCCTTCTGAGGAGTTTCTTCCCCCGGCTGCGAACCGCCGGACCACCGTTCCGCATCAGTCTTCGCACGGTCGCGATGACGTCCTGGCGAAGGGCCGGCCACTGCTCGGCGAAGGCTGCGAGCCCCTCCATGGCTGAAACCACGACAATGCGGCTCTTGTCGGAGAGATAGCTCCGAAGGATTGCCACCGCTTTTGCCCGGTCGGCTTTGCCCAGCCTCAAGCGGGGCAGCATCAGCGCGAGGTGCCAGCGGACTTCCTGCTGCGCCGTGGAAGCGGCAAGGGCAAGGAGTGTTCGCTTGTGAGGTTGAAGCAGTTCAGGCAGATGGGCGCTGACCTTCTCCGCCGCGTCCGCGGCGCGCATCCGGACGAGTTGATCCTCATCCCGCATGCCTTCCACCAGAATGGGAAACAACGACGGATTCTCGACGACTTCGGCGGCGACCGCATTGGCGCGGCCAATCGACCGCCGGTCGCCGCCCGTCAGCTTCGCAAGCAGCGAATGCACGCTACAGGCGCCCGCCGGCTACTTAGCCGGCTTCGGGCGCGGCGCGGCGTCGCCGGGGACGAGGCCCATGGCCCACTTGGTCGCCTCGAGCCACATCTTCTGGATCTCGGGCTTGTCCCAGACATCCTCACGATGACCGAGCCCGTTGTAGTATATGCGGCCTTTGCCGTAGTTCCTGGCCCAGGCGACGGCGAAATCCTTGTCCGTGCGGTTGACTCCTTTGATCGTGAGGTCCACGTTTTCGACGTCCAGCCGCAGAAGCACGCGCACCCGCTCCCGCGAGAATTCCTTCGCCTGGTAAATCTCGTCGTACACCGTGTACGGCCGGGCCAGGTGTTGCATCCCCGGAAAGTCCGGGGCTTCAACGATCAACCGCGCATTGAACTGGTTCCAGGGATGCCCGTCGAAATAGCCTCCGATCAGCTCGCCGAACGCGGGCCACTTGTAGAAGGTGTCATTGGCGCTGTGGGCGCCGAGGAAGCCCTTGCCGTCATCGCGGATGAAGGAAAGAAAGTCGGCCTTCTGCGAGTCGTCCATGTCCAGCTCGCCGGTCGTGTAAAAGAAGATCGCGTCGAACGAGTTGAGGTTCTTCGCATTGGCGGGCAGCGACTTCTTGGTGACGAGCTGCGTGTCGGTCCGGATGTAAGTGTCGTACAGCCCCGATTCCTGCCCGATCTTCCAGATCGTGCCCAAGGCGTGCGACACCGAATCGTGCTGCCAGCCCTTCACCGCGCCAATGGCGAGCAGCTTCTTCTTTTTCGGTTGCGCCGCCGAGGGCAGCGAAAAGAGAGGAATCAATGAACACACGAGAACAAGGCGGGCAATCTTCATGAGGCCTCCAATTCGCAACAATCATCGCATCGAGTCCGGCGTGCCTGCAAGCCGCGCGCGGGCAATCCATCGCCCGGCGCAAGGAGTCTGCCTCTGGCTGCCGGCAAGCGCAGGCGTCAGATCTTCTGCACACGCCGCAGCGTGTAGATCTCCGGGTGGATGTTGGCGTGCTCCAGACGCCGCCAGTCGTCGTTGACGTGGAGCAGCTTGCCCGTGATGTGGTTCGACCGTTCGGAGGCCAGGAAGAGCGCGAGTTGGATCTGCCTGTCGGGCGGAACGCCGCCGGTCTGCCGCACCTGCCTGGCGTCGGCGAGGTCCTTGTCGCCGGCCTTCTCGCCCGCTCGCAGGATCTCGTCGGTCATGTGAGTGTAGGTCCCGCCGGGTGACATGCCGTTGATCTGGACGTTGTGCTCGCGCACCTCCTCCGCCACCGTTTCGACAAAGCGCGCCAGCGCCGCCTTGGACGAGGCGTAGGCGGCGAAATTGGGGCGGGGATGCGTGGTCCCGCCGCCGGTGAGTACGATGATTTTGCCTCGCCGGCGCCGGATCATCCCGGGCAAGACCGCCGGGCAGGCGTGCATCACACCGAGCAGATTCACGCCAACGGCATTGGCCCAGGCGCCGGGATCGGCCTCCCAGAACGGCCCAATGGGCCCCTGCACTCCAGCCGCGGCGATCAGCACGTCCACCTGCCCGAACCCCTGGCGGACCGTCTCCACCGCCACGCAAACGGCCTCGAAATCGCGCACGTCGGCCTGGATCGGGATAGCCGCGCCCCCGGAGTGTTCGATCTCCAGCCGCGCCAAGTCCACTTCGGCTTTGCTCCGGGCGAGCAAGCCCACGCGGTCGCCGGCGCTCGCAAAGCCGATCGCGAGGCGCTTTCCGATGCCCCTTCCGGCTCCGGTAATGAGCACGGTCCTGTTTCCGGGTGTGTGCAAAGCAGCTTCCTCTCCAGCCAACGCGGCCTGTATTCTCGCCACCACGGGGGCGGCTTGAGCCGCGCCAAACCAAGATGGTAGCGCCCGGGAAAATCGCGTGGGCGGCGAAGAGTCAGGCGGAGCAGTCTTTCTCCGCCTTGGGGCTCAGCGCAAGCTCAAGACTGCTTTGCCCTGATAGAGGAAAGCGTCCGCGCGCGCGAAGAGCTCGTCGCTGGTTTCCCCCGGCTGGTGTTCGGCTACGCCTACCGAGCAAGTGACGGTGACGGTGAATTCTTCTCCACCGGCGCGAACCCGATACGGGCCCCGGGTGTTGTGGGCCACGTCCCGGGCGCGGGCCGGGGAGTTGCCGGGGATGGAGGAGACAATCACCAAGAACTCGTCGCCGCCCCAGCGACAGACGATGTCCTCGGCGCGAAACTGCTCCGCCAGGCTCCGGGAAAATGCCTGCAAGACCTGATCGCCGGCGGCGTGGCCGTAACGGTCGTTCACGGTCTTGAACCGGTCAAGATCGAACAGCATGATAGAGAAGCGCTGGCGGCTCCTGACCTTCTCGGCGATCAGCCGCTCGGCCGCTCTTCGGTTAGCGAGTCCCGTGAGCGAGTCTGTCACCGCCTGGAACTCCGCTTGCTCCAACCGGCGTTGGAACAGCTTCAGCTCGCAGCGCAACTGTTCGGCCGAGGCCCGGTTGTCACGGTGCAGCAGTTCCGCGCAGCTCTTCAGCCGCGACACGCCGGCCGACAGGCGGCGGCGCACCTCGCCGAGGTCCTCAAGTTCGGTTGCCCGCTCCAGGTCCCTGGCCACCGTGCGCAACTGTGACGCCTGGTCGTCGGTCCGCACGCTCAGTGTCTCGGCTGCCTCGGCCAGGATGTTGAGGATCTTGCGGATCTCCTCCTGCCTCTGCCGGAAGAACTGCCCGGCAGTTTCCGAGTAGACCTTCAGCGTGCGGTCCAGATCCGCGCTGCTCTGCTGCAAGGTCGGAATGGCCGGATCCTCAGCCACCTTACGGCGGAGGTCCTTCAATCGCCGCCGGTGTTCCTCCACCAGGTCCCGCCCGGCTTCGACCTGATGGGCCTCGATGCTGCCGACGGCCGCCAAGTAGCACTGTAAGGAAGTGCGAAAGAGTTCCTCCAACCGCTCCATCTCACTCAACGACTTTTTCAACGAGATCATTGCGCGACCGCAGCTCTCGCCTTCAGATCGGCAAGGCGGCGGCGATCTCCTATCGGTGGAACGCCTTAACAAGCCGATGTGGTTATCGCGCTTCCGGTGGCGGTGGCGGCAGCGAGACTCTTCTTCGAGCCAGCCGGCGCCAGAGCGTCAGCGCCCGCTTTTCCAGCGGGTGAAACCATCGGCGGGCAGGGGAATCGTACAAACCCATCGCCCACGCGCCGAGCGTCCTCGGCGGGCGAAAACCGCGCCACGCCGTCCGGCCCAGAAACTCGTAGAAGATCGCGTCGGCGCTCGTGCGGCCGCGGTAAAGCCAGGGCTTCAGCAGGCCGCTGAAATGGATGACGAAGGGGTCGTCCACGGAGGCGAGGCCAAGGGAGTTCACTGCGCGGGGCTGGACCTGCCAGCGAGGGTTAAGCTCCTTCCAGCGTCCGGCGAGCACGGCGTTGAGTGAATCCTGGTCGTACTGCTGAAGGGTCCGCCAGTGGCGCTCGATGAACGCGAACGCGCGCGGGCCGACGCGCTCGGCCCGCCAGCGCGCCATGTCGATGACCATCAGGCCCGCGTTGAAGTACTTGTCATCGGCTCTCAGCCCCAAGGCGGCATGGTTGACCAATCCACCGACTGACGACAGCCGAGGGATGTACGGATCCTGCGTCGCGGCAATGACGGCGCTGCCGAGGTCCGTTCCCGCCAGCGCGCCGATATCGGTGAGGACCAGCATGTCGGGGTCCAGCAGGATCGCCCTTCCATCCTCGGCGGGCAGGTATTCGGCGGCGCTGAGTCGCGCATAGGTGAGCGGCGTCAGGCGCCCCCAAATCGGCAGCTTTCGCGCGCCCCCGTAGCAAGGTGTCACGTAGCCGACCTGACAGCGTTCCCAGCCCGCCGAGCCCTGCCAGGATTCCTGCAATCTCCGCTTCGAAGCGGATGTGATTCCTCCGTCCACGACGACGAGGCGAATCGCGCGCTCCGCCGCGAGATGGTCGAGCAGGGACCGCACCATGACGGCGAGCGGCATGGCGTATTCTTCGTCCGCGAGCGTGATCAGGTTCACCGTGTCCATGAGCGAATCAGCAGCGCTGCCCGATGTGGGCGGCTACGCGGAGGGCGTTTGCGATGATCGTCAAGCCGGGACTCACGGCCCCGCTCGTAGGAAAGAACGAAGCATCGGTGACGTACAGATTATCGAGGTCGTGCACCCGGTTAAAGGGGTCGAGCACGCTGGCGCGGGGGTCGTTGCCGAAGCGGCACGTGCCGCAGACATGGCCGAGGCCCTTGCGGTCGTCGGTGCCGCTGCCACGTACTGGACCGAACTTGTGGAAGGCCTGGCGCACAAGCCGCCGCAGGATCCGGCGGCGCTCCCTCTCGCTCGAGCCGATGCGGTAGTGCATGCGCCAGCCGCCGCCGGCGGTATCGACAAAGTTCTCCGGCCTGGGTTCGTCTTCCAAGATGCTGGCAATGATCGGCGTGCCGGCGAACCTTCTGGCGATAGGACCGGCAAGCGGTCCCATCCAGCGCCAGACGTTGAAACCGGGCTGGTTCCGCAGATATCCAACCGGCGGAGGGAGGCCGAAGGACTGGACCGAGCCAAGTTTGCGGCCGTCCTTGTAGTAGAAATCATTGAGGCCCAGCTCCTTGGCGGCGCTGGGTTCCTCCGGCCGCGGCGCCTTGCGCAACACGTAGAGGTCGATGACGTGCCGCATGAGGCAGCGGCCGACGAGACCCGAGCTGTTACCCACGCCGGAGTGCAGCAGAATGCGCGGGGTGGCGAGCGCACCGGCGGCCAGAATCATAAACCGGCCGTGCAGGCGCAGGCGAGTGCCGTCCTCCTGGCGCGCATGAACACAGGTGACCGAGCGACATTGCGCCTCCAAGTGCGTCACCATCGTGCGGCAAAGGAGCTGATTGCCCTCCTGCGCCAGCGCAGGCTCGAGGCAGTTGCGAAGAGCATCGTTCTTACAGGCGGGAGAGACTCCGCATAGATGCCCGTGACAGAGGGTGCATCCCGGACGCCGCTCGCACGCGAGGTGGAGGCGGTAGGGGTGCAGCCCCTCAGAGCGGAGCGTCTCGAAAACGGCCGCGTTGGCGGGCGAAAGCGGCGGCGGCTCCATTAGATGCGGCGTGGGCTCGCCGCGTACCGGATCGGGCGCACCCCGCACGCGAAAGAGGCGTTCGGCGGCTTCATACCAAGGGCGCATCTCGTCGTAGGAGACCGGCCAGCCGCGCGCAAAATCCGACGGAAAGAGGCGCTCCACCGTCATGCCCCAGAGAACGGAGGAACCGCCCGTGCCGTAGCCGATGTGCGGGAGAAAGCGGTCGCCGCGCCGCGCGTCCTCGATCATCTCCGGCATGCGCCCGCCCCACGCCAGGCGCCGCCGCCGGTCCGCATCCGAGAGGCTGTGAAAACCGGGGACATTCTCCACAAACTCGCCGCGCACAGCGTCGGCGGTGCGCAGGTCGGGCCCTTGTTCCAGAAAGAGAATGCGGCGATTCGGTGAGGCAAGCGCGTAGCCGGCCGACGCGCCGCCGGGACCGGTGCCCACGACGATCACGTCCCAGGCGATTCTCTCCGCTTCGTGACGGCCCGAATCCATTGACCTGGCGCCTGAAGGCGTGCGGCAAGATTGCCGCTTTCACGAGTAGCCAGTGTAGCATTGGATATTCGGAACTTATGCTCTTGCTTGCCAGCCTGGACGCTGCTCCCCTGCCGATGCTGGAGGAGTTGATCGACGCAGGCCGGATGCCGGCGCTCCGCTCGCTGCTTCAGCGTGGGACCTCGCTGCCGCTGGCCTCATACCCGCTGGTCGGTGTCACTTATTCGTCCGAATACACTGGCCGGCGGCCGGCCGATCACGGCGTCTATTTCCCCTTTCAGTGGTCGGCGGGCGAGCAGCGCGTCCGTAGCTGGCATCAAATCGACCTGGGGAAGACGATCTTCCGACGCGTGGATGACGCGGGCCGGCGCATGGTGGTGATTGATCCGCCGGAGTGCTTCCCGCAACCGGCACGCCATGGGTACCTCGTGAGCGGCTGGCAATTTCGGGAGCGGGTGCTGTTGCCTCCCTGGTGCACACAGGCGGAGACTTTGAGGGAGTTGACGCGCCGCAACGGCCGCGCGGCCAGGACCGAGGAGTCATTCGGGCAACCGACGGTGAAGGGATTGCTGGCGATCCAGCGTGTGCTGGCCGACGCGCCCGCGCGGCTGGCGCGGGCCGCCGAGTTCTTCCTCGAAAGCGATCCGCCGGAAGCGCTGTGGGTCAGTTTCGCCGGGCTGCACCTGGCAAGTCACCAGTTCTTCGATCTGTCGCTCTTGGAGAACCTGGGACTATCGGAGGAGGACAGGCGACGGCTCGAACTCGCCATCGCAAACATCGCGGTCGACTACGACCGGGCGCTGGGCCGTATCCTCGAACGCCTGCCCGCCGGCGCGGACATCCTGGCCTTTTGCTCGAAGGGCATCGGACCGGTCATCGGTTGGGTGGATCTGCTGCCGGAGATGCTGCGCCGCGTTCTGGGCGCGCCGGCCGTCTCCAGCCCGGTCTCGTCGGTCCGAGAGTGGGTGCCGCGAGCCTGGCGCGAAAGGGTGGCAGGGGCCATGCCCGACGCCCTTGCCAGAGAACTGGCGGCCAGGCTCTGGAGCCCGAGGGCCGATTGGAGCCGCACGCGCGCCTTCCCGCTCCCCTCCGATTCGCCCGGCTTCATCCGGCTGAACCTGCGCGGGCGCGAGCGCCTGGGATGTGTCGCGCCCGGCGACGCAGCGGCGCTCTGCGCCGAGATCGGCGAAGGCCTGCGCAGTTTTACGGATCTCGACGGGGAGCCCTGCATCCGGGCAATCCTCCAGCCGCGCGAGATTCTCGGCGACGGCGAAAGGCTGGACGCCTTCCCCGACCTGGTGGTCCTCTGGACGGCAAAGAAGACACTGCGAGGTCGCGGCGTACGTTCGCCCCTCTTCGGAGAGATCCTCCGCCGGGGCGAATTCGGCACCGGCCGGAGCGGAGATCACGCCGAGGGGACCCTGGCCGTCATTGTGCCGGGCACCGGAACCCTCCAGCCCCCACGGAGGAAAGTGGAGCCGTACGATATTCCGGCGACCATCCTCTCTGCCCTCGGTCTGCCCCACGACGACCTGCCCGGCCACGCTTTGCTCAGGACGCTATAGGCGTGCGGCTGGCCGGGTCAGCCAACCGCCCGCGCCTCTTCCACTGTCCACTCCGGCACCGCCCCGGGGCGGCTAGCGACCAGCGCGCCAACCCGGTTGGCGAAGTCGGCGACTTGGGCGGGCGCCCAGGCGGCGCTGAGACCGTGGAGAAAGGCAGCGGCGAAGGCGTCGCCGGCGCCGACGGCGTCGGCCACCTTCACCCTGTAGCCGGGAGCTTCGACATAGTCGCCGCCAATCCAGGCAGCGCAGCCGCGCTCGGCGCGCGTGATCGCAACCGCTTCCCAGCCGAAGCGGGCGGCATTGCGCTCGCAGAACTGCTGCCGCGATGTATACGTCTCCCCGAGCATGCCGCTGATCTCTTCAGCCTCGGTCTCGTTGAGCTTGACGACGGTGGCCCGGCCCATGAGGTCGCGTACGAGTTCGGGGGTGCAGCAGCCAGGGCGGAGGTTGACGTCATAGAACCGGCGCG
>CAYZJD010000012.1:2783-27179 GCA_964478455.1 uncultured Solibacteraceae bacterium | reverse complement strand
CATTCCACTGGCAGCCCATGTCGCTGACCGAAGGGATGAAGGGCTGCGGCGGGTGCCACAAAATCGGGCTCAAGACGGAGGCGGAGATCAAAGAGCTGAAGGCCGGCGGAGCGGGCTTCGGGCTCGCCTCGTGCGACGCCTGCCACACGCGCCACACGTTCTCGACCGTCGAGGCGCGGCAGCCGCAGGCATGCCAGACCTGCCACATGGGCTTCGACCACCCGCAGTGGGAGATGTACTCGGCCTCCAAGCACGGCGTGCGTTACCTGCTGAAGCAGACCGGAACGTTACCGGAGAAGACGGCCGCGCCCACGTGCCAGACCTGCCACATGCAGGAGGGTAATCACGAAGTAAGAACGGCGTGGGGGTTTCTCGCGGTGCGGTTGCCGCTGCCAGAGGACAAACAGTGGGCCGCCGACCAGGTGACGATCCTGAAAGGCCTCGGGGTGCTGGACCCGGACGGCAAGCCGACGGGCAGGCTCGAGGTGGTGAAGGCGGCCCAGGTGGCGCGCCTCACCCAGGAAGACTGGCAGAAAGAGCGCGACAAGTCGCTCAAGGCCTGTAACCAATGCCACTCGATCAACTTCGCCAAGGCGGAACTGGCCAAGGGGGATGACATGATCAAGCAGGCCGACCGTCTGCTGGCGGAAGCGATCGAGACCGTCGCGGCTCTTTACAAAGACGGCATTCTGGCGAAGCCTAAGAACTACGCCTACGCTTACCCGGACCTGCTGACCTTCCACGACGCGCCGACCCCAATCGAGCAGAAGCTGTTCGTGATGCACCTCGAGCACCGGATGCGCACCTTTCAGGGCACCTTCCACGCCAACCCCGACTACGCGCTGTGGTACGGCTGGAGCGAGATGCAGCGAGACCTGACCGAGATCAAGAACATAGCCGCCGAGCTGCGGGCGAAGAAGTAAAACCGGGGACAGCCCGCATGTTTCCTTGATGCGGGCACGTCAGCTTACGAAATCCGCGGGGAACATGCGGGCTGTCCCCGGTTTAGCTCCAGGCTTTCATGATTTCGGCGAAGCAACTAAGACCGCTGTATAACACGCCACCGTAACCGTGGCCGGGCGTGGTCCATGCGCCGGCCAGGTACAGATTCTTGATCGGCGTGCTGTGCGGCAGGCGCCGCGGTCCGGAGTTATCGAGCGTTTGGTCCCATCCGTAGATAGCGCCGCGATGGTTGCTGGTGTAGCGCAGATTGGTCAGTGGTGAGCCGATTTCCTTCACCTGGATGGCGTCGGAAAGTCCAGGCAGCAGGGCTTTCTCAACCTGCTGGATGAGGATGTTCGCTAGGCGCTCTTTCTCCGCGCGGTAGGCCTTTTTGCGACCCGCCCTGTAGTCCCGCTCGTACTTCTCCCAATGATCGAACCCCTGCAAGCAGATGACATTCACCGTGTCCTTTCCCTTCGGTGAGTATCCTTCGTATAGGTTGTCGTACAAGGTCACGCCGAAGAAGCCACTTTCAACATCGGCCGCCACCGCCGCCCGATATCCCGCTTCGTGATCGTACTTGGGGTAGACAAAGATCTCCGTGTCCTTGATCCCCAACTTCCGGACGAGGTCCTTCTTCAACCCGAGAAACACCTGGAAGCAGGAGAGGCTCACGCTCAGGCGATCCAGCCTGGTGAGGTACTCCCGCAGGCTTTCACCGTCCTCCAGGAGTCTTCGGAACGTTTCCTGGGCGCTGGCGTTGGAAACAACGACCTTCGCCTTGTACTCCTTTCCGTCCGCCGTCCGCACGCCGTGCGCTGTCCCGTCCTTCACCAGAATTCGCTCCACGCGAGTTCGCAGCAAGACCTGGCCGCCGCGGCTCCGGATGTAACCGGCAAACGCGTCGCTGATCTTCTGTGACTTCCCGATCGGATAGTAACCTCCGGCGCGGAGATATCCGTAAGTCGGCATGCCGTAGTAGATCGCGGACAACTTGGATGGCGGCAGGCCAAAATAGGGCCACAGCGCTGAAATGATGGCCCTGAGCTTCGGGCTCTTGAGATGAGCATCGGTCAACTGGCCCCACGTGAAGCGGTAGGCTTTGACAAGGTAGGGGAACTCCTTCGGAAACCGGCTCATCTCCACCTTGCCCTGAGCCTGGCTCAACCTCCCGATTTCATCCGCCAGCCCGGCCATCAGCTTGAAGGTCTCTTCGATTCCCTCGCGTTCGTCGGGGAACTGCGCGTTGAGCCAGTTGACGTATGCGCCAATGTTCCGCTGGGGAACGCGGAAGTCGTAGTCGGGGAAGATGGCGCGGTAGAGGTCTGGGTGAGGCGTGAAGGTGACATCGCGGATCTCCGGAAAGCCGGGGATCAAGTTGTGGACGCCGTCCCTTTCGCCGACGCTGGTCGAGTGCAGGGACACATCGAAGACGAACCCGCCGGGCCGGCGGAAGGTGGTGGCGTAGCCGCCGGGCTTGTCGTGCTGCTCGAGGACTAGCGCCTTGAAGCCCTGGCGCGCGAATGCGGCCGCGCAGCTCAGGCCGCCGAGGCCCGAGCCGATGATGATTGCGTCAAAGGAATCGCTCTCTGCCTCTCTGCGATCACCCACGGGCATCGAATCCCAATCGAGGGCCGCCGCGGGGGACAGGGACATCAGAAACTGGAGGAAGCTGCGCCGGTCGAAGTCCATGATGGTCTCCTATTTCATGATAAACGGACCCTGTAGTATGGTGCTGCTACGGCAGCGCGAACGAGAGAATGCTCCCGCCGGCGGCGACGGCCACGTGCTGCTTCCCGTCTACCGTGTAGGTCATCGGGGAGGCGCGCCAGTTCTGGTTGGTGTGAAAGTGCCAGAGAGGCTTGCCGGTCGCAGCATCCACGGCCGCAAAGGCGCCGCTGTCATCTCCGAAGAAGATCAGCCCGCCGTCGGTCGACAGCACTCCGCCCCACGTGTTGCCGGGACCAGTCTGCCTGTATTCCCACGCGATGCTGCCTGTCTTGAGGTCAATCGCTCGCAGATACTTCACCGGCTCCTCGCCTGGCACAGCGCGTACCGCGCCGCCGTAGAACGATTTGCCCGGCTCCCACCATGCCGACGACTTCACGTAGATGTTGCAGTTCTCGAGCGCCATCACGTAGAACAAGCCCGTCGATGGATGATACGCGGTGGACATCCAGTTCGTCGCTCCTTCGATCGAGGGGCAAACCCTTGTGCCTTCCGGCGTCGGCGCTGTGCCTGGTAGCACCTGGGGCCGCCCGTCCCGGCCGACGCCGCTCGCCCAGGTTAGTTTCTGCACGAATGGCTTCGCCAGCAGCAGTTCGCCGTTCGTCCGGTCGAGCACGTAGAAGAAGCCGTTGCGGTTGGCCTGCGCCAGCAGCTTGCGTGGCCGTCCGCCGAACTCGGCGTCGATCAGCATCGGCGTCTGCTGGGCGTCCCAATCGTGGACGTCGTGCGGCGTGAACTGGTAGTGCCAGCGCAGTTCGCCGCTCTCCGCCTTCAGCACCAGTACGGAGTCCGAGTACAGGTTGTCACCCCTGCGCTCGTCGCCGTTGAAGTCCGGACACGGGTTCCCGGTCGGCCAGTACAGAAGGTCCAGCTCGGGATCGTAGGTCCCCGTCAGCCAGGCGGAGGCGCAGCCGTGCTCGATCGCTTTCCCCTGCCAGGTTTCCGAGAGCGGCTCGCCCGGAAGCGGGATCGTCCAGAAGCGCCAGACGCGTTCGCCCGTGGTGGCCTTGTACGCCGCGACAAAGCCGCGCACCCCCTCATCCCCTCCGGAGGTTCCGGAAATGACCAGGTCCTTCACCACCAGCGGCGCCGATGTTGCTCCGTAGTGCTCGCGGTAGTCGGCCATCTCCACGTCCCACAAGAACGCGCCGGTGAAGCGGTTCAGCGCGATGAGATGCGCGTGGTCCGTTACCAGGAAAACGCGGTCGCGCCACACCGCCACGCCCCGGTTGATGCCGCCCGCGGCATCGCCGATCACGCCCGGTGTTCGCGGCCGGCGCCAGCTCCAGATCTCGCGTCCCGTCCGCGCGTCCAGCGCGTAAGCCTGATTCACGCTGGTCACGTACATGACGCCGTCCACGACGACGGGTGTCACCTCGAGCCGCTCCGCGGCGCGAATCGGGTAGATCCACTTGGGAGCGAGGCTTGCCACATTGCCCGTGTGGATCTGCGCCAGCGGGCTGTGCCGGTTCCCGCTCGGATGGCCATGATACGTGGGCCAGTCCTCCGGCTTGGCATCGAACGGCGCCGCGATGGACTCACCGGCGTGCCTGGCCGTAACCGACTCCTCCGACAGCCGGCTGAGGTAGGCGATGAGGTCGCTCATCTCCCCGGCAGTAACGTTCACCGCCGGCATTGCCGATCTCTCTTCGCGGATGACACGAACTATGTCAGCGGCTCGGAGTAAGTGCAGTTTGCCACCCGGCTCCTGCAACTGTAAGTCGTAGTTGCTTTCGTTCCTGACGAACCCGCGAATCGTCGTGCCGTCTCGCAACTCAACCCGCGCGACCCGGTAGCCGGGCAAACGCCGCGACTCCGGCGCGCGCAGCGCCTGCTCGATCTCCGCCAGCGTTCGCCGGCGCCCGAGATTGGACAGGTCCGGACCACCCACGCCCCCGCGCCCTTCCACTATGTGACACGCCGCGCAACCGCCGTGGCCGAAGAAGAAGTCCCGGCCGC
Source organism: uncultured Solibacteraceae bacterium (assembly GCA_964478455.1). Classification (GTDB taxonomy): domain Bacteria; phylum Acidobacteriota; class Terriglobia; order Bryobacterales; family Bryobacteraceae; genus CAYZJD01. Next base: position 22,550 of record CAYZJD010000012.1, on the reverse strand, counting down.
GGGCCGCATTCCCGGCGACCGCGCGCTCGATGGCGGGCATGGTCAGCGATCGAACGAAGGCGACGATCTGCCGGAGTTCCTCCGCCCCGAGACGGAAGCCCGGCATTCCCGCCTCCGGCACTCCCTTCGAAATGAGGTCGCGCAGGTCCTGCTCGGAGCGCATCCGCTCGCCTTCACGTCCGGCCACGCCCGGAGCGCGCTCTCCACCCATCCCGTCAGCGCCGTGGCACATGGCGCAGCGGAGCTCGAAGTGCCGCCGGCCCGCGTCGATCATCGTCTCGGCATCCGGCTTCCGGAGTTGGGCCGCCGCGGACCCGAGCAGGATCAGGCAGATTGCGCTCCGCATTCAGCGCGCTACCGTTCCACGAACTCGAGCGTCCCGAACGCTTCCGGCACGTGATTCGGGTCGCGATTGACCACGCAGGTCGGCTGCCAGCACAGGAAGCGCCGCACTGCGTCGGGCCCCTTGCCGTCGATCCGGTACAGGTTCGCGCGCCAGCGCGTGCCCGCGGTTACCGGCTTTGAACTCACGGACGCCAGCGGAACCTCAGCGGCCGCGTACCACACGCGCGCCGTCTCGTCGATGCGCGCCGCCGTCCGCCAGCCGGAATTCCACTTAGCGTCGTAGCTGTCGCGGCCGAGATCGATGGCCAGGTCGATCCAGTCGCCCGTTGGCGCGATCTCGAATTCCCGGTAGCGCCGTATGTTCTGCCAGTCGTCTCCGAGGAAGAACTCGACCACGTCGCGATCCCACAACTTGTCGCGATCGCCTCCGGGCTGCGGCGGCAGCCACAGGTTCAGCTCCTGGTACGGGCAGATGAACAGCAGATAGAGATGAGTGTCCGTCCAGAAGCCGCGCACCTCTGTCCTGAGATGTGGATAGTCGAGTTTGCGCGTGCAGTTCCTCGAGATCCACGCCGACGTCGCCCGCTTCCACATGGGCGCGGCCGGATCGGTGCTCAGCTCTTGCGGCGACGCCGCGTGAGGAACCGAGAAGCCGGCGGCAGGCGAGTCAACGGTGCAGATCTCCTGCGCCGGCGCGATAGCCGCCAGCGCGCAGCCCAGCCACCACAACGAAGCGATCGATCTCATGGTTGTGTTCGTCATCATCTACAACGGCCCTCCCACTGTCAAGGATGTTCCCAGAGACTCCCGCCCCTGCGGTTATATACTCTGAATGGTTCCACGAGCGTATGCCTGAGGAGAACCGAGCGCGGCGGTGGTTCACGCAATGAGACGCGTGTGCCCGATCGCCGTTGCGCTCGCCTGCTTTCCACTGGCGCTCCCGTCTCCCGGCGCCGCGCCTGACCGTTGGGTGCCGGCGCGCTGGCAGGGCGGACCTCTCGAAGCGGATCTCCGTGCGCGCCAGCCGAGTGCGAAGGCCGACCCCGAAATCAGCGAGGCGGTCAGAAACTGGTACGAGCTTTCCACGCTCGATCTTCTCCGCGACACGCCCATCAACTGTCTGCTGGTCACCTGGAGCGCTGCCGGGGCTAGCACTCTTGAAAGCGAACAGCAACGGATTGTAGCCGCATACGCCAAGGAAGCGCACGTCCGCGGCATCGCCGTGCTCGGCATCGTTCATCCGGGCTCGGATCTTGTGCGGCTCATCGAAAGCGCTCGCGCCGCCGGGCTGGACGGCCTTGTGCTCGAAGGCGACTTCCCGGATGCTCGGAGGCTGGCCGCTGCGGCTCCGTTTCCACTTATCACGCTTGGCTCCCGGGGCGGAGAAGACTCCCCCGTCGCTGCTACCATGGACGGCTTGACGCCGCGCGCTCGGGCGCTGTCCGAAGACGATGCGGCGACGGCCACGCCGACCAGCGAGCCGTGGATCGATTCGAACACCTGGCTCGTCCGGTCCCTGCGCGCGGCCGACAGGCGTCCCGTCTGGCTCGCGCACACTCTGGAGAAACCGTCCGACGAGGACTACCTGCGTGCCATCGCCGACGCCGCTGTTGCCGGCGGCCGCTGGGTCATCTCCCCGGACCCGGCCCTTATCGCCGGTCTCTGGCGCAAGCGCCCGGAGGCTCTTGCCCTCTGGCGGAGGGTGGCCTCGTTCCTTCGCTTCTTCGAGGAACACGCCGACTGGCGCGCGTTCGAGCCCGCCGGACCGCTCGGCATCGTGTACGACCGGGCCGGGCCAAACGCGGAGGTCTCCGCCGAAATCCTGAACCTTGTCGCCCGCCGCCGGATCCCTTACCGCGTCATCCCGCGGCGGTTTTTCGACTCGGACTCGGTCCGCAATCTGAGCGCGATCCTCGCCACCGATCTCGCGCCGCCCACCGGTCAGGAACGCGAATTCCTCCGACAATTCGCGGAACAGGGCGGGTTGGTGGTGGCAGGTCCCTCGTGGAGTTCCACTCCCCCGACCGGCGCAGACCACGTGGTCTCGGCGGCCGGCAAAGGGCGAGTCGTTGTCTATGCCGGCGATCCGCCGGACCTGGAGGCCGTCTCCCGTAACATGCTCTCGCTCCTCGGGCGCAACAACATCGGCATACGGCTCTTCAACGCGCCGTCAGTGCTCTGCGGGGTTAGTTCCGCGGATTCCGGCCGGCGGCTGCTCGTCCAGTTGACTAACTACGCTTCCACGCCGTCGGAGGCACTTACTGTAAGAGTTACCGGAGATTACCGCGCGGCTCGCCTCTTCGCGCCCGAGGCGGCGCCGGCGGACATGATCCCGGAGAAGTTGGAAGGGGCGGTGCAGGTGCGCATCCGCAGAATTCCCGTTTACGCCGCGCTGCTTCTCGAGAGGTAGCGCGGGCAGGAGGTTAGATTGGATACTTACTTTGATCGAATGACCAGGCGGCAGTGGCTCGCCGGCTCCAGCGCCGCGCTCGGCGCGCTCACACTTGGCCGCGCCGCGCCCGTCGTCGCGCCGGTCTCCATCGCCCGCTGTCCGAGCTACGAACAAGACGTCGCAGCCATCCTGGCTGCACAGTTCGACCAGATCGGCGGGCTCGGTGGCCTCGTGCGAGGCAAGACCGTGACGATCAAGCTCAATCTGACCGGCGGCGGGCGCTTCCCCGGCTGCACGCCGGGCCAGACGCACTGGGTTCATCCGGCGGTGGTCGGCGCTTGTTGTCATCTGCTGGGCAAGGGCGGCGCACGGCGGATCCGGCTGGTCGAAGGCACTTACGAGGGCGAGCCGCTGGAAGACAAGATGCTCGACGGCGGCTGGGATGTCCAGGCGATTCGCGGCGCCGCACCGGGCGTCGAATTCGAGCAGACCAACACGCTCGGGTCGGGCAAGCGCTACTCGCGGCTGAAGGTGCCTAAGCCTTACGTCTTTCCAGCCTTCGATCTCAACCACTCCTATGAGGACACTGACGTGTTCATGAGCATCGCCAAGCTTAAGCAGCACGAGGAGTGCGGCGTCACGCTCACCATCAAGAACATGTTCGGCGTCACGCCCACGTCCATCTACGGCGACGACGCCGGCCGGGACGAGCCGAATGAGAACCCGCGGCGAGGCCGGGAGAGCGTCCTGCATTACGGGCGGCGGCAGCCGCCGAAGAGCGCACCCGCGGAGATCGACGCTTCTTCGGACCGCTATGAGGGCCTTCGCGTCCCGCGGATCTGTGTCGATCTCGTGGCTGCGCGTCCGATCGACCTGGCCATCATCGACGGCATCGAGACTTGCGTGGGCGGGGAAGGCCCTTGGGTCCGAGGCTCGAAACACGTGCGCCCCGGCGTGCTGATCGCCGGCCGCAATCCCGTCTGCACCGACGCGGTCGCGACGGCGGTGATGGGCTTCGATCCCCGCGCCAGCCGCGGTCAGGGGCCGTTCCGGATCCCTTACAAGAGCCACACCCAGAGCGCGGACGACCCCAAGATCGCCGACAACCCGATGCTGCTCGCCGAAGCCGTGGGCCTCGGCAGCGCCGATCTGAAGCAAATCGAAGTGGCCGGCCTCTCGATCAAGGATGCCCTCTTCGACTTTGAAGCCCACCGAACAGGCCGCGCCGGCTGAGTCGCGCGTCTCGCCGTCGCAGTTTCTGCATCGGCGGGGGAAGCGCTGTCGCCTGCCGAGAGTGGTTGCCCGCTCCACGACTTGCATGTGCTAAAGTCCGATTCTGTCAGGAGCGGTTTCAGCCGCCTCCGCTTCCCGCTCGCGGCGGGCACGCTTCGGGCGGCGCCAAATAAGGGAGGAACAGCCATGTTCCCTAGGAAACCAACGATGCCCAACACCATCGGCCGCAGAGACTTCGTCCGGCGCGGCGCGGGCGCGCTGGCCGCCGGGCTGGCGATGCCGGCGCCGGGAGAAGCCGCGGCCCCCAAGAAAGACCCCATTCCTTACAAGACCAAGTGGTACGAATTCACCGGCCACCCCGACTCGGACACCTGCTGGTCGTTGTCGGTCGGCCCCGACGGGCGCATCTACGCCGCCGCCTGCGCCGAGACCGTGCCCGGCGGCGTCGTGAAGGTGGTCCGCTACAACGAGCAGAAGGACACGCTCGACTACCTCTTCGCCATCGACGAGAAAGTGGACGATCCCGGCGATTCGGGCCGCGCCACGCAGTGCAAGATCCACTACAGCTTCGTGCCCTCGATGCACGACGGCATCCTCTACATGGCCACCCACCTCTCCGGCCCGCCGTTTGACCAGCCGGCCTACTCGCCGTGGCGCTCGTGGCACGACGAGAAGCGCTGCTTCCGAGGAAGCGCCCTGCTGGCCTTCGACACCAAGACCGACGAGGTCAAGTGGTGGGACACGCTCATCCCGAAAGAGGGCTGCCGCTGCCTCCTCCACGACGAGGACCGCGGCCTGCTCTACGCGCTCAGCTACCCGCGCGACCACTTCATCATCTACGACCTGAAAACGCGCAAGCGCCGCGACGCCGGTCGCATTGGCTCCATCAACTCCCAGGCGCTCTTCCTCGACAAGAAGCACCGCGTCTGGACCACCAGCGACTACGGCCGCCTGGTGCGCTACGACCCGGAGAAGGACCGCCTCGAGCACTCCCCGTTCGCCCTGCCGCACAACCCCGAGTTCCAGACCGGCTGGCACAGCGTGTTCTACGACGTCGCGCCCTGCCCGAGCGGCGAGTGCGTCTACGCCGGCACCTGGATCGCCAATCCGTGGCTGATGCGCATCTGGCCGAACGAAGGAGAGTGGCCGCGGGTGGAAGACCTCGGGCCGTCCACGCAGAAGCGCGATCCCACGATTCCGCACGACACCTTCGTCGATCACTGCGGCGGGCTCACCTTCGGCGGCGACGGCCAGCTTTACTACGTCGCCTCCCGCTGGCGCGATCCGGTGTGGAATCCGCTGCCCGCCGGGCACAAAGACCGGGAGGGCGTGGTCTGGCGCCTCGATCCGAAGACGCTGGCCCGCGAAGAGGTCGCGCGTCTCGACCATCCGACAGGTCTCGCGCAATACGTCTCCCGCGGCGCGGTGGACCACAACGGCGACCTGTTCTTCGGTCACGTGGGCAACCGGCCATCTGGCATCTTCAAAGTCGAAATGCCCGTGAGCCGCAAGCGTAAGAACGCTCATCTTCCGATCCGGATGTGGGGGTAAGCCGTCATGAGCCAGAGTCAGAAGAAGAAAGTCACGTTCGACTGGAACGCGCCTGAAGTCCGCGCCATGGTGGACGAGATCGTCCACGGGACGTTCATGAAAGAAGGAACGATGGTCGCCTTCCCCACCTGTTTCCCCGGCGCGACGGTTCCCATTCCGCCGGACGAGAGCCGCATCACCGCGCTCGATGTTGCTTCCGACGGCATCATCTACGGCGGCACCAGCGGCCGGCGGTCTCACATCTTCGTCGGCATGTTTCACGGCGTCACCGGCATGATCTTCGACCTCAGAGCGGTTGACGGCGCTATGCGCACGGCCGCCGTCTGCTGCGGCAAAGAGAGGCTCTTCGCCTGCGTCAACTTCCCGCGCGGTGGGCGCGTGCTCGCCGCTCCATTGCAGCCGCTGCCCTTCGACCTCATCCAGGAGTGGGGCTTCGAGCGGCCCAAGTTCGACGACCTGGGCGAGCCCGTCGCAGGCGAGGCGATCCTCCACGCCGTCGCCGGCGCTTCGCGAGACTTCGTCGCCGGCATCACGACGCATCATCTGTTCGCCGTGGATTGCCGGACCGGCAAGGCCAAAGTGACCGGCGAGGTCCCCGGCGCCGGGCGCATCGCGGTCGCCTCCAAAGGGAGCATCGTCGGTCTGGACGGGCCGAACCACTTGTGGCGCTTCGACACGGCGCTTGGCACGCTGAAGCGCCATGCGCTGGAATTGCCCAAGGGCGCTTGGGACAAGAGCCCGCTCTTCTGGGCACGCGATGCGCGGAACGGACTGCTTTACACGGCCGATCCCGATGGCCGCCTCTTCTCCTTCGACGAAGAGCGCGGCTTCAGCGCCGCACTCGGTCGAGCGCCGCTTGCACCCGCCGGGCCGATGGCAGTCACCCACGACGGGCGACTGTTCGGCTTCTGCGGTCCCGAGTTGGCGAAGATGTTCCGCTATGATCCGGCCTCGGGCGACCTGGCCGACCTCGGCGTCGCCGTCTCCGTCATCGAGCGCCGCCGTTACGGCTACACGTTCGCAGATGCCGCCACCGGCCGCGACGGCGAGCTGATCTTCGGCGAGGACGACGAGTTCGGCCACCTCTGGCTCTACTTCCCGAAGATCCAGGCACAGCGCGTGTAACTTCAAGGCTCCTCCCTTCCTGACCCCAGCCCATCAGGGCAGCGGAGGCGGCCGTAGAACGCGCACGAGGGAAATTTCCATTCGCACCCAAACCCCCGCATGGGCGGGGGATGGGCCTCCGCGGGACGCGGACGGCCGAATCCACGTAGGCCACGTGGTTTCAAACTGTTGCAGCCGCCGCGGGACGCGCAATCACGAAAATGACGGAACAAACCCAAATCCCCGCGTTTGCGGGGGGCTGCTCCCGGGCGGCCGTCCGCGGCAAGGGTAGCACGGGCGGGCGGCGGTCAAGGAGCGAAGCGGAGGCGAAGGCGCGTGGTTTGAGGGAGATAGCGACGAGCAACTGGGGTGACCGGCGATTGCCAGCGGGCTCGTAGTGGGATGGCGGCGAATGGCAGGAGTACTCTGGCTGGACGGCCAGGGTCGAAGCAGGAGAGGCCTGCCCTTACTGCCTACGTCGCCCCGCTAAAAGTAATACTTCACGGCGAGCTGGATGATCCGGTGGCCGAGCTTCTCCGTAGTGACACCGAAGTTCGGGTTCACCATTGTGCCCGTTTCATCGAAGACAAGGTTCAAGTTGTTGGTGCTGCCGCGGAAGGTCCAGAGCGGGTGGTTCAGGAAGTTATAAGCCGAGAACCGGAACTGGAGCATCCTGGATTCGGTGAACTGGAAGTTCTTGAACAGCGAGAGGTCGCTGTTGAAGAAGCCCGGGCCGAATACCTCGGGCGGAACAATGGGTCCGTTAACGCCGGGCACGGTGGGCAGTGCCAGGCAGTTGCCATTGACGTACTGGTTCTGCCCCAAGCCTTTGCGCGGATCGCAGGTGACCAGCGGGCGCAGCCCGACGTTCGAGGTTCCGACAATCGTCCGGTTGGTCACGGCGTAGCCGTTCGGCAACGCGTAAGCACCGGGATCCAGATTGAAGCTGTTCGCGGTGTTCCCCGTCAGGTTCACGCCGCTCTGGAACTGCGTGATTCCCGAGAGCTGCCAGCCGTTGGCGAGCGCCTTTCCGAAGGGATGGGTCTTCACCGGACTGGGCAACCGGATCGAATATGCGGCATTAAAAATGTGGCGGCGGTCATTCACCATCGGACCGTAGTTCTGTGAAAGATCCAGTTCGTCGCCCCCGTCAACGGTGTTGATCCCCAGGCCCTTGCTGTAAGTGTAGTTGGCCTGGACGTCGATCTTGCCTACCTGTCGCAGCCAGCTCGCCTGGAAGCCGTGGTAGTTCTGATACAGATTGTGTGTAAGGACGCAAAGGTCCTGATAGTTGTGGTAGGGGCGGAAATCTTCAACGGTCTCAAGATCGTTGGGGTTGTCCGGGTAGGAAAACAGCGCGCCTTTTGGCACCGCGTTGATGTTGCTTCCCACCTGGCACTGGTTGAGAACATTCTTGCTGGTGTTGCCGACGTAGGACAACTCGACCATGTTCGCCCCGGGCAGCCGCTGAGAAACCGTGAAGCTCCAGCTATGGGTACGCGACACCTTGTCGTCGTTCTGATCCAGGGCATCGGTGCCGATCGCCCCGACGCCCGGATCGGTGGCTTCGATTTCGGAGAAGTTAAGAGAGCCGATCGACTTTAGCTGCACGCCGGCGGGCGCGGACAGACCCTGCGTGAACCACAGGCCGTGATAATTGAAGACGCCCCAGCCGCCGCGCAGGACTGTTTTCCCGGTCCCGAACAAGTCCCAGGCCATCCCGAATCGTGGGGCCCAGGTCAGGGCCCTGTCAGGGAAGCCGGACGACGGGATCCTGGGATCCCTGGCGTTCCATAGGAGCCCGGTGTAAGCCTCCGGCGGCACACCGGGGCTGTCGTCGTAGGAGGCCGGGTCCCACACCGCGAACCCAAGGCCTTCCCGGTCATACCAGTTTCCAAAATGGGAGGCGCGCAGACCGAGGTCCAGCGTCAGCCGCCGCGTGACCTTCCAACTGTCCTGAACGAACAACTCGAATGCATCGTAGGCCTGGTTGAACAGGTTGTTGAAATTCTGCTCCGTGTAATTCGCCGTCCGCCCGAGCAACAGGTCAGCGTAAGGGTTCCCCGAGGTGTTCCCGCCCCAATTGGCGAACTCCATGTTTCCGTTCGTGTCTCCGCTGTTCGGCTGGTTGTTAATCACATGCTCGTAAAAGAAGCCGAACTTCAGCGTGTGAGTGGAGAGGACCTTGGAGAGGTTGTTGCTCACCGAGGTCAGGTAGGCGTCGGCAAACAGCCCTTTGCTGCCGCCGACCTCGAAACCACCCGGGTTGTAAAGAGTGGCGAATTCGCCTCCCCAGGCCTGCATCGATGGAATCTGCGTGACGTTGTTCTCGTACAGGCCCTTGAATGGGATACCCAAGGCCGTCCGGTCAACCTTGCTCGGGTCTTCGAACACGTTCGGGTAGGTGATGAACGTGTGTCCAAAGACAAGCTCGTTGGTGAGGGTCGGATTGAAGACGTGGGTCAAGCTGACCGAAACGGCGTCGGAGCGGTTCCTGCCGTGGATCTCGCTTGGATAGGGCACCTGATTGGCGTTGCGCCACCAGAAGCCCACGGGAAATCGCTGCAACTCCCGCTGCGCGTTGTAACGGACGAACAGCTTGGTGTAATCGCTGATCGAGTAATCCACGCGAGACATCCACTGCCAGCCGTTCTGGTCCAGGGGAATCTGCTTGACGTAGTTGTAGCCGCCGGTTGCGTTCGGGTCCGCGTTCGGAAGCGGGAAAAGCTTGATCAGGTTCTGTCCGCTGGGATCCTGGGCGCTCGGCGGTATGATGCCGCCCGGGAACTGCGGATCGGTCATTTCGGACGGAGGGCCGCCAGAAGCGGTGATTTCGCCCAGCTTGGCCAGCTCCTGCGGGCTATAGTCGCCGCGGCGCATGCCCTCGGTCGGCAGGGTAGCCGTGAGGATACCGGTATCGAGGGTCTGAAAGTAATGCTCGTAACCGGTAAAGAAAAATAGCTTGTCGCGGTTCCGGTTAAAGTCCGAACCCGGTATGAGGACCGGCCCGCCGATGTTGGCCCCGGGGTAGAAGTACTTGTTCTCCGGTTTCTTTGTGCCCAGCTTGTTGTTCAGCCAGTCGTTGGCGTTCATGGAAAAATGCCGGGCGTAAAGGTAGCCTTGCCCGTGAAACTCACGGCCTCCGGCCTTGGTGATGCTGGTCATCACCGCCGGACCCTTGGCGTTCTCGGCGCTGTAATTCGAGGTCAGCACTTTGAACTCCTGGATCATGTCGGTATTCGGGTTCACCGGCGTGCCGCAGTTGCAGCCCGGGTCGATGACGTGCGCCCCATCGGCGGTGATATCGAGCGACATGCTGGGCAGGCCGTTCACCAGGAAGGCATTCGATGAGAGGACACTCTGGGGTCCCGCCTCGCCGGCGCCGTTGATTCCCATGACCTCGCCGGTGTAACCCTGACGGTTCTCCACCCCCGTGCCGCCGATGCTGAATCCCGGCAGAATCTTGATGAATTCGGTGGCGCTGCGGCCTATCACCGAGAAGTTCTGGAGCTGCCGTTCGCTCAGCACGGAGGCTTTCTCGCCGGACTCCACCGGGGCGATCCCCTCGATTGTGGCCGTCACCTGAACTTGTTCGGCGGCCGCCGCCACTTGCAGAACGATGTCGTTCAAGGTTCGCCTCTCGGCGCCGGTGAAGGTGATGCCGGCACGCTCCCATTTTTGGAATCCGGCTGCTTCGACCGAGACCGTGTAGCTTCCGGTGGGTATGGAGGTCAGCGAGAAATACCCGTCGGTGTTGGCTTCCGTCCGGCGGATGTCGCCGGAGGCCTCGTTCCTCAATGTGATCCTGGCGCCCGGTATGACGGCGTCCGTTTTGTCGGTAACGATTCCCGTCAAGCTACCGAAGATGGACTGTGCAAAGCCGGAAAGCGCGACTGCAAGAAGCAACAGCACAATCCACGCCGCCATCGAGAATGAGGTGAACAACCTCGTTCGGTTCATGGTGCACGCCCCCTTTCCCATCCGATTCACCCTCTGCCGGCAGAGTCCGGCACGACGCTCACGCCGGCTGCGCCGACGCTTCTACCACGCGGCGGCCCGGCGCGGCTCCAATTATGGAAGGCCGCTGTCTGCCCTGGTGCTCATCATGGGCGAAGTGTTCGCAAGAAGTCAAGAGGAAACTCGGACGGAAGCAGCCTCCGAGCGCCAGCGCGCTATGGGCTCGCGGGGCGGGGAGTGCGCGCGCGGAGTTCCCAGGGAGGACGTCCGTTGCCGGCCTTTCCGTTCGGCTTCTTGGGTGAGCCGTTCTTGCTGTTCTCGCCGCTCACGGGCTCGCACGGCGCGGACCAGGACAGGTCGTCGGAAACGACCGACAGCCTGGAGCACAAGCCGGGGCTGGCGGCCCGCGGCTCGATGATTCTGGCGCCGTTCATCGGCCGTGATCCGTTGCCTTGCGGGGCCGGCATCGCGACGATGAAATTTGAGCGCCGGGCGCCGGCCAGCGGCACTGTCATCAGCGGGATGAACTTCTCGACCGGCAGCGGCGGCCCCAGCAGGTAACCCTGCACCTGGTGGCAGCCGGTGGTCCGCAGCACCTTGAGTTGGGTCGTCGTTTCCACTCCTTCGGCGGTCGTGGTCATGCCGAGGCTGTGCGCCAGCGAGACGATCGACTCGATCAGCGGCGCCGTCTTGGCCGAGGCGCCGATCTCGCGCACGAACGACTGGTCGATCTTCAGGTTGTTAATGGGCAGCCGCTGGAGGTAGCTCAGCGACGAGTACCCGGTGCCGAAATCGTCGATCGAGATCCCGACGCCGAGCTTCCGCAACTGCGCCATGCGCGGCGCCGATTCCTCGACGTTGCTCATCACCAGGCTTTCGGTGAGTTCCAGCTCCAGCAGGCCGGGATCGATCCCGGTCTTGTGCAGCGTGTGAGCGACGAAATCCACGAAGTCGGAACGGGCGAACTGTAAGCTTGACACGTTGACGGCGACGCGCACGGGCACGGGGTGGCGCCGGTGCAGGTCCCAGATTTGCCGGCACGCTTCCTCCAGCGCCCAGGCACCGATAGGAATGATGAGGCCGCTGTCCTCGGCCACCGGCACAAACCGCGCCGGCGGAACCGTGCCGAGCCGCGGATGGCGCCAGCGCAGCAGCGCCTCGAGGCCCACCAGCAGGCCGCTGGCGGCGTCGAATTGCGGCTGGTAGTGCAGCAGCAACTCGCCTCGATCGAGCGCCCCGGCCAGCTCGCTTTCCAGTTCCAGCCGGTGCTGCGCCGCGTCCCCGAGTTCCGGCCGGTAGTACTCGAAGCCGTTGCGGCCGTTGTTCTTGGCGCGGTACATCGCCCGGTCGGCGTTCCGCAGCAGCGCTCCGAGGTCCTGCCCGTCTTCGGGGAAGATGCAGATGCCGATGGTTACGGTCACCGTCACCTTGTGTCCTTCCACCTCGATGGGGCCTCGCAGGGCATCCATCAGCTTCTGCGCCACCAGTTGGGCGTCTTCGTGGTGGCGGAGTTCCATGAGGCCGACCATGAACTCGTCGCCGCCCCACCGCGCCACCATGTCGGTGTCCCGCAGGCAACCGACCATGCGCCGCGCGACCTGCCGCAGCAGGCCGTCGCCGATAGCGTGCCCGAGCTTGTCGTTGACCAGTTTGAACCTGTCCAGGTCGATCGACAGAACTCCCGCCGGTTGACCGTGCCGCCGAGCGTGCGCCAGCGTCTGCTTGGCCCAGTCCTCGAAGCTGATGCGGTTCGGCAAACCGGTAAGGGCGTCGTGCCGCGCCTGGTAGGCCAGTTGTCCCGTCAGTTGCCGCTGCTCGATGCAGACCGAGGCGAGCCGACAGGCCATTTGCACCAGTTCCAGTTGCGCGCTTGTCAGCTCGTGTCTCTGCCGGCTGTAAATGGCTATGGTGCCAACGATCAGCCCGTCGCTTGAAAAAATCGGTACTGACCATGAAGCACGCAGGTCGTGGTGCAGCGCCGCGTCCTTGTACTCGCTCCAGTTCGGATCGCTGCCAATATCGGCCACCGTGGCCGGCTTCCCTTCGACAACCGCGGTGGCGCAGGAGGCCAGCGCCGGCTCCAGCGGCATGTCCATCAGCGAGCGCACAAAGCTCTCCGGCAGGCTCGGAGCCGCCGCCGGGTATAGCCGGTCCTCGCGCCGCAGCATGATGACGCAGCGCGCCCCTGGCATCTGGTGCTCCACCATCTGCGTCAGCGCCGCCAACACCTTGTCGAGCGGCTGGTTGCGCGCGATCATCTCGATCACTTGCAGCCGGTCTCGCGCCAGCAAGTCGGCCAGCCGGTTCTCGGTGATGTCGCGCAGGCTCAGTACGAAGACGTGGCGGCCGCCCTCGCGGCACTCGGTCAGCCGCACGGAGGCGGGGAACGCCGTCCCGTCCTTCTTCCGGAAATCGAATTCGACCTGGCTTCCATCCAGCCTCCACCTGCCCGGCCGGAGGTATTCCTCCAGAAGCCGTCGCCCGTCCTCGGGCTTGCCCGGAGCAAGCGCCTTCAGCGGCTTTGATGCCAGCTCGCTCCGGGCGCACCCGAACATTTTCGCCGCCACATCGTTGGCATCACGGACGAGGCCGTCATCGCCCACCACCAGAATCCCGTCCGAGATATTCTCCAGCAGCTTCTGGTACAGTCGCCGGAACTGGGCCGCTTCGGCTTCCGCGCTCGCGGCTTCCGCCGCCCGGCTCACCGCCACCAGCAGCAGGGATCCCGTCTCCGGACGTGACTCGATCCGCGTCAGTGCCGCACGGAGCGTCCCGCCGGGTTCTTCCTTGATTTCAGTCGAAAAGGACGACGGCCAGCCCTGATACTGTGCAGCCTGCGTGATCCACTGTAACAGCGGGCCCGGGGGTAGTATCTTCTGCAACGGCTGTCCGCGAGCCCCGTCGCCAACCCGGACCAGCGCGCGAAAGGCGTGGTTGATCGCCAGCACGCGCTGGTCGGAAGATAGCACCAGGATGCCGGACGGCACGCATTCGAGCATCCTCGCCACCGCCTGGCTGTGCTGGTCATACAGAGCCAGCAGCCGGCTCATCGTGCCGGATATTCCGCCAAAGATCCCCGGCAGCGCGCCAAGCTCGTCTTCGCCGGCAAGCGGCGCCAGGGCCGCCGGCCCGTTTTCCTTCACCCTGCGGACGGCCCGTTCCATCAGGGTCGCGGCTCGGTGCGCGTAAAGCCAGGCCATGCCCGCTCCCGTCGAAAGGACGAGGAAGCTCCATGCGCTGGCCGCCACCAAGGCGGCCAGCAACCAGCTCTGAAGGGTCCGGCGGCTTTCCCCCAGAAGCGCGGCTAGCGCTTCCCACTCTTCGACAAGCCGCGGCGTTTCCGTTTGCAGCAGAAGGCGGTGCTGCGGCGCCACCTTCCCTCGCTCCGACGTCTCCAGCAACGGCCCCTGCACCTCGACCCAGGTCGCCATCAACGCGCTGAGCCGCTCGCGCATCCCTCCGGCAAGCGGCGGGCTCAGCACATGTTCCCGAAGCCCGCCGGAGAACAGGTAAAACGAATAGCCGCAGTCCAGCACCAGATCCTTGAGATTACCTTGGTTCTCCTGGATTTCACCCGCCTCGGCCAGCGCCATCAGCGAGCGGGCCGCGCCCAGTTGGCGTGCGGCGATGCGGGAGTACTCCTCAACGCGTTCCAGTTCCGACCACAACAGGAACGCGAGACTGAAGACGAGGACGCCGGAAGCGACCACCGCCGGCAACAGAAAGTACTGGCGCTTCCTTGCCCTTTCGACAAGGCGCGCATGCCAGCCCGTGAGCGGCCTCTTCTGTTCCATGCGGACCGAACCTCCGGCACACCTTCTGACAACGCTCGTCTTGCGTACCGGTTTAACCGATCGTCCCCTTCCGGTACACCGCTCATCAATAGTCCCCAGGCGCAAGTTGTACCAGTATCTTTCAGTTGGCCGTTCCCCCTAGGCGCCCGCCGGCGTGCTCCAACGACTCCAGGCGCTTCCACTAAGTCATTCATGAAGAACACGGTTGTCGGTTGGCTTCCCGGCCACGAGCCTCGCCCTCCCGGTCGGATCCCTATCTGACGTAGTACGGAAGACGCAGTACGGGTACAGGACTTCCGACCAATGGCTACTTCAGATACCGGACCGTAAGATGTACACGGGATACCGGCATGCCCCTGTCACCACGAACTGAGCCGTCCCAGGCTGGCGGCAGCTCCGCGGGCCAGCATGGATTGCCAGGGCATGAAACCCACATGAATCGAAGCAGCGAGTCTCGCCGTCACCAGCGCCATCCCATCGACTGCGACGTGACGCTGTCGTGGCAGGAACATCACGGGCAGACGCGCGCTCTCCGGGCTCGCGGGCTTGACTTATCTGAGTCCGGCGCCCGGCTGGAAACCACCGACCCTGTCGCACCCGGTTCGTATGTCTATGTACGCCTCGAACAGTACGGCTTCGGAGGAACCGCCATCGTCCGTCATTGCATGCGCCTCGGCGCGCGCTGCATCATCGGCCTCGAACTGTGCGACAGCCGTGAGAAGCAGCAGAAGGACGCCGAAGAGTTCATCGATTACTACGAACTGCTCCAGATCAGTCCCTCGGCCGAGATGGAAACCATCCACCGGGTGTACAAGATCCTGGTTGCCCGGTACCACCCGGACAACCCTCACACGGGCGACGTCGAGAAGTTCATCCAGCTTACGCGGGCCTTTGACGCTCTCTCCGATCCCGACCGCCGGGCGGTCTACGACGCCGAATATCACCTCCGCCAGACTCAGCCCCTGGCGATCTTCGAACTCAAGGAGTTCCTCGATGGCGTCGGCGGTGAGAACAACCGCCGCCTCGGCGTGCTGTGCCTTCTCTACAACCGCCGCAGAGTCGATCCTGACAAGCCCGGACTGTCGCTGCTCGAGTTCGAGCGCCTGATGTCCTTGCCGCGCGAGCACCTGCTGTTCACGGTGTGGTTCCTCAAGGAGAAAGGCTACATCCACGCATCGAACAACGGCGACTTTATGATCTCGGCCGACGGCGTCGTGTACGTCGAATCCAACATCCCTTCCCACCGGATCCTTTACAAGCTGCTCCGCGCGCCCGGCGAAGACGGAGAGCCGCACCAGCAGCAAACCCCCACTGACTCCGTAGGCCACGCCTCCCGGCTTGCGCAGTAGGGTAACAAGACGGGCAGAGTAATCCCCACATTGCCCCCCAAGCCGACCGATAAGTACCGGTGTGAGAACCCGACTCTCCGCCGCCCTCGCCTTGGCCTCCTCCATGCTGCCGGCCTACCTGCTCGTGGACGCAGCCACTCACTTCGGGACCTCCGCTCGCCGGGACGTGTGTCGCTCGCTAATTGCCGTGTTCCTCCACGGCTACGCCACCATCCGCGGCGACCATGCCTTTCCCGACGAAGCTGGAGTCGCGCTCTACTACGTGCTCCGCCTCTCTTGCCCGCTTCTCGGATTCCTCGTCTTCTGGCTGGCGGCAAGGTCGCGGCGACGAGGCGTGCTTCTCCCCATCACGGCCGCCGCGCTGTCGTGGTCACAATGGTCGGACTTGCCGCTCTGGCCCCTGCGCAACGGCGGCGCGGCCTTCGTTCAGGCCCTCCACAGCGCGCTGGTCACGCTGGCGATGCTGTGGCTCTCCGGCCTCCCTTCTGTCACACTGCGAAGCCGTGCTGCCGCCGGTGGACCGGGCCGTCAAACAGGTTGGTCGACTTGAACAATTCGAACCGGCCGTCGCCCGCCACCGTCTTCACCCGTTCCCGAGCCTCCGCCATCTCCTCGCCTGTCATCGGCCGGAAACCCCTGGAGATCGCGACATTCTGCCGGAACTGCTCCATGCTCAACATGCCCACCACCTGCGTCGCTACCGGCAGGCTCAGGCAGTAGCGGTAGCACTCCTCGGGCGTCAGCCCCGCCCGGCTGACCAGCGTGCCGCCGGGAAAGCCGCCCGCCAGGCCTTTCATCCCCACCACTCCTACGTTCTTTTGGAGGCAAACCGGAACGACCTCGTTCTGGAAGCTGCGGTAGTGCGCGTCCATCAGGTTGATCGGCATCTGCGCCGTGTCCCAGGCAAACGGCTTGCCCAGCATCTTCAGATGGATCCGCGGATCCTTGTGGCCGGTGAAGCCGATGAACCGCACCTTGCCCTGCTTGCGCGCCTCCTCGGCCGCGCGGATCGCGCCTTTGTCGAATATCCAGTCCGGATCGTTGTCGTAAACGATCTCGTGAAACTGCCATAGGTCGATGCGATCGGTCCGTAAGCGCCGCAAGCTATCCTCGAGGTGCTTCATCGCCTCGGCGTAGTCGCGCCCGCAGCACTTCGTCATCAGGAACACCTTCTGGCGCTTGCCATCCATCTCCAGCGCGCGGCCCATCACCTCTTCCGACCGCCCGTCATGGTAGTCCCACGAGTTGTCGAAGAACGTCATGCCTTCGTCGATGGCCGCGTGCATCAGCCGGATCGATTCGCTGTCGTCCTTGATAGCCCCGACGTGCCACCCACCCAGGCACAGGATCGACACGCGGACGCCCGTTGCGCCTAGCACCCGCGTGGGCAGCCCCGTTTCCGACGCGCTGCTGGTGCCGGCAATCACCGCATGCGCAAGCGCCGCGAGCGACGCGCCCGCTCCGGCGTGAAGAAAACTGCGGCGTGAAGTTACTGTCCTGCTCATCCCGCCCTCCTGGGGCCGCATTCTATCAGGTGTCGGGCCGGCTGTGATCCGGCTATGCTCGTTGGGATGGCCAAGGGCGCTCTCACTCCGCGCGAACGGGTCCTGCTGGCGCTCGATCACAAAGACACGGACCGCGTCCCGGTCGATTTCCTCGCTACGCCGGAGACCTGGGCCAACCTCGAAGCGCATCTCTGTCTGAGCGGCCAGGAGGCAGTTCTCCGCAAGCTGGGCATCGATCTCCGCCATCCGCGCCAGCCGTACGTTGGCCCGCCTTTCCCTCGCCACGCCGATGAAAGCTGGTCTGATGCCTGGGGCGTCCGCCGCCGCTCCGTCGCTAATCCCCGAGGCGCCTACGACGAGATTGTCGAGCATCCGCTGGCCGGTCTGCGCGATGCGAGCGAACTCGTGCGCTTCCCGTGGCCCAATCCCGAATGGTGGGACGCCGGGGGCCTCGCCGAAGAAATCCGCCGGCTGGATGGGGAGGGCAGCTATGCCATCGCCCTCGAGGAATTCGGCGATCCCGGAGGCATCTTCGAAATCGCCTGGTACCTGCGCGGTATGGAGCGGTTCCTCATCGACATGGTTGAGCGGCCAGAGATCGCTTGGGAAATCATGCGCCGCGTCGCCGATTTTTATCTCGCCATGCTCGACCGCGTCATGGCCGCCGCCGGCGATCGCATCGATCTTGTTTGGACCAGCGACGACATCGCGCACCAGCGCGGCCGGCTCATGTCCGAGCGGCTCTGGCGCGATCTTGTTGCTCCGCACCACGAGCGGCTCAACCGCCGCGTTCACGACTTTGGCTCGCGGGTGATGTATCACTCCTGCGGCGCCGTCCGGCCCTTTATCCCCGCGCTGATCGATCTTGGCGTGGACGTCCTCGATGTCCTCCAGTTCAGCGCCGAGGGCATGGACCCCGTCGAGATCAAGAACGCCTTCGGCGGCCGCCTGTGCTTTCACGGGGGCATGGATGTCCAGACGACCCTGCCATTCGGAACCGAGGAGGAGGTGCGCCACGTCACTCGCGAGCGAATCCGCGTGCTGGGGCGGGGCGGCGATTACATCCTCTCGCCCACCCACAATATTCAGGCCGATACGCCGCCCGCCAACATCGTCGCCATGTACGGCGAAGCCGGCAGCATGGGAGCATGATGAGAAGCCCTGTAATACTACCGCGCACAATCGTTGTGCCTGGCGAAGATTCCCTGACCACCACAGAGACACGGAGGGCACAGAGGAAGGCCAGAGGATTTCTGAAAGAATCTCTGTGTTCTCCGCGCCTCCGTGGTGAATTGGCTTGGCTGCGGCCACGCCGCGCTGTGGTCTTGCCGATCGGGTCCATGAGTGATGGCACTCCTTTTTCCCGGCGTCCGCCCCTTCGGAATGACTTAGAATGAGATTACGCACTCGATGTGCGCACCGCGGAGGAATGTAATGAAGAACATTGGCGCGCTCGTCACCGTGGCCGTTATGCTCGTCGTCGGCCTGGTGGCGTTCTTGTTGTGGGGTCCGTTCGGGGAGAAGCCGGGTCTGCGTGAAATCACTCCGGAAGGCGTGCCACCCGCCACTGGAGCGCCGGAGGCGGCGGCGGAGCCAGGTGGCAAAGCAGGCGCGGCAAAACCGTCAGGCAGGACCCCCGGCGGCATGCCGCCCGTGGAATCCTCCTCAGCGCCCGATGCGGCCCCAGCCGCGGCGCCCGTCATTGGCCCCGCCAAGCCGGTCCGGAGGTTCCCTCAAGGACAGGAGATTGCCATCGGGACGGAAAAGTCCGCCCTGCAATCGATCTATGGCCGTCCCACCATGCGAACCACCGTGGTGGAAGGCGGCCGCCTCCTGGAAACGTGGGTGTACCTCCAGAGCGAGCCGAATCTCGCCACGTTCATCTTGCTGCGCAACGGCCGCGTCGTCTCGGCCAATACCACCGTCTATTAAAGGCCCCCGTGGCGTGAGCTTTCCCGGCTGGCCGGTAGACTAGGCCTCCCCGCTTGTCATGGTCTGACACTGCCGAGCGCGATGCGTTCACACGCGCTAACCCTTCGCCTCGGTTTCTCGTCTATATGGACATGAGCGGAGGGAATCGAAGGAGGCGCAAGCGGCTCTGGGCCGTGGCGGCTCTCGGCGTGCTCGTGCTGACGGCGATCGCCAGTGCTCCACCCTCGCGGCTGTTTCCGGTTTCGGCCTCCCAAGTCGTCCGCTACTACAAGCTGCTTGACGAGTCCGGGGTGCGCACGGGCCCCGTGGAAAAACTCGTGTTCAGTTTGATCCTCTCGAGTGCGGAGAAGACAAAAGCACGCAGTTTGAAGCAGCCAGTGGGGCAGCTCCCCAACCTGCCGCGGGCAGCTTGAAGAAGCCGCCCGCGAATCTCATTTCTTCTTAACGGCCTTCTTCGGCGCCTTCTTGGCGGCAGGAGCGGGCGCCGGCCATCCCTGGAGTTGAGCCTTCTCGACGTCGAAGGTCACCATGAACGGTTCCCGCGTGAACGCCGACGCCACTCCCTCAAAGGCAATCTCCGTCCCCGCCTCGGCCCTGCCGGTGAG
>CAYZJD010000012.1:0-2773 GCA_964478455.1 uncultured Solibacteraceae bacterium | reverse complement strand
CACTTCGGGTGTGTTGGGATCCGCAATGCCGATCACCAATTCCTTGGGATTCCGCGCCGGCTTCTGCGAGATCAGTTTGCCCTTGAACTTCTGGATGCCTTCGGCGCCCCCGGGCAGCCCCGCGCCCTTGACGCTGCTCTCGAAGTAGGCCTGGCCGTTCGGCCCCGTCAATTCCTTCTTCACGCTCATCCAGAGCGCCAGCATCGGGTTGGTCTTCTTGAATTCTTCCTCTTTCCTGGCCGCAATCTCGTAACTGCTCTCGATCTTGAAGTCGTCCGGCGGAATGGCGCTCACCTTCGCCCTGGCGAGCAACTCGTCGAGACCGCTCCGATCTCCGTGGAAGTTCGTGTAAACCTTCTCCAGGTACTTGCCGACTTCCTGCCGTCCCTGCGGAACCAAGGCGCCCTGGCCTTCAAAGGATGTGGCGCGCGCGAAGTGGTAGAGGGCGGGCGAGATGTTCTCCGCTTTGCGTGTCGCCAGCAGCACCGTGCCCAGCCAGTAGGAAACCTCTCCCGCATTCGGATTCAGGTTGAGGCTGCTCCGGAACGACTTGGCGGCCTCCTCGTTGTTCTTGCGCTGCATCGCGATCCAGCCCAGCGTCTTCTGCGCCGCCGCTTCCATGTCGGTCCGCGCCTTCTTCCAGTCGGCTTCGGTCGCCTGTGGCGGCTTCTTTTCCGGAGCGAAGAACGTGTCCAGGTTCGACAGCAGCCCGCTGGCCGCCTTCTCCCCCGGCTGGAGAACGTCCTCGGTATTCTTGCCAAGGCTGGGCGTCAGGAAGGCGATCCAGTACAGCGCCTGGAGGTCTTTCGGATCGTTGGCCAGCATCTCCTGCGCCGTCTCCACCATCTTGGCCGGCTGGTTCAGCGCCTGGTAGGTGGTCAGGTAAAGCCCAAGCCGCTCCTGCTTGAAGTCGGTGGCCGGATACTTCTCCTTCCAAGTGTTCAGAAGCTCGAGTTTCTTGGCCGCGGCGGCCTCCTTGGTGATTGAATCGTACAGGTCGTATTCGCCCCGGTCTTTCCAGTTCTTCTGGGGCGCTTGGCCCCGTAGGGCAGGGATTGCGAGCAGCGTGGCGACAGCCACGATCGCGAACCGCTTCGACGGTTGAACGAGCACGCTGGCCTCCTGAGATGATCTGTGGTGCCAGGCCGGCCTCTCCATTGCCGGCCATCCATCATATTCGTCCGGCCTCCGCCGAACGTGCAACTCGGGAGTATATCCGATCCAAAATCGACCCTGCAACATTCCAGACGGTTTTTGGTCCAGTCCCATCACCATTAGATGTCTCCCGCGGGCGGATTGTTTCCCGCCACGCCGCTTGTGGCTCAGGTCCCGGCCTGCGCCGGGAGCTGCTGACGCTCCTCGGTGGAGCCGGCCGCCGGGCCGGCCATGCCGGCGGTTGCGCCGGCAGAAGGTCCGGCGCGGCGTCCGCCGCAGCCATCCGCCGGCAGGACTGCCGGCGCGGCCCGCAAGACGGCGCGCTCCACATCCACCCTGGCTCAGGGCCAGAAATGTAGAAACTCTCGGGGAAGGCCGGGAAGCCCGCTCCACCGCGCTGTGCTAGAATCCCCGTTTTCCCATGCGCGCCCTCGACTTCACGGTGATCCTTGTCTACTTGGCTGGGATCACCTGGTTCGGGGCGCGCTTCCGGCGCACGCAGAAGTCGCTCAAGGATTATTTTCTCGGTGGCCGCTCGGCTCCCTGGTGGGCGATTGCGCTGTCTATCGTGTCGGCCGAGACGAGCACGCTGACGGTGATCGGCACGCCCGCGCTCGCCTTCGCCGGCAACCTCGGTTTCCTGCAAGTGGTTTTCGGTTATCTGCTGGCGAGGATTGTCATCGCGGCGCTGTTCCTCCCTAGCTATTTCCGCGGGGAGATGTACACCGCCTACGAGCTGATCGAGGTCCGCTTCGGCCCGCGGTTGCGCCGGCTCACCGCCGGGCTGTTCCTCCTGCTGCGGGCGTTGGCCGAGGGCGTCCGCGTGTTCGCCATCTCCATCGTCGTCTCGATCGTGCTCGGCACCGGCGAAGCCGCCTCCATCCTCCTGATCGTCTGCCTCACGTTGTTCTACACCTTTGAAGGCGGAATGACGGCGGTGATCTGGACCGACGTGGTGCAAATGTTCCTCTACCTGTCCGGCGCGGCGCTCAGTTTCTTCGTCATTCTCGACAAGATTCCCGGAGGGTGGGAGCAGGTGTGGAGCGCCGCCACCCAGGCGGGCAAGCTCAACGTCTTCGATTTCCACTTCGAGTTTTCCCGCGATTTCTTCTCCCGCACGTACACCTTTTGGGCGGGAGTTCTGGGCGGCTGCTTCCTCACCACCGCCAGCCACGGCACCGAGCAGCTTATGGTACAGCGGCTCCTGGCCGCGCGCAGCGAGCGGGAGAGCCGCGCGGCGCTGCTCGCAAGCTGGGTGGTGATTTTCCTCCAATTCAGCCTTTTTCTAATCATCGGCGTGATGCTCTACGTTTACTATCAGGGTTCGGCCACGCCTCCGCCGGATCCGATGGATCGCGTGTATCCCGATTTTGTCTGGCGTCATCTGCCGCACGGGCTGGGCGGGCTGGTGATCGCCGCCATCCTTGCGGCCGCGATGTCCAACTTGAGCGCGGCCCTCAACTCGCTGGCCTCGACGAGCGTAATGGACTTCTACCGGACAGCGGCGGCGCGGCGCGGCATGGTCCGGACCGAATCCCACTATTTGCGCGTGGCGCGCCTGGCAACGCTCGGCTGGGGCGCGATCCTGCTCGCCATCGGCTGGCTGGCGCGCCAGTGG
>CAYZJD010000011.1:12507-28540 GCA_964478455.1 uncultured Solibacteraceae bacterium | reverse complement strand
GACCTGAACAACTTCCAGCCCCGGTTCGGGTTTGCCTACTCCCCCTTCGAAAGCGGCAAGCTGGTATTCCGCGGCGGCTATGGCATCTTCTATGACCGGCCATCGGCCGCGTTCATGAACACGGTCTTCAGCAACTATCCGTTCCTCCGCGAGATCGAAGTAACGGCTCCATCCGGAGCGGTCCCGATGCGCACCGCATTCTCACAGCAGGATCCGTCGCTGCCGTTCAGCCAGTTCCTCCCCATGCGGATCGTGTTCCTCGGCGGAGCGAGCGGCAACTACCAGCTTCGGGACGGGACCGGCGTAGCCAAGGGCGCCGACGGCTCGGCGAACCCGACCGATCCGTCCACCGGCCAGCCGGTGCTCGGCAACGTCGCCGAGACGTTCGAGTTCCGCGCTGTAGATCGCAACCTGAGGACTCCCTACATCCAGCAGTGGAACTTCGGCGTCCAGTACGAGTTTGCCAGGGACCTGATGTTCGACATCCGTTATACGGGGACAAAGGGCACCAAGCTGCTTCAAGCACTGGCTTTCAACCAGAGCTACGACATGAACGACCCGAACACGCCGGATTTCGTCTACGAGCGGTTTAACCGCGCGTACGTGGCCGCGGGGTCTCCGCGCGGCCCGCTCAACGAGGGCGCTACCGCTCGCGAGCGCGGGCTGGGCAAGGCGTTTGGATTCGTCAACCCGGTTACGGGTCAAGTGGACCTGAACTTCGGGCGGAATCCCAGCTCGGCAACATCGAGCGTTATGATTCCGTTCGAGGCGCGCGCTCCGATTCTGGGCTTCAACATCCCGGAGGCGCTGCTGCTCCAGTCGAGCGCCAACTCGATTTACCACGGGATGCAGCTTGCGGTGAACAAGCGATTCACGAGCGGCTTGCAGTTCCGAGCAGCATACACCTTCTCCAAGGCGATCGACTACTCGTCGGTCGATCCGGGTTCGACAGCCGGCAGTGGCCGCCCGGACGTGCCGAACGCCGGTTTCGTAGTGCAGGGTGACCAGCGGAACCTGCGGGCGAACCGCGGCCTGTCGGACCTGGATCGCACGCACCGCTTTTCGGTCAGCTACTCCTACCAGCTACCCGGCTTCGCGTCGAAGTCGCTGGTCAAGCAGGGCTGGCAGTTGAGCGGGTTTGTGCAAGCGCAGACCGGCGCTCCCTTCTCTATCTTCTATCCGGAACCGGAGGCCAACACCCCGGCCGCGCTGGCGGCGCTCGGCTCAGGATCTGGCGGGCTGTTCCGCCTGGGTTTCGGCAGGCCGAGCCTGGCGCCGGGCGCGACTCTCGACGACCTTAAGAAAAGCGGGGCAGACAAGACAGAGGCCTATTTCAACAAGGCAGCGCTGGTTTCGCCGGGCGGCGGGTTCGGCAACCTCGGGCGGAACGTGCTGCGCGGGCCGCGGCAGATGCGGTTCGACATGGCCCTTGCGAAGGAGACGAAGGTGACCGAGCGCGTCGCCATCGAGCTGCGCTGGGAGGCGTTCAACGTCTTCAACAATGTCAACTTCGCGCTGCCCTCCAACGACCTGTCCGACTCGGAGTTCAACACGATCACCAGTACGGTCGGTGGGCCGCGGACCTTGCAGTTCGGAGCACGGCTGCGCTTTTAGGGACTCCTGCCGTCCCTTCACCAGCCGCCAGCCTGAGGGTTGGCGGCTTTTGCCTTCAGCGCCCGGAGAAATCCCGCGCCAGCCGGAATGGGCGGGAATCCTCGCCGGCAAGTTGCCACTCAGGAAAGCCTTCACGCATCAATCCGCTGGCGTGATGGGCTGGCTCCTGCAAGACATAGTGGCCGAACTCGTGGGCCGCGACGCGGGCCAAGGTCCTGCCAACGGAGTCGGAGGAGAGCCTTCCATGCAGGATACGGAGAATGGGACTCAGGCAGATCTCCAGCCGGGGCAAGATTCGCGGTCCGGCTCTATAGGCGAGGCCGAGCGCGCCAGGGTGACTCGGGGGAGGGTTGAAGCGGATCACCACTTGGATGGTCCCCGCGGCGCTGGCGCAAGCGTCCTGTCGAATCACGGCCGCCGGCGCGAGTTCAGCAAACTCCGCCTCGAAGGCGGCGATGGAGGATGGAGGAAGCCCCGTCCGGTCCTCGAGGCACACGGCGAACTTCCCGGCCACGCCGGCGCCTGGCAGAGCCAGGAACGCTATCGCCCATCTCGTGCATCCTCGCACCATAACTCCTTCTTTACGTAAGAATAACAGAATACCCGATACTTATGCAACAGGATAGAAACTGAATTGTAACAGAATTGTAATATTCGGATGGGACAATAAGGGTCGGGAGCCTCAGCGTGAAACTCATCACGCCGGCTCTGGCGCTGCCTGCGCTGTCAGCCGGTAATGTGCTCTCGGAGTGTAATCAACAGAGCAAGGCCCGCAGCGCCCGCCCACAACGTGACCGGCGTGAGTCCACGGCTGCCAAGGAATTGAATACCGTTCCCCGGATCCAATAGCATGGCCAGTCCCGCCGCAACCCTGAGCAACGGAGGCCTGGCGCGGCCCGTGAGGGAGCTGCTGCGACGTCTTTACGGCGGGGACCGGCTCGCTCACCTCGTTACGCTGGCGTTTGCCTCCAGCATCCTTCTGCTCACCTTGGCCCTGGTCTTCGAGCTGTACAGCAGCTCGGCGGTTTCTCGCGCGAGGTTCGGCTGGAGCTTCCTGCTGACCCGCACCTGGGATCCGATCGCGGGCGATTTTGGCGCGCTTCCGTTCATCTACGGCACCGTCATTACCTCGTTCGTCGCGCTGCTGATCGCGGTGCCCGTCGGTCTGGGAGCGGCCATCTTTCTGGCCGAGCTTGCGCCCCCCGGGATCTCGGATGGGCTGACGTTCGTGGTGGAATTGCTGGCGGCCGTGCCGAGCGTGATCTACGGGCTTCTGGCCGTCTTCATCCTCGTGCCGTTCCTGCGGGAGCAGGCGCAGCCGTTTCTCGGCGACCGCTTGGGCTTCCTACCCTTCTTCCAGGGGCCGAGGTACGGCGTGGGGATTCTCGCCGCCAGCCTGATTCTGGCGATCATGATCCTCCCCTTCATCGTTTCCATTTCCCGGGAAGCGTTGCTGGCGGTGCCGCGCGAGCAGCGCGAGGCCGCCCTTGCGCTCGGTGCCACGCGCTGGGAAGCGACCTGGCAGGCGGTGGTGCCGTACGCGAGGCTCGGTATCATCGGCTCCGTCTTCCTCGCTTTGTCTCGGGCGCTCGGCGAGACGATGGCCGTCACCATGGTGATCGGCAACGACCCGAAGATCAGCGCTTCGTTGTTCGAACCGGGCTACTCGATTGCGGCGGTGATCGCCAACGAGTTCACCGAAGCGACTGAGGACCTCCACCTGAGCGCGCTGATCCAGTTGGGCCTCGTCTTGTTCGCACTTACCATCGCGATCAACGCGATGGCCAGGCTGCTGATCCTGATGACTACCCGCCGCGGGACGTCGCAGCAATGAGTTTCCATTCTTACTGGCGGAAGGCCGTCAACAGTTTGATGTTCAGCCTGACAGCGTTGTGTGCTCTCGCGACGGTGTCGGTGCTGTTTTTCATCCTCGGCTATCTTGTCTGGAACGGCGCGCGGTCGATCAACTGGGACTTCTTCACCCAACTGCCCAAGCCGGTCGGAGAGCCTGGCGGCGGGATGGCGAACGCGATCACGGGCAGCGCGCGACTGGTGCTGCTGGCCTCGCTTATCGGCGTGCCAGTTGGGTTTGTCGGAGGCATTTACCTCGCGGAGTTTGGCGGCAGGAGGTATTCCTTCTTGATCCGCTACACGGCCGACCTTCTGAACGGCGTGCCCTCCATCGTCATCGGCATCTTCGCCTATGCCGTGGTCGTGGTGCCGATGAAGCGTTTCTCCACCCTGGCCGGCGCTCTCGCGCTCAGCGTGATGATCGTTCCCATCACGGTGCGAAGCACGGAGCAGTTCCTTCGGGCGGTACCGCACAGCCTGCGCGAGGGTGCGCTGGCGCTGGGGGCGAGTAAATGCCGGACCGTGGTCACGGTGGTCATTCCCGCAGCCATCCGCGGGGTCCTTACAGGAGTCATTCTGGGCGTGGCTCGCGTGGCGGCGGAGACCGCTCCGCTGCTCTTTACCAGCTTCAACAACCGCTACTGGAGCCAGGGCTGGGATCAACCAGCGGCCTCGCTGCCGGTCATGATTTTCACCTATGCGATCGCTCCCTATGACGACTGGCACCGGCAGGCCTGGGCTGCGGGCCTGGTGCTGCTCGGTCTGATGCTATTGGCCAACGTCACCGCCCGCTTGGTGCTCTCGCCCAAGGCCGCGCGAGGCTCGTAATCATGACACTGGAAGAGAACCCTACTCTCATGCTGGGTACGCAGAGCCAGGATCCGAGTTCGGACACCCCGTTGCGGAGGCCGTGGGACTTCGACCCGAAGATGCGGGTCTCCAACCTGAACTTCCACTACGGTTCGCACCAGGCGCTGTTTGACATCAGCCTGGAGATTCCCAAGAACCGCGTCACCGCCCTTATCGGCCCGTCCGGTTGCGGGAAGTCTACCTTCTTGCGCACTCTAAATCGCATGTACGAGACCGTCCGTCACGCCCGCGCGGAGGGCGAGGTGCTGCTCGATGAGGAGAACATCCTCCGGATGGATGTGGTGCAGCTCCGACGCCGGGTGGGCATGCTGTTCCAGAAGTCCAATCCGTTTCCGAAGTCGATCTTCGACAATGTCGCTTACGGCTTGCGCGTCAACGCACATCTGAACCGGGCGGCGCTGAGGGATGCGGTGGAGCAGAGCCTTCGCCGGGCGGCGCTTTGGGACGAGGTGAAAGACCATCTGCACAAATCGGCTTACGCTCTTTCCGGCGGCCAGCAGCAGCGCTTGTGCATCGCCCGGGCGCTGGCCGTGAACCCGGAAGTCCTGTTGCTGGACGAGCCATGCTCGGCGCTGGACCCGATAGCCACGGCCAAAATCGAGGAACTTCTTTTCACGCTGAAGGACAATTGCACCATCGTTATTGTCACGCACAACATGCAACAGGCTGCGCGGGTGGCCGAGTACACCGGTTTCTTCCTTCTGGGCAAGCTCATAGAATTCGATCGAACGAAGGTGGTTTTCACGAACCCTTCGAAGAAACAAACGGAAGATTACATCACCGGGCGGTTCGGTTAGACTGAAGTCGGCAGGGGAGCGGCGGATTGCGTCACTTTCAGGAAGCACTTGAGGAATTGCAGCGGCGCCTGCTGGAGATGGCGGGTTTGGTGGAGTCGGCGATTCACGCGAGCGTGCTGTCGCTCACCGCGAGGGACGAAGGGCGCGCACAGCGGGTGCTTCTGAACGAAGCGCGGATCAACCAGATGGAGATCGAGATCGACGACCTGGCGACGCAACTGCTCGCGCTCCAGCAGCCGATGGCCAAGGATCTGCGCTTCCTGACCGCCGCCATCAAGATCAACAACGACCTGGAACGGATGGGCGACCTGGCGGTGAACATTGTCGAACGCGCCCTCTCCCTGCTGCGGCAGCCCGCGATTAAACCCCTCATCGACATCCCCCGGATGGCCCGGCTGGTGGAATCGATGGTACGAAACAGTCTCGACTCCTTCGTCAGGCGCGATCCGGAACTCGCGCGCAACGTGCTCGTCTCCGACGATGCGGTCGACGACCTGCGGGACGCCATTTACGGGGAGCTTGTTCGTTTCATGGAACACGAGCCATCGACCATCTCCCGCGCTCTCGATCTGCTGTTCGTCGCCCGCAATCTGGAGCGCATCGCCGACCATGCCACCAACATCGCGGAGGACGTCCTGTTCCTGGTGCAGGGGATCGACGTGCGTCATCATGCCGAGCTTCGCAGCTAACCCGAGAGCCGCTGCTTCGGCGCCCCCGATTGCGACGGCTGAGCCATGACGCTGCGCAGCCCCATCTTTCGGAAGCTGTTCCTGAGCGCTTTCGCGCTGATCGCCGTGACCGTCTTCGTTCTCGATTCGTACTTAACACGCTTCACCGCAACCCGGGAAGTGGGAAGCGTTGAACGCCAGTTGGAGGCACAGGCGAGGATCGTCAAAGAGGATCTGGGCAGCGCCGCCTCGGCGGACCTCGGCCGGTGGGCCAGGGACATGCACCGAAGGGGGCAATCGCGAGTCACTGTCATCGATCCGCGGGGAACGGTCCTGGCCGATTCCGAGCACGATGCCCGAACCATGGAGAATCACGCCGGGAGGCCCGAAGTTCGCGCAGCGCTGGAAGGGCGCCGTGGGGTGGCAGTCCGTTACAGCGCCACCCTCAACCGCGACCTGGTGTATCTCGCGGTGCCGGCAACTTACAAAGGCGAGCCCGGCTACGTGCTGCGGCTAGCGGTGCCAGTGCGGGAGTTGGACGCGGCCATCTCCGCCGTGCGCTGGCGGATCCTGAGGGCTTCGTTGCTGGCCGCCACGGTCATGTTGGCCGCGGCCTATCTCATCTCCAGGTCGCTCACACGGCGGATCCGGCGGCTCCAGTCATTCGCCGAGGGCCTGGTCCACGCGCGATTCTCGGAAACGCTGGCGCCCGAGCCGGCCGACGAACTCGGAGACCTGGCGCGTTCGCTCAACAGGATGGCGGAGCAACTGCGCGAAATGGTGGACCGGCTGAGGCTGGAATCCGCGCGGCGCGAGGCGATCCTGTCAAGCATGGTCGAAGGCGTTCTGGCGGTGGACAATGAGCTCTGCGTGACTTTCTGCAACGAGGCTTTCGCCCGGGCGGTGGGAGCGCGCCTGCCCATCCCCGAGCGGCTCCCCTTGCTGGAATTGGTGAGGGACCCGCAGTTCCTGGATATGCTGTCCCGCGCGCTGGTGACGGGCGAGTTTCAAAAACAGCGCCTCCAGCTTGCGGCGGCCGACGGCCATGCGTTCGAGATCCAGGCGGCGCCGCTCGAGGCCCGGTCGCGGAGAGGCGCTATCGCTGTTCTGCATGACATCACCGATCTGGAACGCCTGGAGCGGGTAAGGCGCGACTTCGTGGCCAACGTGTCGCACGAACTGCGCACGCCGCTGGCGGCGATCCAGGGCTATACCGAAACGCTTCTGGACGGCGGCCTCGAGGACATGGAGAACAACCGCAGGTTTCTCGAGATCATCCGGGCTCATACGCTGCGGTTGAACAACATCGCGGCCGACCTTCTGGTCCTCTCGGAACTCGAATCCGCCGAGCCTGTCCCGCCGCCGGCCCGGATCTCCGTGCGGGAAGCGATCGAAACGGCGCTTGGGAATGTGGAGCCCGAAGCGCGTGCCCGCGAGATCCGAATCCATCGCGGCCGGCTCGCCGATGAGTACGTCATCGGAGGCCGGATCCGGCTGGAACAGGCTTTGGTGAACCTCCTCGACAACGCGGTGAAATTCAACCGTCCTGGCGGCGAAGTCTGGATCGAGACGGAGCGGACCAGCGATGGCAGGCTGCACATAACCGTTGCGGACAACGGGATCGGCATCCCGTCCGAGGACCTGCCGCGCATCTTCGAGCGCTTCTATCGCGTGGACAAGGCGCGATCGCGGGAGGTGGGCGGCACGGGGCTGGGGCTGTCGATTGTGAAGCACATCGTGGAAAGGATGGGCGGCGCCGTCGCTGTTGAGAGCCAACTCGGCAAAGGATCGCGTTTCACGCTGACCCTTCCTCTGGCTGTAACCGAACCGTCATGAGACTGCAACTTTGTCCTTGCAGCGGCGCGTTATCGTAATTGGTTGGTAGTCGATTTCTTTCTCAATCGAAACGAATCCGCACATGCTCAAAACGATCGCAATTGCGGCTATGGCCGCCCTGTTGTTGGGGTCCGCGCCTCGTTCTCACGCCGAGAGCGCGGCCGATGATGAGGTCCGCGCGCTGAAGGAGCAGGTCACGCTTCAACGGGCGGAAATCGACGAACTCCGTGCCAAGCTCGCCGAGCAGGGCGCACTCCTCGAGCAACTCGCTGGCATCGTGCAGTCTCAGGGTGTGGGGCAGGCGCTTTCGTCTGCCAAGAATCGCCAGCCACAGGAGCCTGCCCAGGGATCCGGTACGAAGACTACTGTCAGCCTGGAGCAACTGGCCAAGACGGCCGATGAAGGACTGAGGAACCTCGGCGGCTTCCGCTTCAGCGGAGACTTCCGCTACCGGCTCGACGTGCAGGCGCGTTCCGCCAACGAAATCGCGCCGCCGCTGCAAAATGTCCGCAGTCGCTACCGCCTGCGCATGAACGTGGACAAAGAGATCGATCCGCGCTTCCGTTTCCACATGCAGCTTTCGACCGGTCCGCTTAACAACGCGATCACCAACGACCAGGACATGGCCGGTCTGGCCGCCAAACACCCATTCTCGATCGCTGAGGCTTACATCGACTTTCATCCGAGCTCTAGGTTCTCCATGCGTGGCGGCCGGATGGAGGAGGTGTTCGCCGACAACATGCGGTTTCTCTGGGACGACGACGTGCGGTTCAACGGATTCCAGCAGATCGTGAAGGCGCCGCTCGCTTCCAATGCCCTCGGATTTACTTCGGTCGAGTTTCGAGCGGGCGAGTACTTACTGACGAACCCGGGCGTGTACGTGCTGCCTGCGAATTCCCCGTACGTGAATGCCGGCTACCAGGTCGGACAGAAGGTGCGGAGCGCGAACCTGTTCCATCCAGGCGCAGTGCTGCGCGGCAACCTGGGCAGTGCCTGGAGCCACCAGGTTCTCGGAGGCGTCAAGATTTACCGCAATCCCGATCAGATTCAACTGGCCTCGACGGCAAGCGGTTTTCCCGTCGTGGTGAGCAATGCCATCGGGCTGGCTCTCTCGGGTCCGATCGGAGCCACCGGCAACGGCACAACGCAGCCTGGAGGCGCCATCTACGCCGCGCCGGACTTCCACATCGCCCACCTCGGATACCGGTTGGAGCGCAAGGGAGTGAAGGTCGGCGCCCGCGAAATGCCCTTGTGGTTCGACTTCCAGGCGGCGCGCAACGTGGGCGCCCCCCGTCTGCGCGACGCGTTCATGGCATCGGCGAACCTGGGGTCGGTGAAACGGTTCGGTGATACCCGGTTCCTCTACCAGTTCGCCATTAAGGACGCCAACTCGATGATTTCGCAGTTCACCGACGACGATCTCGGGACAGGTTCCGGCGTCAATATCTCCGTCCACGCCTTGCGGTTCGATCTCGGGCTGACGAACTTCCTCCAGTGGCAGAACCTGCTGTTCCTCCAGAATCAGCGGCGGGGCAGCGATCCGTCGGCCCAGTTCTTCGTGCCGCTCCAGCGCGGCGCCAACGCCACCTTCCGCTACCTGGGCCAGCTAGCCTTCACCTTCTGAGGAACACGAGTGTTCCTCCCTCGTGTGGCGCCGCCCGAAGCGGACCTTCTGACGGGGACAGCACGCATGTTTCCTTTGCGCAGCGCCGCGACCCGGAAACATACGGGCTGTCCCCGGTTGTACGCTGATGGGACACGGTATGCGCGTTCTGGTAACAGGTGCCCAGGGGTGCATCGGGGCGTGGGTGATGAAAGCGCTGATCGAGCGCGATATCGACGTCGTCGCATTCGATCTCAGCGCGGACTTCCGGCGCCTGTCGATGATTGCGCCCGCCTGGGCCGCAGCCAAGGTGAAAGCGGAAACCGGACGCATCGAGGACTGTGACCGCGTGAAGGCACTGGTACGCGACCACGGCATCACGCACATCGTTCACCTGGCGGCGACGCTCATCCCCTTCTGTCAGCAGCAGCCGGCCGCCGGCGCGCTGGTGAACGTGATCGGTACGTTGAACGTCTTCGAAGCGGCCCGTGAGGCGGGACGGCCGGTGCGTGTCGTCTACGCAAGCTCCGCCGCGGTGTGGGGACCGCCGGAGGCTTACGAAGCCCGCCCACTCGGGGAGCACGAGCCACCGATGCCGTCGACACACTACGGCGTCTTCAAACACGCCAACGAGCAGAATGCGCGTGTCTTCTACGAATGCGATGGAGTCTCAAGCATTGGCCTGCGACCCTGGACGGTCTACGGCGTGGGCCGGGACACCGGCCTCACCGCCGGGCCGACCCTGGCGATGAAGTCTGTCGTCATGCAGCGTTCGTTCGAGATCGGCATCATCGGCCCCATCGATCTGCAATATGCAGGCGACGTGGCCGAAGCCTTCGTGGCCTGCCTGCTCGCTCGTCTCGAGGGCGCCCACGTCTTCAATCTTGCGGGAGACGTGGTGACCATCGAGGACTTCATCAGTCGCCTGGATCGGCTGCGGCCCGGAGCGGCGCGCCTCATCACCGCCGCCGGCTCACAGGTTCCCATCGCTTGCCGCCTGGACGATTCCCGGCTGAGGAGCCTCGTGCCCGGAATCCCGAAGACCTCCCTCGAAGACGGGATGGGGCGGACGCTCGATATTTTCGAGCGGCTCAAGGCAGAAGGGAAGCTCGATTAGGGCAGGCCGCGCAGGGTTATCGAGCGCTGTTTAGCTCGCTCAGAAGTTCCTCAAGCACCGGCGCGATTTCCTCGTCGGACAAACGTCGTGTCGGCGAAATCTGTAACCACCGGATGGGCGCTACTCTCAGTTGCATGGCTTGGATCCGCCCCTCATTAACGTAAGCGGCCAGGTCTCGGAAGGCCTCCTCCAAGGATTTGCCGAAAGCGGCCTCGAAGGCCTGTTCCTGGTCTGTGCCGCGCCGGATCATCGCCGTGAACACCGGGAACCTCTCGCGGTACCCGGGCTGCATCGTTAGCATATGGACCAGCCCCCAGCTTTGCGAGTAGAAAACGCCCGTTCGGTATCGCTCGACCTGGTAGGGGACTTGCCCGTCCACGGCGCGGAACGTCTCGGCGTCGAGCAGCGGCAGCCGTGTCAGGGTCATGACGTGATCCGCGGCCGGCAGACCTGCATACAGCCGCGAGTCGAACACCCCAAGGTTGGAGTAGAACTCCGCCGTCCCTTCCTCGAGCCAGTGCGGCATCCGGAACTTCATGGATTGCAGCACCAGATGAACATACTCGTGCACAATGATGCGCCGGGTGGCAGGTCCGGAGAACTGAATCGCGACATAGCTGCGG
Source organism: uncultured Solibacteraceae bacterium (assembly GCA_964478455.1). Classification (GTDB taxonomy): domain Bacteria; phylum Acidobacteriota; class Terriglobia; order Bryobacterales; family Bryobacteraceae; genus CAYZJD01. Next base: position 17,561 of record CAYZJD010000011.1, on the reverse strand, counting down.
TCACGCCCGCGCAGAGCATATCCGAGCGAGACCTCTGAGGCGCGGTAAGGCTCGAAGTCTTCCTCGGAAGCGAATAGGTAAATGCGCACCGGCCGGGTGGAACGCTGGGCGGCTGGCAGCTCCGAGGTGACCGCCTGATGCGCCTGCTCGAACCAGGCGAGCGTCTGCCGGCCCGCGTGTTCGCTCAGGTTGGTGTAAAGCTCGAACCGGGGTGTGGCCATCCTTACCCAGGTTGTGTCTGCTTGAACCGGGAACGACAAGGCAAGCACGACTGCCAGGACTCCAACCAGGAATCCGAGCACCGGTCGCTGTTGGTTTGTCATTCGGCAGCTCCGCTGCCCGACGAGTCGCACGCATTGTGCAGCAACCGGCCTGCCAAACGGAGAGAGGCTGAATTACTTGGCGAATCCAGCGCCGCCTACGCGCGAAATGGGCCGGAAAAGCTCCGAATGGGGCTTCTTGCGCAATCACGGCGTCAATTCCCGTAGTACTGTCCTGCAACTAAGACCACAACATAAGTTATCCGGACAGTACTGTCCGAAGATAATCCTTACTTGAATTTGATGGAGACGATGTCTCCGGCAGTATTGTTTTTGGAATCAAGGCGAGCTACATACTCCACCGACACGCTGGCGGGTTTCTGCATGCCGCAGCGGAACTCATACGTGCCTGGCAGCGTGCCCTCGATGCGAATTGCGCCCGGATCGGCAACGAACAAGTCGATGCTTCCTGTGCCGGTGCGAATGTGAAAGCGAGCCGAGCGGCCAAAGCAATCAATCCGTTCCAGCACCCCTTTCACGAGACTGTCGCCACGCTTGGGTTCCCAGCTTTCCGGCGTGTGAACTGGCGGACGCTCGCCGCTCATGGGTTGAGGTGGACGTTCCGCGAGCCGAAGAGCCGCCAGCGCCATGGCCGTCTCCTGTTCGGTCACGGCCGCCTCCAGGGCGTTTTGGGCCGCCCGGCGGGCTGCATCCGATCGCCCCAGCCGCTGTTGGGCTAGAGCGAGCGCATGCCAGTAATCCGTGCGCCGTGGCTGATTCGAGGCGGCCAGCGCCAGATGCTCCGCCGCCTCATGCAGGTTCCCCTCCTCTGACAGGAGAGTCCCAAGGAGAAAGCGGGCTTCGGCGAATCCGGGGTTGAGGCTGACGGCATTCCGAAGCTGGCCGACTGCCCGCTCGCGGCCTTCGCCGGCATCGCGGAGAAGCATCGCGTATTCGAAGTACGTGCGCGCCTCCCGGCTGCCCAGCTCGATAGCTCGTTCCAGGCGCCGCCGGGCTTCCTTGTGGTCACGCCGCGCCAGCGCGAGGATCCCGAGCCCGGTCTCGATCTCCGGCGCGGGAGCGTACTCCCGTGCAATGCGCCGGTAGAGTTCCCCGGCCACCTCTCGCTTGCCGAGGTCCACGAGCAGCTCAGCCTTGGCCAGGCTCACTGCCGGCTCCGGCATTGGCATGCTTTCACCGACCGGCGAGGGCTCAGAGAGCGGCTGATCGATCTCTGTCGATGGTAGCCTGCCGGCGGCGACATACCTGGCCAGGTCTTTGAGAGCTTCGGTCAGGGTCTTGCCGAACGCTTTGGGGAAGGCGCTTGCCGGCGCGGTTCCCTCCGAGAGCAGGGCGGCGAACAGCGGCATGCCGTCGCGATACCCCGGCGACAGGTTCAGCATGTGCACCAGCGCCCAGCTCTGTGCATAAAACACACCGGTCTGCTTGTGATTCCCGCAGGCCGGTGAGTTACGATCGAAGGCGCCGAGCGCCTCCGCCGTGTTCCACGTGCTTCGCGTCAGCGCAGCCAGGTGCTCCGGCACCGGACGGCCGACAACAAGCCGGCCCGGACCCGCCTCCAGAGTAGAGAAGAACTCCGCTGTGCCCTCCTCGAACCACAGTGGAAGCCGCGGTCCGGCGGAGCGAAGCGCCGCGTGCACGTACTCATGAAACGCAACACGCCACGTGTCGCTTCCCGCCTCGCGCAAAACGATGTAGTTCCTTTCAGGCGCCGGGTGGAAGAACCCGATGGCGGTGTCGCTCGGACGGTACTGGCGGAACTCCGCCTCGGACTGAAACAGGAAGACCCTCGCGGGCGTCTGCGCTCGCGTCCCCGCCGCGATGCCGGCGCCCAGGAAACCGTGGATCTGTTCCAGCCGCTCGGCGGTTCTGCGACCGGTCTCCGGGCCGCAGTCGGTGAAGACCTCGAAGTGACGCGATCGGCTTACGGTCCACTGGGCTGCCGGAAGAGAAGCAGACGCCGCGTGCAGCAGAACGGGAAGCACCAGCGCCAGCCCCGGCCGCATGATCGATTCCTATCGAGAGGATAGCATCCGTGTCTCGTTGCCCGGCCCCCCGGCGGCTTCGATGGACCCCATAGAAACTTTCGATTGGACCAGTCGCGCCAACGGTCCTTAGGCTGAAAGGAGGCATGTCCGACGTCGTTTTGCTGCACCGCGTCAGCAGCATTGTCAGTTCCGACCGTACCCTCGACGAGATGCTGGGTGAGCTGATCGGCCTCGCCGCGCAGGTGACCGGCTGCGACGCCTGCCTTGTGTACCTGCTGGAGGAAGCGAACGGAGAGATTGTCTTGCGGGCTTCGCAGCTTCCCCACGCCGCCGAATTGGGTACCCTGGCGATGAAGATGGGCGAAGGCGTCACCGGATGGGTGGCGGAGCACAACTCCGTGGTCGTGCTGTCGTCCCGTGCCGGCGAGGATCCGCGCTTCAAGCGGCTGCCCGGCCTTGTGGAAGACACTTACGAGGCGTTTCTCTCCGTACCCCTCGTCTCGAGTGGCAAGGTCATCGGCGTCATCAACGTCCATCACAAAGAGCCTCACGCGCATACGCCGGAGGAAATCGCGCTGCTGACGTTCATCGGCGAGCAGATGGGCGGCGCTATCGCCAAATCGCGCCTGGCCGAGCAGAACGAGCGCCTGCGGGAGGAAACGCTCGAGATGAAGCGGCAACTGGAGACCCGCAAGCTGGTCGAGCGCGCCAAGGGAATCCTGCAAAGCCGCTACGGGTTGACCGAAGAAGACGCCTACCTGCGGCTGCGAAACGAAAGCCGCCGTTTGCGGCGTCCCATGCGTGACCTTGCCGAAGCGATCATCCTGGCCGAAGATCTCAGTCGGTAATCCGAAGAGTCCGCCGGCCCCGTCGAAGCGTAGGCAAGACCCCCGCCGCTCCTCCCTCTTGATATCCTCGAAGCGCAGGCGCCGCAGGCAAAAGTCCGCCGACAGCACGAAACAAATGGGCCGCGATTCTCGTCCTCTATTTAAGATGAGGACTAGTGCGTCGTTTGGCGAGTCGGTCTCCGTGGCCGCCGGCTCGCTCCGCTCCAGCAAGCTCCGCAGTTTTCTCACTCTGCTCGGTATTATCCTCGCCACCACGACGCTCATCGCGGTCATGTCCGTCATCGAGGGCATGGACCTCTACATCGCCAATACGGTGTCCGACATGGGCGCGGACGGCTTCCGCGTGCGCCGGATGGCCATGATCGGGCAGTGGGATCCAAAGAAGTTCCTGGAGATGCAGCGGCGCAATCCGGAACTGCGCGTTGACGAGTACGAGTTCCTGAAGAGCCACGCGAAACTGGTGCGCGAAATCGGCATGGAGGCGTGGCGGGGAGTCACCGTTCGCTACGGCAACGACAGCGTGGCCGATGTCGGCATGCGCGGCGTCACCTCCAACATGGGCGTGATTGCCAACACCCAAGCGGCCATGGGCCGTTTCATCACCGATTCCGAGGACCGCAAGCGCGTCAACGTGGTTTTCATCGGCGAGGACATCCGCGAGCGATTCCTGGCTGGGGTGGATCCTATCGGCAAGACGATCCAGTTGAACGGCATCCCCTTCACCGTCGTCGGGGTCGCCAAGAAGCAGGGCTCGGTGTTCGGCCAGTCCCGCGACAACTTCGTGATGATCCCGGTGGAAACCTTCTTCAAGATGTATGGTTCACGGATGGGGCTGGGCTTCAACGCCCTGGCCATCGATCAGGCCCATTTCCACCAGGCGCAGGAGGAGGTGCGCATGCTGTTGCGTGCCTACCGCCAGCTCCGGCCGAACGAGGAGGACAACTTCGGAATGTTTGGCTCCGACACGTTGCGGGACGCCTGGGACCAGCTCACGGGCGTCATCGCCGCCACCGCCGTCGCGATCGTGTCGGTGTTCATGGTGGTGGGCGGGGTTGTGATCATGAACATCATGCTCGCCGTTGTCACCGAGCGCACGCACGAAATCGGAATCCGCAAGTCGGTCGGCGCGCGCCGGCGCGATATCCTCAACCAGTTCCTGGTCGAGTCCTCGATGCTCGCCGCCTCCGGAGGCCTGATGGGCGTCCTGCTTGCCTGGGTGGTCGCTGTCATCGTGCGAAACTGGACGCCGGTACCGATGGCGCTGCCGCCAACGGCCGTTTTCGTCGGAACGGGGCTCTCGGCCGTGGTCGGTTTGTTCTTCGGCATCTACCCGGCGCAGCGGGCGGCAAAGCTTGATCCCATTGAAGCCCTGAGGTTCGAGAAATGACTGCCGCTGAGTTCACTTCGGCCGCGCGGATGGCGCTGGCGACCATCCGCGAGCACAAACTGCGGAGCCTGCTCACCGTTCTGGGCGTCATCATCGGCACCGGCACGGTGATCGCCGTGGGCTCCATCATTACCGGCGTGGACGCCGCCATTGCCAACATCGTTCGCAGCATGGGGCCCGACACAGTCCTCGCTTACAAGTTCAACCTCGGCTTCCGCGGGCACATCACCCACGATGAGTGGATGCGGAAGCCGCTCACATGGGAAAACGCCCGCGCTATCGCCGAGCGTTGCCCGTCGGTCCTGCACGTCGCCCCCTGGCTGTTCAGCCCCAACATGTTCCGCGGCATCGACCGTGCCCGCTACAAGGGCAACGAAATGTACCAGATCGAGTTCGCCGGGACTGAGGAAGGCTATGCCGCAGGCGGTACCGAGCGCATGAAGTACGGCCGCTTTTTCACCGACGTCGAGAGCTGGCAGCGGCGTCCCGTCATCGCGATCGGCGAAGACGTGCAGAAAGCCTGGTTCCCCAACACGGACCCCGTCGGCAA
>CAYZJD010000011.1:7937-12497 GCA_964478455.1 uncultured Solibacteraceae bacterium | reverse complement strand
GGCCCGGCGCATCCTTCCCCGGGCAGGAGGACAAGCGGTTCCTCCTCCCCTACTTCACCATGCGCAAGATGTTCCCCAACGCCAAGGAGCACATGCTCGTCATCATTGCCAGGGAAGGCTTGGTCTCACGCGCAATGGACGAAGCGCGCGTGGTTCTTCGCCAGGAGCGCAAGGTGCCGCACAACAAGCCGGACAGTTTCTGGATGTCCACCGGCCAGCAGATGCTTGACGACTTCCACAAGATCACGGCCATGGTGGCGCTGGTGATGGTGGTGCTCAGCTCGATCGGGTTGCTCGTCGGCGGTATCGGGGTGATGAACATTATGCTCGTGTCGGTCACCGAGCGGACCCGCGAGATCGGCGTCCGCAAGGCCGTGGGCGCCAAGGCCACTGACATCGTCGCCCAGTTCCTCACCGAAGCAGTGGTGCTCACGGCGCTTGGCGGCATCCTGGGCATGATCTTCGGCTGGCTGATCTCGCTCGGCTCCCGCATGGTGTTCCCCAGCCTGCCCACCTCAGTGCCTCTGTGGACCGTCATCATGGGCTTCGCTGTCTCGGTGGGAGTCGGCCTTTTCTTCGGTGTCTGGCCGGCCACCAAGGCCGCCCGCCTTGACCCGGTGGTGGCCCTGCGGTACGAGTAACCGTTGCTCTGGCGGTGCGCCGCTTCCGCATCCCGCTACGATGAAGTCATGCCCCACCGCCTGCCGCTTGCCCAAATGGCCGCGCACGTACGCGGGCGAAGAGTCTCTCCCGTTGAGCTGGTCGAGGCCCACCTCCGGCAGATCGAGAGACTCAACCCGAAGCTGAACGCGTTCGTCGAAGTCTTCGCCGATCAGGCCTGCGAACAAGCGAAGGCAGCCGAGCGGGCGGCCGGGCGCGGCGCGCCGCTAGGCCCGCTCCATGGCGTGCCTCTGACGGTCAAAGACAGCTTCGATATCGCCGGCCTGCCGACCCTCTGCGGAAGCCGCTTCCGGCGCGGCCACCGCGCGGCGTCGGATTCCACCGCAGTGGCGCGCTTCAAGGCGGCGGGCGCAATCCTCCTCGGCAAGACGAACACACCCGAGTTCCTCATGAACTACGAGACCGACAACCACATCGTCGGCCGCACCAACAGCCCGTGGGACCCCGAGCGGACTCCCGGCGGCTCGAGCGGGGGCGAGTCGGCGGCGATCTCCTCGTTCTGCTCGGCCGGCGGCATCGGCAGCGACGGCGGCGGTTCGGTGAGGATTCCGGCCCACTTCTGCGGCATCGCCGCCCTCAAGCCTACCCCGGGGCGTGTCTCAGCGGCGGGCCACTTTCCCGAGATCGGGCATCCAGGGGGATTGCTGGGTGTCGCCGGACCAATGGCGCGCAATGCAGGCGACCTGCACCTGCTCTTCGAGGCGCTCTCCGGCTACGACCCCGAAGATCCTCTTTCCGCGCCTGTGCCGCTGCGGAAGCCGGACCTTTCCGGTATCCGCGCCGGCGTCATGGAGCAGTTCTACCAGGTCCCCGTCCAGCCGCCGATGAGGCAGGCAGTGCGCGCGGCGGCGGCGAAGCTGGAGGGGATTGGAATCCCCGCCGAACCCTTTGAACCGCGCGGCCTCGAACGTGCGCCGAACCTCTGGTGGTTCTTCTTCGGCCAGTTGAATGCTCCGCTGATCCGGCAGGTGATCGGCGACCGTGAATCGGAAGCGCACTGGACCGGCATCGAGTTCATGAAGCGAGCCGAGGCCGAGCCCCCGCCCACGGCCATGCAGATCCTCGAAAACCTCGCCGCCCGCGATCGCATGCGCGCGGCGATGCTCCGGCAGATGGAGACGCATCCCGTGCTGCTGCTCCCGGCCTGTGGCGTGGCCGCTTTCCGTCACCGCGAGCGGCGCTGGCAAACGGGCGACAAGGAGATCGGCCTGTTCGAGGCCATGATGCCCGCCACCATCTTCAACATCCTCGGCTTTCCGGCGCTGGTGATTCCGTTCGGCATGACGGAGGAGGGTCTCCCCGTCGGTGTCCAGCTCGCCGGCCGGCCCTACGAGGAGGAGTTGCTGCTCGAACTCGCGGCGCGTCTCGAAGCGGCGCGCGGCCCGTTCCCAGCGCCACCGGGGGTGTGACCATCAGGCATCTCAGATGCTCCATTCTGTGCCCGGCGGCTCGGCCTGTGGCCGAGGCTCGGTGCGCGCCGACTTGAGGATCCTCTCGAGCCTGGCGAGCATCTCTGGGTGCGTTCCGGCGAGGTCCTTTGTCTCCTGGGGATCGGCTCGGAGGTTGTACAGTTCAAGCGGCCCGTCGGGTGCCGGCCGCACCGCCTTCCAGTCGCCCACGCGAACGGCCTGCATCGGAATCTCTGCGCGGAAGCTGGCCGTCTTCTTGTCGTAGCGCGGCAGTTCCCAGTACAGATACTCGTGGCGACGCTGTCGTCTCCCCAGCAGCTCCGGCAGGAACGAGATGCCGTCGATTCCGGAGGGACACTTCAAGCCGGCCAGTTCCGCCGCCGTCGGCAGGAAATCCTGGAACGAGCAGAGGTGCTCGCTCACCGATCCCGCCTTGACCCTGCCCGGCCACCGCGCCAGCAGCGGCATGCGGATGCCGCCTTCGTACAGATTCTGCTTGTGCCCCCGGAGCCCCAGCGTGCTCGAAAAGTAGTCATCGTCCACCAGCCGCATGGCCGCGCCGTTGTCGCTGGTGACAAGAACGGCCGTGTCCTCGTCGATTCGTAGTTCCGCCAGCAGCTTCAGGATTCTGCCGATGTCCCGGTCCATCCGGCTGATCATCGCCGCGTAGGCCGCCCGCGACTCCGGTTGGTCCGCGTAGTGCCGGCGCGGATCGAGGAACGGTTTTTCCGGAAACCTTCCGCGGTACTCCGCCAGTGCATCTTCAGGGACAAGCAATTCCCAGTGAGGAATCGTGAACGGCGCATAGCAGAAGAAGGAGCCGTCCTTCGAGCGGCGGATGAAGTCAAGCGCCTGCTCCGCAATGACGTCATGCGAGTACTGACCGCGGCGCCCATTGGCATTACCAGGCAGCGGATAACGCGCTTCGTTCCGATACAGGTACTCGGGATAGTAGTAATGCGCGTGGACCTGATGATAGTAACCGAAGAATTCGTCGAAACCCTGGCGCGTTGCCGCGCCGGTGGTCCCCACGTCGCCCAGGCCCCACTTGCCGAACGCGCCCGTGCGATAGCCGGCTGTCTTCAGCACCTCAGCCGCAGTGACATCCTCCGCGAGCAATGGCACACCGCCCGTGTTTGCCCGCACGGAGGCGTGGCCCATGTGCTTCCCGGTCATCAGCACGCTGCGAGAGGGGGCGCACACCGTGCAGCCGGCATAGGCAGCGGTGAAGCGCATGCCCTCGGCCGCGATCCGGTCGATGTTCGGGGTGCGGATCCGCTTCTGGCCGTAGCAGCCCAGGTCCCCGATGCCGAGATCGTCGGCGATGATCAGGACGATGTTCGGCGGCCGGGACCGGGCTCCCCGTGCCGCGCCAGCCGTCAGCACACCGCCAGCCGCACACTTGAGGAACTCTCGCCGTTTCATCCCGTCGCGCAGTCTACCGCACAACCTCGAAGTCGATCCACTGGCTGGCGAACGCCTGCTTCTCCTTAGCCAGCTTGTCTTGTGCGATCACCTGGAACACGTACGGGCCGGCCTCCAGCCCGCTGCCCAGCCGCACCCAGCCTGTCACCATGATCCGGTTCAGGTCCGGTTGTCCCTTGATGTGCAGGGCGACTGGGTTGCCGGTAAACACCGCCTTGCCCTCGCGCAGCAAAACCACGCGCGTCTCGACGTTCGGTGCGCTCGTCTTCGGGTCCAGCGCCGCGCTGTAAAGCTGGCAGCCGAACTGCAACGTCTGGCCGGGATGAAAAGTCCGGATCGCCGGGTGGCCCTCGATGTCTTCCGGCTTTTCCGTGTGTGTGGTCTCCGCCGGGCCCGCCGCCTCGACCGCCGAGCCGAGCACGATTCCGGACATGACCAGACGCGCCTGCGCCACGTCGGGAACCTCGATGAACTCGCTCGCGGATCCCACTTTTCCCGTGGCGTCGTCTCGTACGGCGACGCGCAACTGGTAGGCGCCCGGCTTGCGGATGGGCACGTCCTGCGTGTAGATGACGCCCTTGCGCAGCCAATCCTGGAAGTCCGTGTCCTTAATGCTCAGCTCCCAGGTGCCGACCTTCTGATCGACCGCTGCCCCATCTTCGCCGTAGGTCATGGCCGCCACGTCGATGCGCGCCACATGAGCTCCACCCGCGCTCTCGGAGAATGTCAAATCGTGAAGATCGACGTGCATCAGGTTGCGCACTGTTGCGCCAAGCTGCGGGTGGATTGAGAACAGCGAGGTCAGCCGGAGTCCGATCGCGCCGCCGAAGGGCGACCGCAGACCAGCGATCAGTTGCTCGGCGGACGTGCGTGGCGCCGGCCGGGCTTCCTCGTCCACCACGCCATAAAAGCCCGAGCGCGACCGCACGCGCAGGCCGCCTAGCTTCACTCTTACTCTGATCTTGTGATAGTCCGGGGCATCTTTGCCGGCGCGAAAGGTCGATGAATCCGGCTTGTAGCCGATCAGATAATACCCGGCCTGGTC
>CAYZJD010000011.1:3945-7837 GCA_964478455.1 uncultured Solibacteraceae bacterium | reverse complement strand
CGGTTCGCCCGGTCGATGATCCCGCGGAACGACGTAAGCAACCGCTCGCGGTGCTCTCTCCTCTCCGCCCGCCAGAGCGACAGGCCGTCGGAAAACAGGATCACCGACTTCCGCCCCGGCAACTCGCGCAGCCCGTCGATCACGTAACGAAGCGCGCCGAGCGTCCCGATAGTGAAGTACTCCTGGCGGTACGCCTCCAGGTCCTTGGCACGCTCCACGATGCCCGGAGTTGAAATCCTCCGGCCCCCGGTGATTGACGAGATGGCCGCGAGTTTCTCGAGCGGGTCGCCGCCCAGCGGGTCGAACGGGCTGATGCCGCTTCGGCCTGGATACCACCGAACCCGCTCGATTGCTGCGTGAAGCAAGCGCTTGTCGGCGGTGAACCGCTGCATCGCGCCCATGCCTGCGCGGGTGCGGATAACGGCCACCAGATCGCCCGGCTGCATCTGCTCGTCCACGAACTTCTTCAAGGATCGCCGTACGAAGTGCGTGCTCTCCCAGGAAAGGCCGAGGTCGTCCACCACCAGCGCGATCGTTCGCCGCACCTGCTCAGGGCGAAGCCGCATCGGGGGAAGCGGGACGACGGCCGGCGCCCGAGCCTCCTTGCGTGGCGGCGCTGTCGGGGTTTCCCGCGCAGCGGCCTGCTCCACGTATGAGAAGTTGGTGATCCTCTGGGGCCGGCCGTCCTCGAGGATTTCGAAGTCCTTGGCCGTCAGGTTGCCTACGTGCCTCCCCTTGGAGTCTGTGACCACGGCATCGATCTGGACCAGGTTCACGGTCACACGGAAGACCGGTTCCTGTGACGCCGGGGGTTGCTGTGCCTCGAGCAGGCAAGCGATGGCCGCCGTCAGGAGTATCCTTCGCCCGGCGATCATGACGGGCCTCCTTTCCGGGCTCGGAGGTGCCGCAGTTCATGAGACGCGGCCTGCGGCCTCCCCGTTACGTGGTCTCGGCCAACGGCAAGCCCCCGCGACGGTATTATAAGTGACGCATGACCGGAATAGATTCTGTTACTCGCCGCTGTTTTGCCGGCGCCCTGATCTCGGTTCCTCTGAGCCTCGGGTACTCCTTCGCCTCTCAAGCCAAACCGCGCCTCGCGCGCAAGGATTGCTTCTTCGGTCTTCACTTCGACCTTCACCCCAGCCGCGATGACACCGTCCTCGGCCGGGACGTCACCGTCGAAATGGTCGAGCGCTTCCTCGGCCGCGTGAAGCCCGACTTCGTTCAATACGACTGCAAGGGCCACGCTGGCTGGCTGGGCTATCCATCCAAGGTATCGAGTCCGTCGCCGGGGATTGTCAAGGATTCGCTCGAGATCTGGCGGCGCGTCACAGCGAAGCACGGCGTCGGTCTGTTCATCCACTTCTCGGGCGTGTGGGACTCCCTCGCGGTCGAGCAGCACCCCGAGTGGGCCCGCGTCCGTCCGGACGGCACGCGCGACCCCAACCAGACCAGCCTCTCCGGGCCGTACGTGGACGAGCGCATGATCCCGCAGCTCAAGGAGGCCGCCGCCAAGTACGACCTTGACGGTGCTTGGGTGGACGGCGAATGCTGGGCTACGCACCCGGATTACTCGGACGCGGCGGCGAAAGCGTTCCGCGAGGCCACCGGGATCGCCGAGCTTCCCAAAGGGCCGAATGACCGTGGCTGGCTCGAGTTCCTTGAGTTCAACCGCGAGCGATTCCGCAAGTACGTCCGGCATTACGTGGACGCGCTTCACGCCTTCCGCCCTAACTTCCAGATCGCCAGCAACTGGCTCTACAGCACGATGGTGCCCGAACGGCCCGAGCTTCCGGTCGATTTCCTCTCGGGCGACTACCTCGGCAACGCCAGCATCTCCACCGCACGCGTCGAGGCGCGCTACCTTGAAGCGGCAGGCAGGCCGTGGGACTTGATGGCCTGGGGCTTCCAGTCGAGCGGCCAGAGCTATCACCACAAATCCGCCGTGCAGTTACAGCAAGAGGCGTCGGTGGTGCTCGCGCGAGGCGGCGGCTTCCAGATCTACTACCAGCCCACCAGGGCAGGGAAGCTCGACGATCGGCACATCGAGGTCATGGCGAAAGCAGCCGCATTCTGCCGCGCGCGGCAGGCGCTCAGCCACAAGACCGAGAGCGTGCCGCAGATCGGCGTGGTCTTCTCCAAGAACACGCTCTACACGAAGGCCAACCGGCTGTTCGGCGGCTGGGGCGCCGCCCTCAATCCCGCGCGCGGTTTCATCGACGCGCTGGTTGAACTCCACTACTCGGTTGACGTGGTCCCGGACTGGAAGCTCGCCGAGGTGGCTGCGCGCTATCCGCTGATTGTTCTGCCGGACTGGTCGAACATCGGGCTCGACGTGAAGGGCGCCCTCGCCCGGTATACCCGCAACGGTGGCAGGCTGCTCATCGCCGGCGCTGAGAACGCCGCCCTTTTCGCCAGCGACGTGGGCGTGAAGTTGCTCGGCGAGCCGAGGCAGCAAGATGCCTACGTTTCGGGCAGCGAGGTTTTCGGCAACGTCACCGGCATCTGGCAGGACGTGGAGCTGGCCGGCTCACGGTCGCTTGCTGACCGCTACCCTACCTATGACTCATCGCGTGACGGTAAGTGTGCAGCAACCGTCAATAAGTTCGGCCAGGGAGAGATCGCAGCCATCTACGGGCCGGCAGGCGCGCTGTTTGCCGGCGCGCATACTCCGGCAATCCGGGAGTTCATTGGCCGGATCGTGGCCGCCGTGTTCATGCCGATGGCCGAACTCCACGGGCCGCCGACGGTTGAGCTCTCACTCCGCAGGAAGGACGGCAAATTGCTTGTCCACCTCGGCAACTGCACGGCCATGCAGGTTTCCGGCGAATACGCCGCTATCGACTTCGTCCCGGCGGTGGGTCCGCTGCGCCTGAGCGTCCGCCTGCCCCAATCACCAAAGCGCGTCACCTTTGAGCCCGAAGGCCGCCTGCTCGAAGGTTCGTGGAGCAGCGGCGTCTGGAGAGGGACCATCGAGCGTCTGGAGGTTCACTCCATCGTGGTCATTCAGTCTTGAAAGGTCTCGTTCGCCGCCGGCCGTTTGTGCCTTTGCGGAGGGAATCGATGAAGCTGTTGAGCGTTCGCTCCGTTCGCTTCTGCGCCGCGGCCAGCTCCTTTTGCGCCGCAGTCAACTGGTTCAGCATCTTCATCCCGGTCCGCACGATATTCGTCAGCCCGTTCAGGCGCTTGTCGAACCGCAGCTCCATCCGATCGATGCGCGCCTCCATGCGGTCCATGCGCACTTCCGCCTTGGCCTGGCTCTGGAGGATGAACTCGATCGTCCGCTCGACGTCCATGCTCAGAGAGTAACACGGCCCCCGGCCTGCCTGAGACTCACCGCGACGGCGGCCGCCACGGCTTGTCCCTGAACATCCCCCGCAGCGTGTACAACTGGATCAGCCCGAGGTTCACCAGTTGCTCCCCCGCGCCCACGGCGGGGCTGGTGGTATCGCTCGCGCCATATCCGGCATGAGCCGCGGACTGTATGTCCGGCAGATAGTCTGGCCAGTCGTGGAAGCCGTTGTCCGTGTAGCCGAACAGATACGCGTGCGGCAACTCCGCCCGCGCGCGTAGGTCCTTCTGGTGCTTGTGAAACGGCTCGCCCGGGATCGACACGATGCCGATCTCCGAATTGACGAGCAACGATGTCACCCCCAGCGCCAGCTTCTTACCCGCTTCCCACCGGTGCGGCGTCTCAAAGGTACCGGCGATCGCCCGAAGCTGCTCCGACTTCCCGCTCCCCTTGTCCATCGAGTCGAGAGTCTCCAGCACTTCCTTGGCCAGCAACTCGCCCATCTTCCGCACCATCGCGAAGTTCTCTTCGTTGTTCAGCCCCCGCGCCAGGAACAACGGGTTGATGTCGCCGCCCGCCCCCTGAATGAACAGGCACAAG
>CAYZJD010000011.1:0-3845 GCA_964478455.1 uncultured Solibacteraceae bacterium | reverse complement strand
CGCGGCGACTGGAACTCGCAGACGTCCCAGCTTACGATGGCGACCTTCGTCTCCCCCGACGAAAGCACCAGCACGCGGGCGAACAGCGGGTCGTGTACGCCCGTTGAGACTCCGCGGCCGGCATAACCCCACATCTTTCCGCCGATGGGCGGGGTGATGTCCACCTTTGCGATGCCCGCCTGGATGCCCGCGCCGCTTTCGGCCGCGCACGCTCCGGCAACAACTACCACCACGCCCGCACACAGGGCCCGGCCGCTTGCTCCAATTCGCTTGATCATGGCCTCCCAGCATACCAGCACGCGTACCCTCTCCCTGCTCGCCCCTTGACGCCGCCTCCGCCGCCGGTCCACACTGACCCGGAGGGACAAACCGGTCATGCGCAAACCGCACGTTCACAGGATCCCTTTGGCGCTTGCGTTCTTCCTCGGGCTCGCCTGGGCCTATTTCTCATCGAATGCCGCACAGCGCTCTGTCGCCCCCGTCGCCCCGATCCTCACCGAGGAGGGCCAACTGGTCGTTTTCGACAAGATCACGTTTCAACTCCGCGAGCTGGCGAAGAAGCTGCCGCTTGACGATCCCTGGCCTCAGGGACAGGAGATGGAGCGCGCCCTCGAACGTTTCGGCCTGGCAAAGAACCTCCCGCCTCAGGCGATTCCGGTCCCCGCGGAGATCGCCCCCGGCGTCTATCTCGTCGGCCAGGACCGCGTCAGCAACCTCACGTACATGATCGACTGCGGCCCGGACGGCGTGGCCATCATCGACCCCACCTACGTCTCGGAGTTCGAGCGCACCGTCGAGAACGTCGAGAAATGCGGCCGCTCCCGCAAAGACATCCGCTGGCTGCTGAACACCCACTGCCACGTCGACCATGCTATGGCCGACGGCAAGTTCCGCGAACTCGGCGCCGAAATCCTGATCCACGAGGCCGACGCCGACGCCGTCGAAAAAGGCACCCGCGTGACCGCTTACTATCTTGTCTCTAAGATGACCGGAGTCAATTACTTCCCGCGTTCGAAGGTAGATCGGCGCCTGTCCGACGGCGAGGAACTGACGCTCGGCAACAGGACCATCCACGTGATCCACACGTCCGGCCACACGCCGGGCTCCGCTTCGTTCCTGTTGCAGCTTGGGGGGCGGAACCTTCTTTTCTCCGGCGATACCGTGCTCTACGACTATCGCCTCGGCTGGCAGGGCAACCCCTACGCCGATAACCGGCAATACCTCATCTCGCTGGAGAAACTGGAGCGGTTCACGCTCGGCTCCGGGCCGCTGCGCTGGGACATCCTGCTGCCGGGCCACGGCGCCATTTCGATGGACAAAGCGTATCTTGACGTCCGCAAGGCCCGCGAACTCGTTGCCGCCGACCTCGCGGCAGGGCGCGAAGTGCTGCCGGTCCCCTTTAATACCGCGGACTACCGCGCGCGCATGTACGGCCGCCCGGCGGTGGCTCTGCTGCGCTGAGGCCCGCCGCTACCGCCCGAACTCCATCGCCGCCTCGTACATCGCCATAACGTTCTCCGGCGGCACATCCTGCTGGATGTTGTGCACGGCGCACAGCACGTAGCCGCCGTCTTCCGCCAGGTCGCCGATCCGGCGCTTCACTTCCTCCCGCACCTCGGCGGCGGTTCCGAGCGGCAGCACACTCTGCGTATCGATTCCTCCCCAGAACGCGAGGTCGCGGCCGAATTCTCGTTTCAGCCCGCCCGTGTCCATCTCCGCCGCCGACACCTGCACCGGGTTCAGCGCGTCGATTCCCGTCTCGATCAGGTCCGGGATCAGTGGCCTGACCGAGCCGCAGGAGTGGTAAAGGATCGGTTTTCCGAATCGCTTGACCGCCTCGGCCATCCGCCGGTGGCGGGGTTTCAGGAGTTGGCGATACAGCGCGGGCCGCATCAGCGGCCCCCGCTGGGTGGCGATGTCGTCGCCGTACATCACTACGTCCACGAACGGCGCCGTTTCCTCCAATGCCCGCGATGCGGTCTCCACCCAGATGTCGGTGACCCGGTCCAGCAGGCCCTCCGCGAACGCCCGGTTCGCCAGCAGATCCCCCAGCCAGTCGCCGAAGCCCCGCAGGAACTGGCTCTGGTGGATGGGACCCACGGGGAGATTGAGAATCACCGCATAGCCGGTTCCTTCGTGCAACGCCCTGGCCCGCTCGCGCAACCCGCGGTATCTGCCCGGATCCGCCGCCTCGGGCCATGCGTGCCTCTCGATGTCCGCGGTTGTGGGCTCATCGAGCCGGTAAAAGGGTCCGTCGGTGTTGATGTAATGGCCGCCGTGGGGCTTCGTCCATGTCACTTCCCACTCGTCGATGAACGCGTCCGGTGAGATTTCGCGCTCCGGCCGGCCGTCGGGACTGCCCAACACCAGAGGCCGTGCGTCAACGCCGATCCGCGCCAGGATCGCCTCCTCCGGGATCACTGTGTTCGAGCGCTTGGCGAACAGAACCGGTGCCCCGCCGGACGGCAGCCCGAGGTGCGCCCGCAGCCGGTCCTGGGCGCCCGCCGTCATGGTGGTGGCGATCGTCGAGCCCAGGTCGAGCGGCAGCCGGTCCGGCTGCCGGTGGCCGAGCGCCGCCAGTATCCTTTCCCGTGATGTCATGACGCCTCCCGCTAGCAGGCCGCCCGAATCTCCTCGCTCTTCCGGTCCCAGATCATCTTCTTCCCCTCGCGGAAGGCGCGCGTTGCCATCACCACCGCGACCGAATGCGCGAAGCCCGTCTCGATGTCTCCGTTCGGCCGCTGCCGCGTGCGCATCGAGAGGAACCAGTTGTCGGTGTGCGCCTTCAGATCGTCGCTCTGGCTCAGCGGCGGGATCTCGGTATGCCCCGGGATCGTCACCAGTTCCGGTTTCGGCGCCCCGGGCAACTTGAGATCGAAGACCACGTTGTCGCGCCAGCCGCTGTGGGTCTCCGGCAGGAACCACCACTGCGGGCTGCCCTCCCCGCCGGGCGAGTAGAGTGTGCCCCGCGTCCCGCGGATGGTGGTGTGGTCGCCGTAGGCGTTGCCGAACGTCGTGCTGTACTGGTACAGCACTTCCTTGTCCCGGAACGTCGAGAGGCACGCGAAGGTGTCGGGATTCTCGCGGCCGTCGTGCCACACGAAGACGCCGCCGCTCGCGACCGTGTCGTCGGGAATGAAGGTATCCAGGTAGAAGTGCGCCAGTCCTGAGCCGTGGCTGTACCACTGGTCCGTAATGCCGCCCGAGTAATCCTTATAAATGCGGAACTCGAAGTAAGCGCGCGGATCGAACGGCCGCCGCTCGCGCCCCATGAGCCAGCGCTCCCAATCCGTGTCCTGCTCGCGGATGGCGCGAATCTCCGGGTCCTTGGGAACCCGCCAGCGCGGCCCGTTGAAGTTCCAGCTCTGGCTGATCGCGACCACCTTGCCGATTCTGCCCTCGCGGATCATCTCGCGCACGCGATGCTGGTACGGGCAGCTCAGCCATTGCGAGCCCATCTGCACGATCTGCTTGCCGGCCCGCACTGCGTCCCGCGCGAGTTTCGCGTCCTCGAGCGTGTTCGCCATCGGCTTCTCGCAGTAGCAGTCCTTGCCGGCGCGCACCACCTCGGCGAGCATCCGTGCGTGCTGGTGGTCGCCGGTGGCGATCATCACCGCGCCGAGTTCCGGATCGGCCAGCATCTCCTCGGAGCGCCGGTAGATCTTGGGGCGCCGGCCGAAAAGCTGCTCCGCGTGCGCCGCTGCTTTCTCCGCGTTGGGCAGCCAGATGTCGCACACGCTGCGCAAATCGAAATTCGGATCGGTCTGCGAGGTGAGCTTCAGCATCCGCCGCAGCCCGAACGCCCGCTCCCCGCACCCGATCTGCCCGATCTGGATGCGGTCGTT
>CAYZJD010000010.1:0-29386 GCA_964478455.1 uncultured Solibacteraceae bacterium | reverse complement strand
TCCGCCGGGAAACGGCGGCATGATTCCGTACCATTCGATTCCTCCTGCGGGAATTATATGCCAGGCAGGGCGGGCGGCTGCGCGCCTGGGCTCAGCCTCGGCGCCGGGCTTCCTGCGCCGCCGGCTGCTCGAGTTTCGACTGTGCCGCGCTCTGGAGATCGCGAATCCTCACGCCTGCGATCGCCACCGCGATCAGGCCTCCCAGCCACAGGGGCAGCGTCACCACCACAAACATCAGCGTCGCGAAGCCCGTCGCCGTGGCCTTGTCCACGTCGAACAGGCGCAGGCCGACCACGGTGAAAAACTGAAACGCGCCGACGTTGCTGGGCGCCTGTGGCAGGCTGGTGCCCAGCCTCAGAATCACCAGCACGACCGCCGCCGCTCCGACCGGCAGGGCGAGGCCGTAGCCGCGCATCAAGGCGTAGATCGGGACGATCTGCAAGGCGAGATAAAGGAGGCTCACGAGCGCCGCCGCCGGGAACGAGAGGGAGTTGCCCATGGCGTGCAGGCCTTCCACCACGTGCCACAGCATCGCCGCCCAGCGGCTCTTGGAAACCGCCGCGTGGGCGTGGTGCTTGTGGAACATGACGACCGCTACGGCTGCGCCCACCGCGGCCAAAACGATCGCCAGCACAATGCTTCCCTTCGACATGTAGTCCGGCAACTCCACGAAGAAGGTGACAGCCAGGAAGCCGAGCACCAGCCAGAGTCCGTCGAAGAGCCGCTCCACGGCGGCCGAAGAAAGAGAGACGGAGAACGGAATATGGCACCACCGCGCCTGCACGTAACTGCGGATCAGTTCGCCGCTGCGGAAAGGCAGAACTTCATTGGCGAAGAGCCCGATGAAGATCGCCTGCACCGTTTTCAAGAACGGCGCGTGCACGACCGGCCGCAGCAGAAGACTCCATCGCCAGCCCTGGCAGAAGTAGACCGCAAGGTCGACGATCACCGAAAGCGTCACCCATCGCAAGTCGGCGGCGGCAAGGTTTGGCAGTTCCGTCTTCCAGTCGAAACCCCAATAGACCCAGACGAGGCAGGCCACGGAAATGCTGTAGCCGGCGGCGGGTACTACCCAGGACGGAACTCTTCGCCGAGCCGGAGGCCCGGCCATCGAAACCATAGAATTAGAATCCATCATACCGTCTTTCTTTGATCGAGCCGAAGATCGTGTAGGGCTTTGGTAAACTCCCCTCTGGGGCTGAAGGTCAAATGAAGCAGATCCGCCGCGTGGCCGTACTGGGCGCCGGCACCATGGGGAGCCGCATTGCCGCTCACTTTACCAACGCCGGCGCGCCGTCGCTGCTCCTGGACGTTGTAACCCCGGGACAGCCGGACCGGAACGCCGCCGCCAGGAAGGGGATTGAAGCTGCGCTCAAGCAACGGCCTGGCGGCTTCTTCGTGGACTCGCTCACGTCGCTGGTGACCACCGGAAACTTCGAAGATGATCTCGCGGGCGTCCGCGACTGCGACTGGATCATCGAGGCGGTCACGGAGAACCTGGAGATCAAGCGATCGCTGTGGTCCCGCGTGGCGGCCGTTCGCCGCCCCGACGCCATTGTCTCCACGAACACCAGCGGCTTACCGCTGTCCGCGATCTCGGAAGGCTTCGATGAAGGCTTCCGGCGACACTTCCTCGGGACGCATTTCTTCAATCCGCCGAGATATCTTCACCTGGTCGAGGTGATCCCAGGAGCCGAAACGGATCCCGAGGTCATCCGGTTCGTCACGGAATTCTGCGACAGGCGTCTCGGCAAGGGTGTGGTGCCGTGCAAAGACACGCCGAATTTCATTGCCAACCGGATCGGGAGCTTCTTTGGCGGCACCGTTTACAAGCTGACGGTCGAGGATGACTACACGATCGAGGAAGTGGACGCGCTCACCGGACCGCTGATCGGGCTTCCGAACAGCGCCAGCTACCGGTTGCTCGACATCGTGGGCCTGGACATTTGGGCCTTCGTGGGGAAGAACCTGTACGAACTCGTCCCCCACGATCCGTGGCGCGAGCGCTTTCTGCCGCCGGAGTTCCTTTCCAGAATGCTCGAGCGGGGCTGGCTCGGCGAGAAGAGCGGGCAGGGCTTCTACAAGCGCGCCGGCAAAGGGGCCGAGAAAGAGATTCACGCTCTCGATTGGAAGACGCTGGAATATCATCCTGCGCGCAAGGTGAGTTTTCCGTCCGTCGAGGCGGCGCGCAACGTCGAGGACTTGTCCCAGCGGCTGCGCATGCTCGTCTCCTCGAGCGACCGGGCCGGTACGTTCCTCTGGAAACTGCTGCGCGACCACATGCTCTACGCGGCCGAACGCGTGCCGGAGATCTCGGACCGAATTGTGGAAGTCGATCGCGCGATGCGGTGGGGCTACGCGCACAAGCTCGGCCCGTTCGAGCTGTGGGATGCCCTCGGATTCGAGGAGACGGCGCGCCGCATGGAGCGCGAGGGCTGTGCGCTGCCGGCGAGCGTGCAGGCAATGGTCGCGTCGGGCGCCAAATCGTTCTATCGCGCCGCTGACCAGGACGGAAACCCGCGCACCGAGTACTTCGATCTCGCGGGCACCGGCTACCGGCTGCTAGAAGAGCGGGCCGGCATTGTCGAACTGGCCCCGCTCAAGCGGGCGCGGGGAGTGGTGAAGAAGAACGTGGGCGCGTCGCTCATCGATCTCGGCGATGGGGTGCTGTGCCTGGAGTTTCACAGCAAGATGAACACCCTCGGCGAGGACCAGGTCGCGCTGATCGAGGCTGGCCTCGAGGAGGCGGAGCGCAATTTTCTGGCGATGGTCATCGCCAACCAGGGCGAGCATTTCAGCGCGGGAGCGAACCTGATGCTGCTTCTGCTTTCCGCCCAGAACGGGGAGTGGGAGGAACTGGAGGCGACGGTGCGCCGGTTCCAGCAGGCGAACATGGCGATGAAGTACGCACAGAGACCGGTGGTGGCTGCGCCGTTCTCCCGCGTGCTCGGGGGCGGCGCCGAAGTCGTTCTTCACGCCACGCGCGTGCAGGCTTCGGCCGAGCTGTACATGGGCCTCGTCGAGGTGGGCGTCGGATTAATACCGGCCGGCGGCGGCTGCAAGGAGACGCTGCTCCGGCTTGGCGATCCGGAGAAGGCATTCGATTTGATCGGCTTGGCGAAGGTTTCCGCCAGCGCCGAGGATGCCCGCCGCCTCGGCTGGCTGCGCGAGGCGGACGCCGTTTCCATGAACCCGGAGCGGCTCGTCGCGGATGCAAAGAACCTTGCGCTGGCGTTGGCGGCGAATTATGTTCCGGGGAGACCGCGCACCGACATCCGGGTCGCAGGTGAGGCTGGCTACAGTTTGCTGAAACTAAAGGCGTGGACGGCGCGCGAGGCGCACCAGATCTCTGACTACGATTTCGTGATTGCGGAAAAGCTGGCGCTGGTGCTGAGCGGCGGGCGCTTGACGGGAACGCCCGCGGCTTCCGAGGAGTATCTGCTCGACCTGGAGCGCGAGGCCTTCTTGAGTCTCTGCGGCAACCGGCAGACGCAGGACCGAATCCAGCACATGCTGAAGACCGGCAAGCCGCTGCGCAACTAAAACCGGTGACAGGCTACGCAATCCCCGATTTCGGCCTGTGGGGTAAGTCTCCTGACTTGCCAAGGCAAGACAAGACGGAGTCTTATCCCACAGTGCGTAGCCTGTCACCGGTTTTCAGCGGGGGATGGAATGCAGGAAGCTGTCATCGTTGACTGTGTGCGAACCGCCGTCGGCAAAGCGCCGCGCGGCGCTCTGCGCAACTCGAGGCCGGACGATCTGGCTGCGGTCGTCATCCGCCGGCTGCTCGAGAAGCACCCGCAGGTCGCGGCGGCCGAGGTTGAAGACGTGATCCTCGGTTGCGCCTTTCCGGAAGCAGAGTCGGGAATGAACATGGCCCGCAACGCCGCGCTTCTGGCCGGCTTGCCCGACTCCGTCCCCGGCATGACGGTCAACCGTTTCTGCGCGTCGGGTCTTCAGGCGATCGCCTCGGCGGTGGAGCGGATCCGCGCCGGCGCGGCCGAGATTCTGGTTACCGGTGGCAGTGAATCCATGAGCCTGCTGCCGGCCCCCGGCAACAAGTTCGCGCCAAACCCCTGGCTGGTGGATCACCGCCCGGAAATCTATCTGAGCATGGGCCTCACGGGGGAACGCCTGCGAGTGAAGTACGGCATGAGCCGCCAGGACCAGGACGCGTTCGCCCTGCGCAGCCACCAGAACGCCCTGCGCGCGCAGGCCGAGGGCAAGTTCGACGACGAGATCGTGCCGGTCGAAGTGGCCACAACCTCGCTCGAAGACGGAAGGCCCGTGATGCGTAGAGTCATGCTCCAGAAAGACGAAGGCCCCCGCGCCGACACGTCGCTCGAGGCGCTGGCCAAGCTCAAGCCGGTGTTCGACGCCGAAGGAACGATCACCGCCGGCAACGCTTCGCAGACGAGCGACGGCGCGACCGCGGCGCTGGTGATGTCGGAGGCACGCGCGCGCGAACTCGGGTTGAAGCCGGCGGCTCGTTTTGTAAGCTACGCGGCCGGCGGCGTGCCGCCCGAGATCATGGGGATCGGCCCTGTCGTTGCTATTCCTAAGGCGCTGGCGATGGCCGGGCTGAAGCTCGACGACATCGATCTGATCGAGCTGAACGAGGCGTTCGCCGTCCAGGCGCTGGCGGTGATCCGCCTCGCCGGCCTCAATCCGGATCGAGTGAACGTCAACGGGGGCGCGATCGCACTCGGACATCCCCTAGGCTGCACGGGGGCGAAGCTGACGGCGACGATCCTTCGCGAGATGCAGCGCAGAGAGGCCCGCTACGGCATGGTCACGATGTGCGTCGGCGGCGGCCAGGGCGCGGCGGGCATCTTCGAGCGCATGTAGCAGGACATTTCTCATGACTGCTTTGCCGAAAACGACCGGAGGCGAATTCCTCATCGAGAGCCGTGCGTCCGAGGAGATCTTCACCCCTGAGGACTTCACCGATGACCACCTCGCGGTCGCGCGGGCGACGGACGAGTTCTGGAACGCGGAAGTCGCTCCGCGGCTGGAGGCGATTCACCGGCTCGAGCCCGGCGTGGCCGAGCTTGTCCTCCGGAAATCGGCCGAAGCGGGGCTGACCGCCGCCACGGTGCCGGAGCGTTACGGCGGGACGGAACTCGATCTCATCTCGGCCATGATCATCGCCGAGCGCCTTGGGCGGGACGGTTCTTACGCAGCTTGGCACGGCGCACACAGCGGCATCGGCACGATGCCGCTTCTGCTGTTCGGAACGGAAGAACAGAAGCAGCGCTACCTGCCGCGGCTGGCCAGGGCGGAAATCATCGGGGCCTATTGTCTGAGCGAGCCGCACGCCGGCTCGGACGCGCTCGCCATCCGCACCCGCGCCGAGTTGAACGCTGCGGGCACGCACTACATCCTCAACGGCCAGAAGATGTGGATCACCAACGGCGGCGCGGCCGGGCTGTTCACGGTCTTTGCCAAGGTGGACGGCGAGAAGTTCACGGCGTTCCTTGTCGAGCGCAGTTTCCCGGGGGTGAGCACCGGCGCCGAGGAGAAGAAGATGGGGATCAAAGGCAGTTCCACCACCGCCCTCTACCTCGACAACGTCAAGGTGCCCGTCGAGAACGTGCTCGGCGAGATCGGGCGCGGCCATATTATCGCCTTCAACATCCTGAACCTCGGGCGCCTGAAGCTCGGCCCGTTCGCCGTCGGAGCGGCGAAAGAGGTGCTGGCGGCGTCGCTGCGCTACGCCAAGGACCGCGTGGCCTTCGGCAAACCGATCTCCGAGTTCGGGCTCATCCGGCACAAGCTGGCCGAGATGGCGGTGCGCATCTTCGCCGCCGAGAGCATGAGCTACCGCGTCGGGGGAATGATCGAAGCTCTGCTGGCGGACTTCTCCTGGGACCGGCCGGACGCGGCTGCCACCATGATGAAAGCAGTGGCGGAGTTCGCGGCCGAATGCTCGTTTGTCAAGATCTTCGCCTCCGAAGCGCTGGATTACGTGACCGACGAGGGTGTGCAGATCCACGGGGGCTACGGCTATCACCAGGACTACATGGTCGAGCGCGCCTATCGCGACTCGAGGATCAACCGCATCTTCGAAGGCACGAACGAGATCAACCGGCTGCTGGCGGCCGGGATGCTGTTGAAGCGCGCGCAACGAGGGCAACTGGCACTGGTGGAGGCGGTCAAGAAGCTCGAAAGCGAAATCCTCAGCGGGCCACCCGCGCTCGAGCCGGACGGAGAACCGCTTGCCGGGGAAGGGCGCATGGTTTCAAACGCCAAGAGGATCGTGCTGCTCGCGCTGGGCGCCGCCTACCGGAAGTACCTCGCCGCGCTCGAAGAGCAACAGGAAGTGCTGGCTGGAATCACTGATATGGCGATGAACGTCCTCGCGATGGAATCGGTGCGGCTGCGCGCGCTGAAGCTGGCCGCCCGCGGACGGGGCGACCTGGCTTCGGACTTCTGCGCCGTCTTCTGCCGTAACGCGATGGAGCAGGTCGAGAGCACGGCGAAGACACTCCTTGCGGCATGCGCCGAAGGCGATGCGCTCCGCGGGCACCTCGCCGTTTTGCGCCGTTTTACTAAGTTTGAACCGGCTGACGGCATCGGGCTTCGCCGCCGGATCGCCGGCCGCCTTCTGGAAGCGGAGCGCTACGTTGTCCAGTAACCGCCAGCGGATCGTTCTTCTCGTCGGTCTGCCCGGCTCGGGCAAATCGATGTGGTTGCACAAGCAGGGAATCACGGGCCTGTCCTCGGATGCCGTGCGCTTGCTGCTGTCCGATGACGAAACGGACCAGACGATTCACCGCCGCGTCTTCGCGACCCTGCGCTATCTGCTCAAGCAGCGCCTGGCGATCGGCAAGCCAGTGACTTACATCGACGCCACGCACCTGACTGCCTGGGAGCGGCGTCCCTATCTCAAGCTGGCCGAAGTGTATAACGCGTCCGTCGAAGCAGTGTTCTTCGATGTGCCGCTCGAGGTCTGCCGCGAGCGCAACCAGCGGCGCAACCGCGTGGTGCCGGAAGATGTGCTCCAGCGGATGGCGGCCAAGCTCGTGCCGCCGACCAAGGCCGAAGGGTTCTCAAGGGTCACGGTCGTCCGCGACTGACACCGGCGCCGGCTCCTTCCACAGCCGCAGCGCCAGCGCCGCCTCGTCGCCACCGCGGCTGGTGGGGAATCCCCCAGCCAGGGTAATAGGCGGCGGGCAGCTCTGCTTTCTTCTTCTCTAACTGTTTCAGTGTGTTGAATTAATCAGCGCTGCGATCGCGTTGCATGAACACACGAGGGGCGGGTCACACGCGAATCAGGATGTTGAGTACGAATGACGCCGCGCGTGAGCCTCAAAAAATGTCTTGACTTTTCGCATCGGGGGGTACATTGATGTTCTTAGATATAAACGTCTACTTATTCTACTTCGGAGGATTCACGATGTGTTGGCGTGCACGATTGGCGTTCACTGTCTTGTGCGTGGCCTCGGCATCAGTCCACGCAGGCATTTCTCCGTCGAAGACGGAGATCAACCTTGCCTCGTTTCCAGTGGACCAGTATTCTTCCAGCGTACTCAACAATGGGATCTTTCCCAATTGCCCGGCCGACGTTTCCGTGCGAGATTGTGTCAAGCGGTGGTTCAACAACAATCCATCATTTGGCACGGTGTACTCGGGGAATTATGTCAGCCAGTGAAATGGGGCAACTTCTTGTGAGCGGTCCAGTCATCAGTTCCGGCGTCAGGACCGACGTGGGAGGCAAGTTCTCGATCGCTGGCCTCCCGGCTGGCAGCTATTATCTCTGCGCCCTGGGGGTCAAGCCGAACCACCTGCGTTCCTGCGAGTGGGACCAGCCGTCCGTGCAGGTGGAGCTGTCCGAAGGACAGAACCTTGAGGGCATCAAGCTCCTTGTCGTCGAAGGAACGCTCCTGGTGTTCCGCGTGCGGGATGCCAAGGGGGTGATTGAGGATACTGCTTCGGGACCCATGGTGGACGGCAGGCTGGCGCTTACCGGAGGGACTTTCCGGATCGGCGTGGTCTCCGGGTTGCGTTACGCGCAGGCCACGCTCGTTTCCCAGGACGGCGAGATCCGGGAGTACGCAGTCGCGGTACCGAAGAACGCTGCGCTTCGCGTCCTGCCTGACACGTCATTGCAGATTCGGGACATCGCCGGTCAGAGCATTCAGACCGGAGAGCCGAGCCTTCTGTTGCAGGTCCGGGGCGAAGAGAAGCTCGTTGTCGAGTTGGACGTACAATAGCCGTGGTGCGGCCGATGCGACCCCGATGTCCCTTGCTGCTGGCGGTCTGGTTGTGTTACGCAACCGCTTGGCCGCTTACGCCGAGCGTGTCTGGTCCGAGCGTTGTCGGTAAGCCCGGTCCTCACCTGGCTTACGGCCGTGTTACTGGGCTGGGCTTCGAGGCCAACCTCGGCCAGTTCAGCCGCCACGTGCTCTATGTCCTAAGGTCCGGAGACATGGCCCTGCTGCTGACCGGCGCGGGCGCCGCCGTGGTTTTCCGCGACGCGTCCGGGGAGAAACGCTCGATCGAAATGAAGTTCGCGAGCGCCAACCCCAGCGTGCGGGTCGAAGGCGAAGAGAAGTTGGTGGCGATCAGCAATTATCTCGTGGGAAGCGACCCGGCTGGATGGATCACCGGCGCGCCGCACTTCGCCAGGGTCCGCTACCGGGGCGTATACCCCGGAGTGGACCCCGTCTTCCACCGCGCCAGAGAGCGGCTGGAGTACGACTGGGTGGTCGCTCCGGACGCGGACCCGGGGCGCATCCGGCTTGTCTTCGAGGGCGCCGAGACCTTGGAAGTGGATGCGAGCGGTGAGTTGGTGGCCCGCAGTGGTGCATTCGAGCTGCGCAACCGGCGGGTGGATGCATTCCAGGAAGTGCAAGGTGTCCGGAAACCGGTCGAGGTCAGCTATCACCTCAGGGGGCGGCACGAGGCCGGCATCGAAGTGGGCGCGCACGATGCCGGCGAGATCCTCACTATTGACCCCGTGCTGGAGTACTCGGCGGTGTTCGGTGGCAGCGGTACCCAGGACCCGTACCACATGCAATCCTTTTCGGATTCCGTCACCGGCATCGCGGTGGACCCTCAGGGCAACGCGTATGTGGCGGGCCAATCGATGTCTTTTGATTTCTCTCCCATCACTTACTCGTTCGGAGAAGACACAACCGGCGGCTTAGTGGCCAAGCTGGACACGCGTGGGTCGCTGGTGTACGTTACGCTCCTGAGCCCTTGGATCGAAGCGAGAGGAATCGCGGTCGATGCTCAGGGTTGCGCCTACGTCGTGGGCCGCGGCGGCTATTCCACGGACAATCCCATCCCTCTCACCCGTGTGTTTCTGCCGCCCCAGGCTCTCGGAGGCGTCTTCATCGCCAAGCTGAATCCGTCGGGCTCGGCATTCGAGTATTCCGTCCTTGTCGGTGGAACGAGAGGTAGTACTGGAGAAGGTATTGCCTTGGACGCCGACGGCAATGCCTACGTGACCGGGAATACTGAAGCGGCCGACTTCCCGGTCACCGCCGGCGCGGTGCAGACCCGGCTGGCGGGTCAAGACTCCAATAATGACGCTTTCGTTCTGAAGCTGCGCTGGGATGGACGGGCGCTGCTGTACTCCACCTACCTTGGCGGTGGCAGGAACGACACTGGCGAGGCGATCACTGTGGACAGGGCGGGCAACGCGTTTGTCGTGGGGGACGCCGACTCGACGGACTTCCCCGTCACACCCGGCGCTTTTCAGAAATCCTGCGTTCCGTTGGGCGGATTGGCGGGCTGCGTGAGCGGGTTCGTAGCCAAACTGAATCCGCGCGGCGCGGCCCTGGTCTATTCCACGTTCGTAGACAACGCCCGGCTTCGTGGCATTGCCGTCGATACCGCCGGCCACGCCTACCTCACCGGCAGTGCTGGCCCGTACTTCCCCACCACCCCGGGCGCCTTTCAAACCAGCGCTCACTTTAGTCCGACGTGGCAAAGCAAAACAGTGGCGCTGAAGCTCAGCCCGGACGGCTCCAGGCCCGTGTACTCCACCTTCCTCGGCGGCAGCGAAACGGAGTTCGGGGGGAACATCGCGATCGATCCGGCGGGCAATGCTTACGTCACCGGCCGCACCAATTCGCCGGACTTCCCGCTGGTCCGGCCGCTTCAGGCGGCTTACGTCGCCGAACGGTGCTTCTACGAACTAATAACGGCTCCTTGCTTCGACCTCTTCGTGGCGAAACTCAATCCCGAGGGCAGCGGGTTGGTGTACTCCACCTACTTTGGCGGCTCAGGCGACGAGGATGTGCGCGGCATTGCCGTCAACGGCTCCGACGCTTACCTTGCGGGAACAGGTTCGCGCGACGTTCCGGCCACGTCCCGCACTCCCAACGGCAACCTGATGGTGGTGAAGATCAGCGAGCGGGCGGACGCGCCGGTTTTCACGGCGGCATCTATCACGAATGCGGCGAGCCACGTGTCCGGCCTGTCGCCTGGCGGGATCGCGACGACCTTTGGGACGGGCCTGACGGTGGTGAGAGGCGTGGTTGCCGCGCCCGCGCTCCCCCTGCCTCGGTCGCTGGCCGGGACCTCGGTGATCGTCAATGGCATCCGGGCGCCGCTGCTGGCCGTGGCCAACGTGGACGGCCGGGAGCAAATTAACTTGGTCGCTCCGTGGGAGATCGGCACCGAACCGGTGGCCACGGTGCAGGTGGTTAACAACGGTCTGGCGAGCCTGCCGGTTCGCGTGCCTGTTCTGCCGGCGCACCCCGGCGTGTTCCTGATCGACGGCGTGCACGCCGCGGCCCAGCACGGCGCGGATTACTCGCTGGTCTCCGCCGCTCGTCCTGCCCGGCGCGGCGAAGTCATCCTTCTCTACGCGACCGGACTGGGCGCCGTCCAGCCTCCGGTGGCCAACGGCGCTCCGGCGCCGGCGACGCCGCTTTCGACAACGGTGGCGACGCCGATGGTTCTGGTCGGCGGTGGTTCAGCGGAGGTCTTGTTCTCGGGTCTGGCGCCAGGTTATGCCGGGCTGTACCAGTTGAACGTGCGCATCCCGGAAGCCTCTGCCGTGGGCGATGTAGACGTTGTCGTGACGGCCGGAGGACAAGCAAGCCCGCCGGCAAAACTCGCAGTGGAGTGAAAAGGTCAGGCTTTGTCGTCCGCGACTGACACCGGCGCCGGCTCCTTCCACAGCCGCAGCGCCAGCGTCCAGGCAAGCGCCGGCCCAATCCCCAGGATGCCCGTCAGCGCGGCTAGCTGCTGGGGCGAGAGGCCGAAGTCAATCAGCAAACCCGCCAGGTAACTCACCAGCGACATGGTCAGTACGAGAAAGCCGTTGTCCGCGGAGAAAACCCGGCCGCGGAACCGGTCCTCGGTTTGTGTTTGGAGCAGCGTCGTGGAGAACACCCAGATAGTGGAACCGCCGGCGTGCGCCAGAACCACCGCGGTGAACGCCATCCACATCGAGGGCGAGGCGCCAAGGGCGAGATACCCGGCGGTCCCCGCCAAAAAACCGTAGAGGATGCCCGTGCGAAGCCGCGGCTCGCTCTGTCCCGCCCAGCGCCCGCTCACCAGGGGCCCGATCAGCGCGCCCACGCCGCGCGCCCCCATGAGCACGCTCATGCCGAGCATGCCGGCGCGCCGAGGGTCCAGGCGGCCGAGCGATACCGGGAAGACGCGCTCGCCGAGGATCGGCACGATCACCCAGTTCGTTCCCATGAAGCCTAATCCGGCCTTGACAAGCAGCGTGGCAAGGAGGCGCGCATCGCGTGTGATGTACCGAAAGCCCTCCACCACCGGCGAGAAGTCCATGAGGTCACGCGGCCGCATGGCCGGCGCGCCCGCTACATGCGGTTCTTCGAAATGCATGGCGCGGATCAGGGCCGCGGAAGCCAGAAACGACAGGGCGTTGATTGCGAACACGGCATTCCTGCCGAAAGCGACCGCGACTACGCCGCCGACCGCGGAGCCGACCGCGAGGTTGAAAGACCAGGTGGTGGAGGAGAGTGTGTTCGCCACCAGGACTTCCGAGCCGCCCGCGATGTTCGGAATCACCGCGCTGCGCGCGGGCTCGAAGAAGGCCCACATCAGAGTTTCCGCGAACAGAAGGACGTAGATCAGCCAGACGAGGTCCCGGGATTGCGCCAGCAGCATGGTCGCCACCACGGCAGCCCGCACCAGATCGGCCGCAATCATCACCCGCTTGCGGCTGAGCCGGTCGTTGACCACCCCGGCGGCCGGTGCGATGAGGACCTGAGGGAGTACTTGGAGCACCAGCGCCAGCGCCACCGACTTCGCGCTTCCCGTCAGCTCGAGCAGGAGGCTATAGATGGCGATCGAGTAGAGCCAGTCGCCCAACTCGCTCACGATCTGCGCCAGCCAGAGAAACCGGAAGTTGCGGTTGCCCCGAACCAGACGCCAGTAGGCGCAAAAAGAGACTGGCGTCGGTTCCATTTCTCCAGTGTATGCGGCCTGAGCCGTCGCGCTGCCTGACGCCTCAGGTGCTCAGGCGCGGACGTACAGACCCATGCGTCGTTTCACCAGCTCGACGGTAGCATTGGCGATCGGGGCCACCCGCTCGGCCGCCTCGCGCAGCACGCCGTCCACGTAGCCGGGGTCGGAGGTGATTTCCCTGTACCGCTTCTGCATCGGCTCGAGGTACGAGATCACCATTTCGCCCACTTGCTTCTTGAGTTCGCCGTACCGCATGCCGGAGAAGTGAGCGCGCATCCGCTCGCCGTCCCAGTCGCTGAAGGCCTGGTAAATGTTGAGCAGATTCTCGATGCCCGGGCCCAAGGCGCTGAAGTCCACCGCGGGCTTGGAATCCGTGGTGGCGCGCATGAATTTTCTGTGGATCACCTCCGGCGGGTCGAGCAGCGCCACGGCGTGGCCGGAGGCCGGCTCGGACTTGCTCATCTTCTTCAATGGATCGTCCAGGCCCATGACCCGCGCTCCCACAGTGGGGAGCTTCGTCTCCGGGACGACGAACGTCTCGCCGTAGAGCGAGTTGAACCTCTGCGCGATGTCCCGCGTCAGTTCCAGGTGCTGCGCCTGGTCGTCGCCCACCGGGACGATGTGCGCCTGGTAGAGAAGAATGTCGGCCGCCATCAGCACCGGGTACTGGAACAGGCCGTCGCCGACGGTCTCCTGCTTTTCGGCCTTTGTCTTGAACTGCGTCATGCGGCTGAGCCAGCCCATGGGCGTGACGCAGGTCAGCATCCAGGCCAGTTCGGCGTGGGCGGGAACGGAGGACTGGACGATGATGGCGCTGTGCTTCGAGTCGATACCAACCGCCAGGAACAGCGCCGCCAGCTCACGGATCTTGGCGCGCAATTCCTGCGGGTCCTGGTAGATGGTGACCGCATGCAGATCGACGATGCAGTAAATCGGTTCGTAGTCGTACTGGATCTGGACCCAGTTCTTCAGCGCGCCCAGGTAGTTGCCGATATGAAGATCGCCCGACGGCTGGACGCCGGAAAAGACTCGTGCTTTCATGCTAAGGGGAACGAATTCTCATCGTAAGCGATGGAGGAGAACGAAACAAACCCACCCTTTGCCGCCGAACCCGAGCTGAGCATCGAGAAATGGGTATACGGCGGGGACGGGCTTGGCCGCCTTGAAGGACGGGTCGTCCTGGTGCCGTTTACGTTGCCGGGAGAAACCGTGCGCGTCAGCATCCTGCGCGAGAAGCCCGGCCTGCTCGAGGCAGCGCTCCAGGAAGTCCTGGCGCCTGCGCCCGAGCGTGTCGCGCCAGACTGTCCGGTCTTCGGCCGGTGCGGCGGCTGCCAGTACCAGCACGCGGCCTATGAGGCCCAACTCGACTGGAAGCGGGACGTGTTGCGGGAAGCCCTCCGCCGCATCGGCAGGCTGGACCCGCCCGAAGAAATCGGGATCATCCCGTCGCCGCCGTGGGAATACCGCAACCGGACGCAACTTCATCTGGCGGACGGCCGGATCGGATACCTCGAAGCGGGCACGCACCGGCTCTGCCCGGTGGACCGGTGCCCGATCTCCTCGCCGCGCATCAACGAAGCGCTCCGCGCGCTTCGCGGCCTGATGGGAAACGCGCGATTCCCTCGCTTCGTCCGCTCACTTGAGCTGTTCACTAATGAGACCCAGGTGCAACTCAACGTCTTGCAGACGGAGCGGCCTGTCGCGCGATCGTTTTTCGAGTGGTGCGCCGAACAGATTCCGGGGGCCGCCGAAGGATCGCTGGAGTATCCCGCTGCCGGGTTCCTCTATCGCGTGAGCCACCAGTCGTTCTTTCAGGTTAACCGGTATCTGATTGACCCGTTGATCGAGTGCGCTCTCGGCGAGGCGCAGGGCGAAACAGCCCTGGACTTGTACGCAGGAGTGGGGCTGTTCTCGCTGCCGCTCAGCAGGCGGTTCCGCTCCGTGGCTGCTGTGGAGTCCGGCGCAGCCGCCGCGCGCGACCTCGAGTTCAATGCGGCCCGCGCCGGCCTGGAATTGACGGCTGTGCGCAGCCCCGTGGAACGCTTTCTGGGCAATCTGGAGACCGGGCCCGATTTCGCGCTTGCGGATCCGCCCCGTTCCGGGCTTGGAAAGGCAGTGGTGCGAGAGCTGTTGCGGCTGGCCCCGCGCTGCGTGGTGATTGTCTCCTGCGATCCGTCGACCCTGGCGCGCGACCTGGCGCCGCTCGTCGCTGGCGGCTACCAGATCGACCGGCTCACCTTGGTCGATCTTTTCCCGCACACGTACCACATTGAGACAGTCGTGCGCTTGCGGTCCGGCTGAGCGATGCGCTACTTCATCTCCGGGCTGTTGGCGCTCGCCGGTTCCTGGCCCCAGTTCTCCCGGATCACCATGGTCTGGTCGGAATAGAACGAGCGGCGGCCGGTGTTCCCAAAGGCGATCGGAACCGCCGTAAGTTTGTAGCCGGCGGGGGTTCCCTCGAGCGTGAACTTGTAGCCGCCTTTGGACCCGGAGGCCAGCTCCTGGGGAATCAGGTTCGCTCCAGCCGGTCCCTCCTGGCCGCTCGCCGGCGCACCCAGCTCCGCCAGCGACGTGGCGTAGCGCCCGAACTGCGAGTTGTATTGTGCTTGCGCCGTATGAATGGTGGTGACGTGGCGCGCAGCGGCGGTTTCGCGAGCGTTCATCAGGATCTGGCTGAACTTCGGCGCGGCGGCGCTGATCAGGATGACGATGATGGCGATGACGATCAGCAGCTCGATGAGGGTGAAGCCCCGGCGATTCCTTGACCTGTCTTTCCGGACCCGCATACCCATAGCGTAACGCACCCTTCCGGCAGGAGCAGACCCGCCCATTGATTGAAGACGCTGTCGCCGGCTCAAGCGTTGAGGAACTCCGGCCCCTTGACAAGCGCGTCCAGCCGGCGCAGCCGCGCCCAGAGGCCGGCCAGCAAATCCAGCCGGAGCGCGTTGGGCCCGTCGGAGAGCGCACGCTCGGGGGCCTCGTGAACTTCCACAAAAAGGCCGTCGATGCCCACCGCCACGGCGGCGCGCGCCAGCGGTTCGATGAACTGAGGCTGTCCGCCCGAGGCGCTGCCGGCGCCGCCCGGAAGCTGGACACTGTGGGTAGCGTCGAACACCACTGGCCAGCCGAAGCTCCGCAGAACCACGAGACAGCGCATGTCGACGACCAGATTCTGGTAGCCGAACGAAGAGCCACGCTCTGTCAACAGGATCTTCGTGTTGCCCGTTGACGCGACCTTCTCCGCCGCCAGCCGCAATTCCTGCGGGGCAAGGAACTGCCCTTTCTTGATGTTGACAATGCGGCCCGTCCGGCCCGCCTCTACCAGCAGGTCCGTCTGCCGGCAAAGGAATGCCGGGATTTGCAGGATATCGGCGACCTCGGCGGCGAGCGCCGCTTGCGCTGGCTCGTGGATGTCGGTGAGGATCGCGCAATCGTGCTTCTTCAGACCCGCAAGAATCCTCAAGCCCTCTTTCAGACCCGGACCCCTGTAAGAGGAAATGCTGGTGCGGTTGGCCTTGTCGAAGGAGGCCTTGAAGACGAACGGCGCGACCCGCCGGCCGATTTCCTGCGCCAGAAAATGGACGTGCTCTTCGCTCTCGATGACACAGGGGCCGGCGATCAGCGCAAGCGGCCGCCCGCCGCCGAAAGAGACCGTCTGGCCGCCGGCCGTGGTCAGGTCAATCCGCATGAGAAAGCTGCGCCGGCTGCTCCGCCTCGGTCCCGAGCGCCCTTCGCTTCCGGTTTGCCACCGACGCACCGATAAAAGCCCGAAACAGTGGATGCGGTTCCAGCGGCCGCGACTTGAACTCGGGATGGAACTGGCAGCCGAGATACCACGGATGGTCCTCAATTTCGCAGATCTCGATATACACGCCGTCGGGTGTCTGCCCCGCCAGCCTCAGTCCATGCGCGGTGAGGATTTCCTCGAACTCCCGGTTGAACTCGTAGCGATGACGGTGCCGTTCGCTGATCTCACGCCGGCCGTAAGCGCGACGGGCAAAGCTGTTCTCGGCGAGTACGCAGGGATACGCGCCCAGGCGCATGGTGCCCCCCAGCTCGTCCACGCCTTTCAGCTCCCGCAGCTTGTAAATCACACGATACGGCGTAGCCGGGTCGAACTCGGTCGAATCCGCACCCTCCAGACCGCAGACGTTGCGCGCGAATTCGATGACCATCGTCTGCATCCCAAGGCAGATGCCGAAGTAGGGCACCTTCTGTTCACGGGCGTACTGGATGGCTCGGATCATCCCTTCAATGCCGCGCTTCCCGAACCCCCCCGGCACGAGGATGCCGTCGTACGGCTCCAGTTGCCGCTCATATCCGGGTTCCATCAACCCTTCGGCTTCGATCCAGGCAATGTTCACTCGAACGTTGTGCGCAAGCCCGCCGTGCACCAGCGCCTCTTTGAGACTCTTGTACGAATCCTCGTAGCCGACGTACTTTCCCACCAGCCCGATGTTGACTTCGCCCGCCGGCTCCTGCACTTGCCCGATCATCGCCGTCCAGCGCGACAGATTCCGCGGGCCGGCGTCAAGCTTCAGCAGGCGGAGGACGATCTCATCCACCCTCTGCTCGGCAAACACCAACGGCACTTCGTAGACCGACTCGACGTCACGCGCCGTAATAACGGCGTCCACGCTGACGTCGCAGAAGAGCGCGATCTTCTCGCGAACTTCTTGCGGCAGGAACCGCTCGGACCGGCACAGGAGTATGTCCGGCTGGATACCGATGGCCCGCAATTCCTTGACGCTGTGCTGGGTGGGCTTGGTCTTCAGCTCGTGCGCGGCGGCGATCCAGGGGACCAGGGTCACGTGAACGAAGATCGTGTTCTCGCGCCCCAGTTCGTGCCGCATCTGCCGGATGGCTTCCAGGAACGGCAGCGACTCGATGTCTCCCACCGTGCCGCCGATCTCCGCGATGACTACGTCCACATCGCCTGACACCCGCCGCACGGCCGATTTGATCTCGTTGGTGACGTGGGGAATCACCTGGACCGTCTTGCCGAGATAGTCCCCGCGGCGCTCGCGAGTGATGATCTGTTCGTAGATCCGCCCGGAGGTGACGTTGTTCGCCTGCGACATGGTCGCATGCGTGAAGCGCTCGTAGTGGCCGAGATCGAGGTCGGTTTCCGCCCCGTCGTCGGTGACGAACACTTCGCCATGCTGGAACGGGCTCATGGTTCCCGGGTCCACGTTCAGATAGGGATCGAACTTCTGCAACGTCACCCGCAGGCCACGGCTTTCGAGCAGGCACCCGATCGAAGAGGCCGCAATCCCCTTGCCCAGGGAGGAAACCACGCCGCCGGTGACGAAGATGTACTTAGCCATCGCTCCTTCTCATTCCCTCGCTTCCAGCAGTCTCGAAACCCGCTCCAGATCCTCGGGCGTGTCCACTCCCACTGAGTCATAGCCGGTTTCGACAACGTGAATCTTGTGTCCGTTCTCCAGCGCCCGCAACTGCTCCAGCCGTTCGGCCCGCTCCAGCGGCCCTACCGGGAGCCGCGAGTAGCCGAGCAGAAATCCGCGCCGGTAGACGTAAAGACCGATGTGCTTGAAGTGCGCGGTCGTGCCCGACCGGACATACGGAATCAGCGAGCGCGAGAAGTACAGGGCGTTGCCGTCGAGGCCGGCGACGACCTTGACCACGTTGGGATCGCCCAGTTCTTGTGGGTTCTCGATTCTCTTCTTCAGCGTGCCCATCGGGACCTCGGGCCGCGCGAGAAGTCCCTCGACGGCCGCGTCGATCGCCGCCGGGTCGATCAGAGGCTCGTCGCCCTGGATGTTCACGACGAGGTCGGCTTCCTCCGCCGCGGCCGCTTCAGCCACCCGGTCGGTGCCGGAAGCGTGGTCCGCGCGCGTCATCCGCGCCTCGGCGCCGAAGCTCTGGGCTTCGGCGAAGATACGCTCGTCGTCCGTGGCGATCACCAGCCGGCTCAGGCAGCGGGCGGCGGCCGCGCGATCGTGGACGTGCTGGAGCATGGATTTTCCGGCGATGCGGATGAGAGGTTTTCCGGGGAATCTGGAGGAAGCGAACCGGGCGGGGATGACACCCAGAATCCTTCGCGGCACGATCGATCATACCACAGTCCTGCGGGTGTTATACTCGCTTTAGGCGCGCCTCACGCTGGAGGGCCGCAATGGTTCGGAGGGCACACGGGATCGCGGCATGGATGGTCTCTTGTTGGGCTGTTCTCCTCCCGCTTGCAGCGTCCGACGAGCGGGAGCAGCGAACCGCTGTCCATGATGACGCCAAAGTCTCGATCGTTCCTCGCCCGAAAACCTCGGCCTCGGCCGAACCGGGTGCGCGTTCGAGCAACATCCGCATCGACAGTACGCTGGTGCTGATCCCCGTCACTGTCACGGACCCGATGAACCGGTTCGTCACCGGCCTCGAGAAGGAGCATTTCAAGCTGGAAGAAGACAAGGTCGAGCAGTCGATCACCCACTTCGCCAGCGAGGACGCCCCCCTTTCGGTCGGGCTCGTCTTCGACACCAGCGGCAGCATGGGCAGCAAGTTGCAGAAATCGCGGCAGGCGGCGGCGCAGTTCTTCAAGACCTCCAACCCGGACGACGAGTTCTTCCTCGTCCAGTTCAATGACCGGCCGGAACTGTCGATCGGCTTCAGCACCAACACCGAAGACATTCAGAACCGTCTGACCTTCACGCAATCCAAGGGCAGGACCGCGCTGCTGGACGCCATCTATCTCGCTCTCCACGAGATGAAGAAGGCGAGGAACCCGCGCAAAGCGCTGCTTGTGCTTTCCGATGGCGGCGACAACAGCAGCCGCTACACGGAAAGCGAAATCAAGAACCTTGTTCGCGAAGCCGACGTGCAGATTTACGCCATGGGCATTTTCGAGCCGGTTCATGCTCGCGGGCGCACGGCGGAGGAACTGTCCGGTCCCAGCCTCCTGAGCGAAATCTCCGAGCAGACCGGCGGCCGCCACTATCCGGTGGACAACATCAATGACCTGCCCGACATCGCCGCCAAGATTGGCATCGAGTTGCGGAATCAGTATGTTCTCGGTTACACTCCGCTAAACCAGCAACGGGACGGGAAATACCGGCGCGTGAAGGTCAAACTCATCCAGCCTCGGGGACTGCCGCCACTCCGCGCTTTCTGGCGGCTGGGATACTATGCCCCGTCACAATAGGTTCGTCGCCCTCCTCCTCTGGGCGGCGATGCTGGCCCCGAGCTGCCTCCTGGCCCAGCAGGAAGGGTTCGTCTTTCGCACCGACACGCGGCTGGTGGTGTTGCATGCCAGCGTCATCGACAAGCGTGGCCGGCTGCTCACCGACCTGCCCCGGAGCGCTTTCCGCGTATACGAGGACGGCGTCAAGCAGGCGATCAAAGTGTTCCGGCGGGAAGACATCCCCGTGGCCATGGGCCTGGTGATCGATTCGAGCGGCAGCATGCGCGACAAGCGGCAGAAAGTGGAAGTCGCCGCCGTCCAGCTCGTCAAGGCGTCCAACCCGCAGGACCAGGTTTTCGTCGTGAACTTCAACGACGAGGCCTTCCTCGATACGCCGTTCACCAACGATCTGAAGAAGCTCGAAGAAGGCCTGGCTCAGATCGATTCGCGTGGCGGCACGGCCATGCGCGACGCCATCAGCATGTCGATCGACTACATGAAAGAGGAAGGCAAGATCGACAAGAAGGTGATCCTGGTGGTGACCGATGGCAACGACAACACGAGCACCCTCTCGCTCGAGAAGCTGGTTGCGAAGGCGCAGCAGAGCGAAGTGCTGATTTACGCTCTCGGGCTGCTGAGCGAAGAGGAGCGAAGAGAAGCCAAGCGGGCCAAGCGCTCTCTGGACGCGCTGACCGCCGCCTCGGGCGGGCTTGCCTATTACCCGAAGGAACTGTCGGAGGTCGAACGTCTCGCGCTCGACGTGGCTCACGAAATCCGCAACCAGTACGTTATCGCATACACTCCCAGCCGGCAGGAGCTGGATGGCGGTTTCCGGCAGGTGCGTGTCTCGGTGGACGGGCCGGGTAGGCCGGTAGTACGCACGCGGACCGGCTACTACGCCAGCCCCGAGCCCGGCCGCACGGGCGCGCCCCCCAAGCCGGCGCCTCCCCGAGCCGGCGCCAGGTCCGCCGCCGGCCACTGATGCTCACCTTTCTCTGGCATGCCAGCCGCGGCTACCGTCTGCGGCCCTGGGCGAGCCCGTACCTGCGCTGGCGGATCGAAACTTATTGGGGTATTCCGTCCGGAAAGGTCACGTTCCGGGAGTTCTGGCGGTTCGTCTGGAGTCGCCGCGCTGACCTCCTCCGATTCCTGCGGTGGGCCGGGCGCATGAGCCGCCGGCGCCGGTAACCCGCGGCTCCTGGTCCCGCTTTTCGCCCCCGATTCTCTCCTTTCATCTTCCGGCAGGCGGTGGCGCGGAGGGGGCGGGATCAGGTAGACTTGCTGATTCACCCCCAGCAAGGCAATCCTCGCGGGACCAACGAAGGAGAGAGTACTACATGAGCCAGATGACTGTACCCTTTTACGGCCACGTGCGCCAGTACCACAACATCAAAGCCGAGATCGACAAGAACCTTCAGGAGGTTCTGGAGAGCGGGCAGTACGTGATGGGACCGATGCTCAAGCGCTTCGAGAAGGAGTTCGCCGATTTCCACGGAATGAAGCACTGCATCGGCGTCGGCAACGGGACGGATGCGCTCTGGCTGACGTTCATGGCCCTCGGCATCGGACCGGGCGACGAGTGCATCACCACCGTCAACACCTTCTTCGCCACCGCCGAGGCCATCTGGATTGCCGGGGCGACGGCGGTCTTTGTGGACTCCGACCCGCGCACGAACAACATCGATCCGTCCAAAATCGAGGCGGCGATCACCGGGAAAACGAAGTGCCTTGTGCCGGTCCACCTTTACGGCCAGTGTGCCGACATGAAGGCGATCCGCCAAATCGCGGACAAGCACAACCTGTTCGTCGTCGAGGACAATGCTCAGGCGATTTGCGCCCGCGGCAACGGCTTTGAGATCGGCGAGCTCAGTGATGCGGTCTGCACCAGCTTCATCATCCAGAAGAACCTCGGCACGTTCGGCGACGGTGGCGCCGTGGTCACCAATAACGCGGAGATCGACCGCAAGGTCCGCAAGTTTCGCAACCACGGCTCCGATAAGCGCTCCGTCCACAGTTACGGCTTCAACAGCCGCCTCGACGACCTGCACGCCGGTGTGCTCAGCGCGAAGCTGAAGCACATCAGGGAGTGGAGCGAGTTGCGGCGCAAGTGGGCGGCCCGCTTCACCGCTGGCCTTGCCGGCTCGAAGAACCTCACGCTGCCGTACGAGGCGCCGGGCAACTATCACGTCTACCACCTCTACGTCATCGAAACGAGCAGGGCCGAGCAGAGGGACCCGCTGCTGGATTACCTCAACAACAACGGCATTGACGCGAAGTGTCACTACCCGATCGCCATTCATCAGCAGGAGGGTTATCCGTGGGGCAAGCAGGCCCGCATCGTCGGCGGTGTCCCCAACTCCGAACGCAACGCCGCCTGCTGCATCTCGCTGCCGATGTTCCCCGAGCTGACCGAGCAGGAGGTGGACTGCACCATCGACAAGCTGCTCGACTGGGATAAGGCGCAGAGCTGAGGACTTCCCGCATGAGCTCGAAATACAGGGTCGTCGTTGTAGGTATGGGCAAGCGGGGCATGCACCATGCCCTCGCCTTCAACGCCAACGGCCGCTTTGAAGTGGCCGGCGTGTGCGACATCGACGCGGCGCGCGCCGGCGCGGCCGCGGAAAAGGTCGGCGCGGCCGTAAAGGGAACCGACGCCCGGCAGGTGGCCGCCGCGGTGAAGCCGGATGTCTTCTGCTTCTGTACGATGCCCGACCTCCGCGCGGAGCTGATCCGCGTGGGCATCGAGAGCGGCGCGCGGCTGATCGCCTTCGAAAAACCGGTGGCTCTCAACAGCGCTGAGGGCTTTCAGGTGAAGCGATTGCTCGACGAGAGCGGCGTCAAAGCCGTCGTAAGCCACCAGCACCGCTATGGTGCCCACTATCAGAAGGTCAAGGAGATCATCTCCAGCGGCGCGCTCGGCCGCATCTACACTGTTTACGGCACAGCCAGCGGGTGGATGATGCACATGCTTTCGCACCTGATCGACTACATGCGGTGGTACAACGACGAGGCTGAGGCTGAGTGGGTCATGGCGCAGGCTGCCGGCCGCGGCAAGTTCGCCGACGCCCATCCATCGCCTGACTACATTGCCGGATTCATTCACTTTGCCAATGGAGTGCGCGGCATCGTCGAGTGCGGGGCCGGCGCGCCCGATGTGCCCGAGGTGGATTACTGGTGGCGAAAGTGCCGCATCGGCGCCCAAGGCACGGACGGCTTCGCCGAAGTGCTGACCGGCGGAGGCTGGCGCGCGGTCACCAGGCAGGGTGCGTCCTCCGGCCCCGGCTGCATGAACTACGATCTCGACATGCCGCCGTATATCCAGCAGATGGCCGACTGGCTGGACGACGACGCCAAGGTTCACCCCTGCCACTTCGCCAGCGCTTACGCCGGCTTCGAGATCATGATGGCCATGTGCCGTTCGGTCGCCGAAGGGGGCCAGGTCGCGCTGCCGCTCACCGCCCCCGGCGACGAACTGGAGCTCCTGAAGGCACGCATCCCCGACAAGAAGGTCTTGCTGTCGATGGCAGCGAATCAGAAGGAGTACGGCGGGTAGAACGCCCCGTCAGAGCAAGTCTTCCCGCTTCCTCTTCTCAAGCAGCTTGACCAGCTCGCCCACCTTC
Source organism: uncultured Solibacteraceae bacterium (assembly GCA_964478455.1). Taxonomy (GTDB): domain Bacteria; phylum Acidobacteriota; class Terriglobia; order Bryobacterales; family Bryobacteraceae; genus CAYZJD01. Next base: position 6,235 of record CAYZJD010000010.1, on the reverse strand, counting down.
TGCGATCGATGCCGGTCGGCAACCAGCAGGGCGTCGGGCGTGTCCACCACCACCAGATCGCGGACACCCACCAGGGCCACGAGCCTGCCGTCGGAATCAACGTAATTGCCGGCGCTCGACTCTAGGATGACGTCGCCGCGAGCAACATTGCCGGCCGCGTCGCGCGGCAGGAGCTGGTAGACGGCATTCCAGCTTCCGACGTCGTTCCAGCCGATATCGTCCGCGACGACGCCGTTGACTTTGGCCGCCTTCTCCATTACCGCGTAGTCCACTGAAATGTTCTCGCACAGTGGGTAGACATCCTTGAGTTTCTCCGCGAAACGGCGCCCACCGAACGGCGGGAGCGACTCGAGCAGCGACGCCGTCTTCGGCAAGTGTCTGCGCAGCGCGTCCAGGTAGACATCCGCCCGCCAGAAGAACATGCCTGCATTCCAGCAGAACCGGCCGACGCCGACGAACTGCCGCGCGGTCTCCAGGTCCGGTTTTTCGCGGAATTGCAGCACCGGCCACACTTGGGTGGCGCCGGGCCGCACGCCGCCGGAGAACTCGATATACCCGTAGCCCGTCTCCGGCCACCGCGGCTGGATGCCGAGCACGACCATCTCGCCGCTGGCGGCCGCGCGGAAGGCGGGCGCCAGCAGCCGCCGGTAACGCGCGGGCTTGCCGACAACGTGGTCGGCGGGGAAGACGCCCATCACCGCATCCGGGTCGAGTGAGAGAAGAACATGCGCCGCCAGGCCGATACACGGCGCCGTGTTGCGCTGTGCCGGCTCGGCAAGAATCTGGCGTTTCGGAACCTCCGGTAACTGCCGCACGATCTCCGCCCGGAGATACTCATTGGTCAGCACCCAGATGCGCTCCGGCGGGATGAGCGGGCGCAGCCGGTCCACCGTTTGTTGGATCAGCGAGCGCTCGCCGAAAAAACGCAGCACCTGCTTGGCCTTGCTGCGGCGGCTTCGCGGCCAGAAGCGCGTGCCCCGACCGCCGGCCATGATCAGACCGTAATAGTGCCGCCTGGGCATCGGAGGTTACTCGAACGAGTAGCCGCGAATCAGCCGGAACGTGCGGCGCCAGCGTGTCTTGGTGAAGAAATTCTGAAACAGATCGAGTGCGTGGTCCAGGCTGATCGAGGTGCTGGCCAGGCGCTCCGTGGGAGCATCGTACGACCAGTAAATGATGAGTGGCTTGCCGATGATGTTCTCGCGGGCCACGAAGCCCCAATACCGGCTGTCGAACGAGGAATCGCGGTTGTCGCCCATGACGAAGTAATGGTGGGGCGGGACGACCACCTCGCCGTTGACGGCGTGCTTCTCGAGCATCTCCTGAGCCGATTCAGTGATGCGGGTGTTGGGCTCCCCGGGGAAGTTGTCGCGGTAGGAGTCGATGTACTCGGTCTTATAGTACACGTACGGCTCCTTGACCTTTTCCCCATTGCGGTAAAGCTGCTTGTTCTCGATCCGGACGCGGTCGCCGGGAATGCCGATCACCCGTTTAACATACGTCTGCGAGACGTCCACCGGGTACCGGAACACGACAATATCGCCGCGCTGGATCGTGTGATACGGGAGCAGGTGCTTGCTGAGCGGCCCCGGCGGCGCGTATGCCAGCTTGTCCACCAGCAGATGGTCGCCGATCAGCAACGTGTCCTCCATGGAGCCGGTCGGGATCACAAACGCCTGCACCAGCGCCGTGGTGCCGAACAGCAACAGGATGATGGTAACGGTCCACTCGGCGATTGTTCCACGCGGCGGCTCACCCTTATGACTGGCTTGACTGATCGCCGTTTCTACGGTTGCGGCGGATTGGCTCGAATTCACGACGTTTCTCTGGCGGCTCCTTCCTCTATTCTAGCGGATGAGAACCCGCGCGACCCGGCTTCCCCCGAAAGGATCTCAGTAGCTCCAGCAGGTCCCAAAACGAGATGTAAAGGTTCAACATCCCCACTCCACTGACGGCGCCCCGGAAAAACTCATTCGTCCAGATACCGTACCACCGCTCTCCGAAGCGGGACAGGAAGTTCTGGTCCCAGTGGGTAAGCCACGGGTAGACGAGCAGGAACAGGCCGATCTCGGCGCAGAAGATAGCGCCGACGAGTTTCCTGGCCACATGGAGCCATCGTGGCAGGCCTTGCGGCCGGTAGTCCGCATTTCGCTCCGGCGCTGGCTGGACGGGAATCCGTGCCTGTTCCGGGATCACGCCTCATCCTCCGGCAGTTCCAGTACCAGGCTGAGTTGAGGCGATGGAAGAAGACGGCGCACGGGCTCGAAACTGGCCCGGTGGCGGGGAGTCGGCCCGTGGATCGCGAGCGCCCTTAGATGTTCGGGCGTCCCGTAGCCTTTGCTTTCCGCGAGGCCATACAGGGGATAGACCGCATCCCACGCCCGCAGACACGCGTCCCGGTCCACCTTCGCGAGAATCGAGGCGGCGGCAATCGAGCGGCAACGCGCGTCGCCTTTGATCAGAGCGCGCTGCGGTACCGGCACGTCGATCGCGAGAGCATCCACCAGCAGGAAATCGGGCGGCGGGTCCAGTTTCTCGACGGCCCGCTTCATGGCCAGTCGAGAAGCCTGGTAGATGTTGATCCGGTCGATCTCGTCGGCCTCGGCCCAAGCGACCGCCCAAGCCTCGGCCGAAGACCGGATCTCGAGAGCGAGTTCCTCGCGGCGCCCGGCGGGAAGCTGCTTGCTGTCGCGCAAGCCGCGCACCGGCCGCTCCCTGGACAGGATGACCGCCGCGGCGAACACTGGACCGAAAAGAGACCCGCGGCCCGCCTCGTCCACGCCGGCGATGCGCTGGAAACCGCGGGACCGCGCCTCCCGCTCGAACCTGCTGTCACAACGCAAGGGAAGCCTCGCGCCGGCCGGCTGCTCACTCGCGCTCGCGGAGACGGGCGGCCCGCCCCTTCAGGCCTCGCAGGTAGTACAGCTTCGCCCGGCGCACCCTGCCGGTCCGAACCACGTCGATGTGGTCGATCACCGGCGCCTGGACCGGAAAGATCCGCTCCACGCCGTGACCGAAGCTCACTTTGCGGACAGTAATCGTCTCGCCCAGTCCCGTGTTCTTGCGGGCGATCACCGTGCCCTCAAACGCCTGCAACCGCTCCTTGTCGCCCTCCTTGATCTTCACGTGCACGCGGATCGTGTCGCCAGGCCGGAACTCCGGCGTATCTGTCCGCTTCTGTTTATTGATGTACTTCGTGAGCAAAGTGTTGGTCATCCTGATTTCCTTCGCGACCCAATCAACTATTGTCGCATTGAATCACTGAGTCATTGACCCTCGTCGCCTTGACACAATCAATGGCCCGATGGCCCGATCACTCAATGACTCAATCTCTTTAGCAGTTCCGGCCTCAGCCGGGCAGTCTTCTCGAGCGCCGCTTGACGGCGCCAGCGGCGGATCTCTTCATGGTTGCCGCTCAACAAAACCTCCGGCGCCTTCCATCCGCGGAACTCCGCCGGCCGCGTGTACTGCGGGTAGTCCAGAATACCGGCCGTCTCGCCGGACTCGCTGAATGACTCCCGCACCGCCGATTCCTCGTTGCCGAGCACGCCCGGGAGAAGCCGCGCCACGGCGTCCACGACAACCGCCGCCGCCAGCTCGCCCCCACTCAGCACATAGTCGCCGATCGACAATTCCTCGTCCGCCAGGTGCTCGGCGACGCGCTCATCCACTCCTTCGTACCGGCCGCAGATCAGCAGCACCTCCGACGTCGCGCTCAGCCTGCGTGCCGCCGCCTGGTCAAACAAACGCCCTTGCGCCGACAGCAGCACAATGCGCTGTTCCGGCCGGCGCTCGGGCCAAATCGACTCGGCCGCCAGAAAGACGGGCTCGGCCTTCAGCAGCATGCCCTCGCCGCCCCCAAACGGCCGATCGTCCACCGTCTTGTGGCGGTCGAACGTCCAATGCCGCAGGTCGTGAATCCGAATCTGAAGCAGTCCGGCTTCCATTGCCCTGGCCACCACGCCGTGCTGGAACGGCCCCCGGAAGAACTCCGGGAAGATCGTAAGCACGTGAAACGTCATGCCCGGTTCAACTCTTTCAATCCATCGGGTAAATCGACGACGATCCTCTTCGCCTCGACGTCAATCTCCACGCAAATCGCCCTGGCAAAAGGGACCAGCACCGCCTCGCCGCCCGCGTCCGGCCGGACGTCGAGCAGCACTGGACCACCGTAATCCTGCCATCCGGCGACCCGGCCAAGCCGCACGCCGCTCGGACGCTCGATCACCTCGCAGCCGATCAGATCGCAGAGGTAGTACTCCCCGGCCTCAAGCTCAAACCGCTGCGAAGCCGGAATCCGAACTTCCGCGCCGCGTAACAGTTCCGCGGCCCCGATGGAATCGACGCCGCGAAACTTCAGCACCAGCCGGCCGCGGTGGTTCCAAACACTTTCGATTTCCGCGGGGACGCCGCCCCCCAGCGGCCCGTCCGGTCCGAAGAGGAAAACCTGTTTCAGCAGCCGGAATCGCTCCGGGTGGTCACTCAGCGGTGCGGCCGAAACCTCCCCCCGGTTGCCGCGAGGGGCCACCACCTGGGCGATGGTCACCCATGGCCCGCGATTGCCTGACTCCACCTCCAGGGTTTACTCCAGGATCTCCAGCGTAAAACGGCGGTTCAGCTTCATCCCCGCCGCGCCGAGGATCGTCCGGATCGAGCGCGCCGTACGCCCTTGCTTCCCGATGACCTTACCGAGGTCGCTCGGGGCTACCTTCAGCTCGAGGACGGTCACCTGCTCACCCTGCACCTCGCGAACCGCTACTTCATCCGGTATGTCGACGAGCGCCTTCGCTATCTCTTCAACTAGTTCTTTGATCCCCACGGTCCCAGCGCCTCCTCGCCCAGCCACGATGATACCACCCCCTGTGGGGTAAGCCTCCGGCTTGCCCATGGGCAGTGCCTCCGGCTGTGGCCCCCACCTTCCGGCAAGTCCTTCCGACACAAGGATTCTGCATTTCGGGGTGCACAGCCTCCTCGGTGGAGCGGGCCGCCAGGCCTGCAATGCCGGCGGTAGCGCCGGCCGAAGGTCCAGCGCGGCGTCCGTTGCCATCCGCCGGCAGGACTGCCGGCGTGGCGCGCAAGACTGGGCGCTCCAAAGCCGACCAGGCTCAGGGCCAGAGGTGCAGAAGCGGCCGGCGCGCCTGTCAGCCGGCCGGCTCAGTGGCGGCCGCTGGGTGTCCTTTGAGCAAGCGGGCCACGGTGTCCGACGGCTTGGCGCCCACCTTCAGCCAGTGCTGAATGCGCTCGTGCTTGAGGTTGACAGTCGCCGGCTTGGTCACCGGGTTGTAGTAGCCGACCACTTCCACCGCGCGCCCGTCCCGCGCTTGCTGCTTTTCAATCACCACCACGCGGTACGAGGGCTTCTTTTTCGCCCCGAACCGCGCCAAACGAATCATCAGCATCTTTGCTCTTCCACTCCTGTTCTCACCTGGTTCCTTGGCGGAGAGGCACAGCGCTCTTCACAGTGCTGAAGACACTCTGACCAGTCCCAATTCAAAACGCCGGCAGCTTGAAGCCGCCAAGACGTCTGGCCATGGACCCGCCGGTAAAACTCTTCATCATCTTGCGCGCCTGCGCATACTGCTTGAGGAGCTGGTTCACCTCTTGCACCGTGGTGCCGCTTCCCTTGGCGATGCGCCGCCTGCGCGAGCCGTTGATAATCATGTGGTTGGCTCGCTCTCTGGGCGTCATCGAGTCGATGATCGCCACCACGCGCGTCAATTCCTTCTCGTCGATCTTCACGTCCTTCAGCCCCTTCAGCGGCCCCAGGCCGGGCATCATCGACAGAAGCGATTCCAGCGGCCCGAGCTTCCGCAACTGCCTGAGCTGATCGCGGAAATCCTCGAGCGTGAATTCGTTGTCGAGCAGCTTGCGCTGCATCTCCTCGGCTTTCTTCTCGTCGACTTGCTCCTGCACCTTTTCGATGAAAGAAAGCACGTCGCCCATGCCGAGGATGCGCGAAGTCGCCCGGTCGGGATGGAATGGCTCGAGGGCGTCGAACTTCTCCCCCACGCCGACAAACTTCAGCGGCTGGCCCGTCACGTGGCGGATCGACAAGGCCGCGCCCCCGCGCGCGTCCCCGTCCATCTTGGTGAGAATCGCGCCCGTGATCCCGAGCCGCTTGTGAAACTCGTCGGCGGACTTGACCGCGTCCTGGCCGGTCATGGCGTCGGCGACGAACAGAATCTCGGTGGGTGAAAGCAGTTCCTTGAGCTGCTGCAACTCCACCATCAACTCC
>CAYZJD010000009.1:0-30064 GCA_964478455.1 uncultured Solibacteraceae bacterium | reverse complement strand
GCGGAGCGCGAAGACGAGGTGCCGGTCGGCGCGGTCGTGGTATGTAACGACCGCGTCATCGGCCGGGGCCGGAATTCATCCGTCTCGCGTAACGATCCCACCGCGCACGCCGAGATTCTGGCGCTGCGCGACGCGGCCGCCGCGCTCGGCAACTACCGGTTGGAGGCTTGCGCCCTCTACGTCACCCTCGAGCCCTGCGTCATGTGCGCCGGAGCGCTGGTGAACGCCCGTATCTCGCGGCTCGTCTTCGGTGCCCGCGACCTGCGTTTCGGCGGCGTCCGCAGCAAGTTTCGCATTGCCGACTCTGACCTGCTCAACCACCGCGTGGAGATCGCCGAGGGCGTGCTCGGCGCCGAGTGCCAGAAGCTGCTCCAGGAGTTTTTCCGAAGCCGGCGCTGACCGGCCGAACCCCCGCGCAGCCCGACTATTCGGCCTGCGGCGATGGTTCCGGCCGCTCCTTTCGGAGCCGTCCGCGCTGGCGAAGCGCCTCGCGAAGGATGTACTCGATCTGGCCATTGACGCTCCGCAGTTCGTCTTCGGCCCAACGCCGCAACTGCTCGTGAAGGCCGGCGTCGATTCGCAGCAGGAACGTCTTGCGCTCCGCCATCTCCATCTACTGGTAGAGGGTGCCGGTATTCACCACCGGTTGGGCCGCGCGCTCGCCGCACAGCACCACCAGCAGGTTGCTCACCATGGCGGCGCGCCGCTCTTCGTCAAGCTCGAGGATCTTGTTCTTCGAAAGCATGTCGAGCGCCATCTCGACCATGCCAACCGCGCCCTCGACGATCCGCTGCCGGGCGGCGATGATCGCCCCCGCCTGCTGCCGCTGGAGCATCGCCGCGGCGATCTCCGGCGCGTAGGCGAGATGACTGATCCGTGCCTCGAGCACCTCGACGCCCGCCACCGCCAGCCGCTCCTGGATTTCTTCTTTCAGGTGCTTTGCTACCGTTCCCGTATGGCCGCGCAGCGAGATCACCGCCTCCTCGTGTGAGTCATAAGGGTAGTTCGTCGCCAGGTTCCGCAACGCCGCCTCGCTTTGTACGTGGACGTAGTTCTCGTAGTTGTCCACCTGGAAGGACGCTTCGGCGGTGTCCACCACCTGCCAGACGACGACAGCGGCAATCTCAATCGGGTTGCCTTCCCGGTCGTTCACCTTCAGCCGGGCGGTCTCGAAGTTTCGCACGCGCAGCGACAAGCGCTTCTTCGTAAGGAAAGGGTTCGCCCAATTCAACCCGGGCGTTCGAACGGTGCCAACGTACTTGCCGAACAGCAGGAGCACGGCACCTTGATTCGGCTGGACCATGAACAGCCCGGCCAGGCACAACGCGTCGAGCACAACCACGACAACCAGAGCGAACATCGGCCAGCCGCGATCACCCTTGGGGAGGTTGACACCTACCAGGATCATGCCGGCGACGCATGCCGCTAACAGTAGAATGAGCAGAATCAGCACCGGCACTCCGGGGAGAGTAGAGCGGGAAGTTTCTTTGATCATGGAAATATCTCTCTATATCTTGATGATATCACAGAGATATCGCGACAGTCAATCCATTCACCGAACTCATTGACGGTAAAAGAGATAACTGCCCTTGCCCGGCTACTTGCCAATGCAGAACGTCGAGAAAATGCGGTTGAGGATGTCGTCGGCGGTCGTTGCGCCGGTGATGGCGTCGATGGGCCGCAGCGCGGCGTAAAGGTCCAGCAGCAGCATCTCGTGAGGGATCTGGTTGACGGCGGCCGTCCGGGCGTGATCGAGCGCTTCGAGCGACTCGCGCAGCAGTTGCTCGTGGCGGAGGCTGGTGATGAAACCGGCCTCCTGCTCGGGACCGCCTTCGGGGGCGAGCATAGCCAGGATTCGCGAACGGAGCGCCTCGATACCTTCGCCTGTCAGGGCCGAAACGATCGCCATCTCCTCGACGAACGCGGCGCGGCGCGGCAAGTCGCACTTGTTGCCGACAACCACGAAGCGCCCGCATTGGCCTGCCCGTCGGATCAGTTCGTGGTCCTCCGCCTCCGCTGGTGAGGAGAGATCGACCACCACAAGTGTCAGGTCCGCGTCGGCCATGGCGCGGTAGCTGCGTTCGATGCCGAGCGTTTCGACAAGACCATCCGTTTCGCGGATGCCGGCCGTGTCCATGTACTTCACCGGGATGCCGCCGAGGGAAGCGACTTCGGAAACGAGATCGCGCGTTGTGCCGGGAATGTCTGTGACGATGGCGCGTTCCTGCTCGAGCAGGCGGTTGAAGAGGCTGCTCTTGCCGACGTTGGGCCTGCCGACGATAGCGAGTGTCAGGCCGTCATGCACCAGGCGTCCGTAGGCAAAGCTCCTGATCATGGCCTCGAGGCCTGTGCGCACAGGCTCCAGGCGCCGCAGGATTTCCTCCGTGGACGCAATGGAGACGTCGTCCTCGGCGAAGTCGATGCCGGCTTCGAGCAGCGCGATCAGCTCCAGAAGCTGATCCTTCACGGGGGCAATGCGGCGCGAGACCGAGCCGTCCAGTTGCTGGGCGGCGACACGGGCCTGATAGAGCGTCGTGGCCTCGATCAGATCGCGCACGGCTTCCGCCTGGGGCAGGTCGATGCGCCCGTTGAGGAAGGCGCGCAAGGTGAACTCGCCGGGCTCGGCGGGCCGCGCACCGGCGGCGCAAGCACGCTCGACGCAGCAGCGGAGCACCATGGGAGAACCGTGACAGGAGATCTCGACGACGTCTTCGGCGGTGTAGGAGCGCGGCCGCTCGAAGTATGTTGCCACCACCTGATCGATGGCGTGGCCCTGCCCATCCTCCAGCTCAGCGAGCATGGCCGCCCAGGAGCGCCACTCGGGAGGATGGGCGAACCGCAGGATGCTTTCAGCGATCGGTCGCGATTTCTCGCCGGACAGGCGTACCACTCCGATCCCGCCCCGCCCCGGCGGGGTCGAAACGGCGACGATGGTGTCCCGGAGGTTCAACCTCAGCGGTGGCGGCGCGGAAACCGCCCGGAGGCAACCGGTTGTGCCGGCTCCGGGATGGAGGGCATGTTCGCCGGGTAGATCACGACCTGTCGCTGGGGACCCACGCCGGCGCTCTCGCTGCGCACCGCCTTCTCATCGCGCAGCGCCAAATGGATGATGCGGCGCTCTCGGCTGGTCATCGGGCTGAACCGGAACGGCACGCCGGTGCGCTTGACCTTGTCTGCGGCCGTGAGCGCGCTCACGCGCAGCTCTTCAATACGGAGGACGCGGTAGTCGTTGGCGTCGAAGCACAGCCGCGAGTGGTCCTCCGGCGGAATGCGAAGCGCCTCCATGGCCAGGTGCTCGAGCGCCAGCAGCAGCTCGGCCCGGTTTTCAAGCAGCAGCTCGACATCGGGACCGGAGAACTTCACCACAACCTCGGGATTCTCGAAGTCGGGATGCGGGTTCTGCCCGTCGGCGATCTCGTATTTCAGCCGGAAGCCGGCGTGGCGAAGTAGCGGCCGCAAGAAGGTATCCAGTTGGGGGCCGATGGCCTCGGCGGTGTACTTAGGTTGTTCCACGGGCTACTTCCTGGGGCCTTTTGCGCGTTTCACAGGCGCCGGCGGCACGCTCGGCGCCAGCGCAATCCGGTTGAAGAACCACTGCTGGGCGATGCCCACCAGGTTGCCGGTCAACCAGTATAACACCAGCCCGCTCGACACCCCGTAGAACATGAAACCGAGGATGAGTGGCATCAGCAGCATGACGCGCTGCTGCGCGGGGTCGGCCGTGGTCGAGGGCGTCATCTTCTGAAGGATGAACTGCGTCACGATCATCGTCACCGGCAGAATGCGGATCGGCAGCGTCTCCGGTTGCGACAAGTCGGTCACCCAGAGCCAGGAGGCGCCGCGCAGCTCGATGGCCACGGTCAGCACCTTATAGAAGGCGATGAAGAAAGGGATCTGGAGAAGCATCGGCACGCAGCCTCCCATGGGGTTCACGCCGTGCTTCTTGTACAGCTCCATGATCTCCTGGTTCTGCTCCGCCTTGCGCGGATCGCGGAGGCCGACGCTCTTGTACTTCTCGTTGATGGCCGCGATCTGCGGCTGGAGCGCCGACATCTTCTTCATCGACTTGAGGCTGGTGATCTTCAGCGGCAGCAGCAGAAAGTTGATGATGACCGTAATGAGGACGATCGACCAGCCGTAGCTGTGCACGTAGCGGTCATTCACCCAATTCAGGGCCAGGAACAACGGCTTGGCGATGAAGGCGAACCAGCCGAAGTCCACGATCTGCTCCAGCTTGGGGTTCACCTTACGCAGCAGGTCCAGGTCCTTCGGACCGACGAACAGCGCGAACCGGTTTTGATCGCCGCCGGAGACGCCCGCGCCGACGTGCGGAGCTTCGGCCCCTCCCGCGGCCTCCGGCACCGGGTCGCTGAACGTGCGCAATTCGGTGGTGGCGCCGTCGGCCGGCAAGAAGACCGCCGCGAAGTAAGCGTCCATGATGCCGGCGAAGGAGTAAGCACCGGAGGCGGAGACGGGCCCGTCTTTAGCCGCCTTGGCCTCGTTCTCCACCAGCTTGTTCGCCGAGAGGTCGTAGTAGACGCTTCGTTGCGTGGCGGCGTGCTTGGCCACCGTGCGGTCCCCGAAGCCTCCCCGCCACGCCAGCAAGTGCGCGACCGGCTTGCCCTGGTCCGTCACCACGGATGAAACCTCGATGATGTAGCTGTCTTTCCGGAATCGGAATGATTTCCGCGCGAACACCCGCCCATCGGAAAATTCGTAGTCGATGGCCAAGCCTTCAGCCTGCGGCGCAGGCACGTAAAGAGCCTGGTTCAGATCCGTGCCGGGCTTCCCGTTCTTGAAGTAGACCGACAGAGGATAGCCGGTCTTCGCCGCGCCCGCCGTGTTCACTAGCTCCAGCGGCTTGCCCGTGCCGTCCTTGTATTTTTTCAGGATCCAGCTTCGAAGCGTCGCGCCACGGTTGGCGAGCGTCACCCGGAAAAGGTCCGTCTCCACGATGAACGTCTCTTCGCGCGACGCCGCCACCTGGCCTGGTCGAGGAGCAGCCGCCGGGGCTGGGAGGGCTTCAGTCTTCTTCTGAACCGGCTGCGAGGCCGCCGGCGGCTTCTGCGGCTGGGGAGCCGGCGCTGGCGGCGTACTGCGGAAGAAATAGGGCGTGAGGAACAGGACCAGCCCCATCAGGAGGAAGGCCAGCAAGAGCCTGCGCTCCATCGGCATTTCTCCTTGCCGCTGCTTGCCGCCTGTGGGTTTGCTGCTATCCGGTTCGGACATCGTCGCTACACCCTGAAATCAAGTATGCACATCGCTCGGTTCATCGAACGGGATCGAAACCTCCGCCATGGAACGGATGGCAGCGCGAGAGCCGCCGTGCGCCGAGCCAGACGCCCCGGAGCACTCCGTACTTCTCCACCGCCCCGCGCATGTACTCGGAACAAGTTGGATAGAAGCGGCAGGCCGACGGGAGCAGCGGAGAGACCCAGTTCTTGTAGAACCCTAGGAGGGCGATCACAGAGCGCCGCATTGCGAGAATACTCTCCCGACTTCGCGCGTCAGATCCTCGATGGGCACGTCCAGAACGCCGCGCCTCGGATTGAACACCACCGCCCATCCTGGCGCCAGCCTCCACAGGTTGAGCCTCACCGCTTCGCGCATCCTCCGCTTCAGGCGGTTTCGAACCACGCTCTTGCCCAGCGTCTTCGGCGCCGTCAGACCCACCCGGGCCCGCCGCTCTCCTTCGACCCGCAAACAGAAGGCGGCGAAGTAAGGGCCGGTGATTCGCAACCCCTCCTCGTATACCTTCCGGAAATCGGAGGGCCGCAGGAGCCGGGCCTCCTTGGGAAAACACAGGTCTCTGCCGGCGGCTTCGATCGGATTACTTCTTCGCGTAACGAACAGTTCTCTCGGAGCTGACTGTCAGCTTCTTGCGACCTCTGGCCCGGCGCCGCGACAGCACGGCCTGGCCGTCCTTGGTTCGCATCCTCGACCGGAAGCCGTGAGTCTTTGCCCTCTTTCGGTTGTTCGGCTGATAGGTACGTTTCGGCATGTCACTCCGCGGCGTGGAGAAAGCACGTCACCCCTTGGCGCCGGGTTAAAGATAAGATGGATCGTTGAATCGGAACTCCTAGTATAGAGAGCGCCGCAAATGATTGTCAAACACGCGAAGGCTTATGGCGAGCGGCTGGTCGAAGGCGAGTCGGCGACGAACTGTAACGGGATCCGTCCCGTGCGCGTCGGATTGGGCGTGAGACGCGCTCTTTGTGTCCTTCTGCTCTTACTGGCCTTCCTGCCGGTGTGGGGCGGGCAGAGCTATGAACGCTACGCGCTGGTTCTCGAAGACCCGCCCGTCGCCAAGTTGATCTCGAATCGTAAGGAACTGCGCCGCGCGGCCGCCGAGGACCGGCGTCGCGTTATTGAGGCTAAGCAGGCTTCGCTCCGCAGCGAACTCGCCAGCCGCAACATTCACGTCACCGGCTCGGTGAAGACGCTGCTGAACGCCGTGTTTGTGGCCGTTCCCGAAAGGCGCGTGACCGAGCTGAAGAGCCTGGCGGGAGTGAAGCGCGTGGCTCATTTGCCGCGCATCAAGCGGTTCCTGGACGAGGCCGCTGAGCTGGTGAACGCCCCCGCTGCCTGGAACGCTCTCGGCGGGATCCAGAACGCGGGCGCCGGGATCAAGATCGGGATCCTGGACACCGGGATCGACAAGGACCACCAGGCTTTCCGGGATGCGTCGCTGGCGATGCCGGCCGGGTATCCCAAGTGCCGCCAGCAGCCCGTCAACGACTGCGCCTGGACGAGCACCAAGATCATCGTCGCCCGAAGCTATGTGGATATGATCGCCGCCGGCTATACCACGGATCCGGCCGAGACCTCGCGGCCGGACGACCTGACGCCGCGCGACCGCGTAGGCCACGGCACCGCAGCCGCGACGATCGCCGGCGGCGGCCGCAACACGGGCCCCGTGACCACGATCACCGGCATTGCGCCCAAGGCATATCTCGGGAGTTACAAGATCTTTGGATCTCCGGGCGTCAACGACTTCACCTTCGGCGACGTCATCATCCAGGCTTTGGAGGACGCGTTCGTCGATGGGATGGACATCGTGTCGCTGTCGCTGGGAAGCCCGGCTATCTACGGGCCGACCGACACCGGCTCGGTTTGTGGGGAAGACGCCGGGCAGGCCTGCGACGTCCGCGCCGAAGCTGTGCAGAGAGCCGTTGCCGGCGGTATGACCGTGGTCGCCTCGGCCGGCAACAGCGGCGATGAAGGAATCGAGTTCCCGACGCTGGGCACGGTTGCATCGCCCGGCACCGCGCCGGGCGCGATCACCGTGGGAGCGGCGACGAATTCCCACGCGTTCTTCCAGCAAGTTCGCGTGACCGGAGGCGGCGTTCCTTCCGATCTTCAGCGGATTCCGGCCCTGTTCGGCGACGGACCGCTGCCGAGCGGCACGTTGACGGCGCCGCTGCGCGACGTCTCGAAGCTGGGCAACGACGGGCGCGCCTGCGCGGCGCTCGCCGCCGGCTCGCTCAACGGCGCGATCGCGCTCATCGAGCGCGGCGACTGTTTCTTCTCCGTCAAGGTGAACAACGCGCAGGCAGCCGGCGCCGCCGGCGTGGTCATCTACAGGACGGATTTCGATTATCCGTTCTCCCCTGCCGGCCTTGGCGACACCGGCATCCCGGCCGCGATGGTCGGGCGGACCGACGGCTTCGCGTTGAAGGACTTTCTTAATACCCACCCGGAGCGCGAGGTCACCATGGACCCGGCGCTCTTCTCCATTGACGCACAGGCGGACGACATGGCGGACTTCTCGTCACGCGGCCCGTCCATGGGCCTCAACGCGATCAAGCCGGAGGTGGTGGCGGTTGGCACCGACATGTACACCGCGACCCAGAGCTACGATCCCAACAGCGAGATGGACGACCCGAGCGGCTACACCGTCGTCCAAGGCACCAGCTTCTCTGGGCCGATGGTCGCCGGCGCCGCGGCGCTGGTGAAGCAGAGGAGGCCGGGCTTGACGCCGGCTCAGATCAAGTCGGCGATCGTCAACACCGCCAATCCGGCAGTCGGCGACATTGACGGTCCGGCGTCCGTGACCGCCATGGGCGCCGGCAAGCTCAACGTCGGCGGCGCAGTGAACACGACGATCATGGCCGATCCGGCCACGCTTTCTTTCGGGGTCATCGGCCCGGCGACTTTGCCCGTGTCGCTCGCGCTCCGGTTGAGCAACTCGGGCACGAACCTCGTCAATTTGAACCTCGCCGTGCAGCCGAGAAACAGCAGCCCGAACGCCAGCGTCACGCTCAGCACGACCAGCGTCGCCCTCGGCGCCGGCCAGCAAACAGCAATCACCGTGCGCCTGGAGGGCACGCAGCCTCCGCCCGGCTCTTACGAGGGGGTCATTGCGATTCAGGCGGGGACCACAACCTTGCGAGTTCCTTATCTGTATCTCGTGGGTGACGGCGTACCGTACAACGCGTTCGCCCTCCTTGGCGACGGTTTCGTTGGCGAGCCCGGCGGCAACATCATCGGCCGCTTTCTGGCGATTAAGCTGCTCGACCGCTATGGAGTGCCGGTGCGAGGCACTGCCGTCACATTCCGGTCCACCCTCGGCGGCGGAACCATCGACGCCGCGGATGCGCAGACCGATGTCTACGGCATCGCCGCTGCGATTCCGCTGCTCGGCGCCACTATCGGCGAGCAGGAGTTCACCGCCACCGCCGGCGGTCTCACCGTCACCTTCAACGGCACTGCACGCCAGGCGCCGGCGATCTTTACCAACGGCATCGTCAACGCCGCCAGCTTCGAGGTAGGCCAAGGATTGGCACCCGGATCCTATGCGTCGATCTATGGGCAGCAGCTTGCCGACGCGACGGTTATCTACCGGACCCTCTACCTCCCGCTGTCGCTGGCGACGGTCAGCGTCAGCTTCGACACCGGGGACAATCGAGTGAGCGTTCCCGGAAGGTTGCACTTCGTCTCTCCGGGCCAGGTCAACGTCCAGATCCCCTGGGAGCTGGAAGGCTACAACGAAGTGAAAGTGAAGGTGAGCGTGGGGGACCTCTCGAGCGCGGTCTACACCGTGCCGCTCGCTAAGTACTCGCCCGCGTTCTTCGAGAACCCGCCGGGAAGCGGCCTGCCGGCGGCGCTGGATGAGGCGTACCAAGTCGTCACCGCGCAGAACCCGGTGGAACGAGGCAAGGTGGTGCAGCTCTTTCTGAACGGACTTGGTCCCGTGGACAATCCACAGGTTTCCGGCGAGCCCACACCCTATCCACCACTTGTGCGAACCAGGGACTTGCCCACGGTCACCATCGGCGGCCTGCCGGCGGCGGTGGAATTCAGCGGGCTTGCGCCGTTCATCATCGGACTGTACCAGGTGAATGTGCGCGTGCCCGCGGGCCTGACGCCCGGCAACCACCCGATGGTGCTGAAGATCGGAGACGCGACCTCGAAATCGGTGACCCTGCCGGTGAATTAGCGCGCTTCGCCACCAACGGCGATGAAAGTCAAAATTCGGTGACAGGCAACGCTGCCCACGCGCGAGGAGCGCAAGCCGTTGAAAGAACAGAACGTGCGCTCGGGGCAGCGAAGCCTGTCACCGAATCTTGACTTTCGAGACGTGTCACCGATTTTGACTTTCGAGACTGCCACTGTGTCTTGTGAACCTCGATAGCTTCTGGCTTGCGGCCGGTCGTGCGCCGGACTTCCACGCCGGCCACGACCTGCGACCCGTTCTGGTACAGGAGTGCTTCTCTCCAGACGATTATTTCTTGGGTACCCGGACCAGAAGGATGGTATGCTGGAAGTGGCCGGGAGGAGAGAGGCCAGGCTTGGAGGAACGGCTCAAGCACTTGATGCAGGAACTTGGGAACGCGATTAACGAATCGCTTTCCGATTCCGATCGGATCGCAGCCGCCATCGGCGAGATCAAGCGGGCGGGCTACGATGTCTTCCTTGTTCTGGAGGCCACCATCGGATTCAACAAATCGGAGGAAAGTGCCGAACAGCCAGCGCAAGCGGAACCGGTTCCGCCAGAGCGGGCAGGATCGCGGGCTGAGTTCAAGTCCGCCCGCAGGTTCCGATGGACCTCACAGGACCAGAAGTTCCTGCGCGCTTTGAAGATCTCCATCGACGAAGACACTCGCTGAGAGCCGCAGACTTACGAAAGCAGTCTCCTGTATACGTCCAGTGTCCTCTGGACGGCCGCATCCCACGAGAACAATCGGGCGCGAGCACGACCGCGTTCGGCGAGTTCGGAACGAAGTGACTCGTCGCTTGTGAGCCGTGCGAGGGCCTGGGCCAGGGCCTCCACGTCATTCGGATCCACGAGCAGGGCCGCTGATCCGCACACTTCCGGCAGGGCCGAACGGTTCGAGGAAATGACCGGAAGCCCCGCCGCCATCGCCTCCAGCACCGGCATTCCGAAGCCTTCGTCGAGCGACGGGAAAGCGAACACCGAGGCGCGGGCGTAGAGCCCTGGCAGGTCCTCGTCGGGTACATGGCCCAGCAGCTCGATGGCTTCGCGGCGCGGGCTTTCTTCAATCCGTCGCAGAATCTCCCCGGCGCCGTAACCGGATGACCCCGCAAGCAGCAGCCGCCAGTCCTTTCCCGCGCGCTCGAATGCCTCCACCAGCCGGCGGATGTTCTTCCGCTTCTGGATCGCTCCAACATGGAGGATGATCCTCTCGCGGGCAAGCTGTGGTGATCCGGAGGGCGGAAAGCGGACTCCGTGATGGATCACATGGATTTTGCCCCGCTCCACGGCCAGCAAGTCCGCCACTTGCCGCGCGGTGAATTCCGACACGGCGATGATGAGGTCGGCGCGGTCGGCGGCGTCGCGCGCCTGGGCCGCGAAACGGCAGCGGAACTCGCTGGTCGAGTAGTCGCCGGTCAGAACGAACAGGTCGTGGAACGTCGCCACGGCGCGGCGCCAGCGGGCGCGGGGCAGCCGCTGGTTTAGACCGTGGAAGACGTCCGCGCTCGTAGAGCGGTCCTCTCTCAACAGCCGCCGCCGGCAGTTGTCCGGCGCGCGCTCAAGAAAGGAACGGAAGAACCGATGCGGCCGGTAATGCCAGAGGAATTGTGCGTCCGGACAGGATCGCGCCAGACCGAACAGGATCTCCCTGGAATAGACTCCCACGCCGGACAGGTCCTTTCCCAGGCTGTAGGTTGCGTCCAGCGCGATCGTCAATCGGTCAGGCCGTATTCCTTGATCTTGCGGTAGAGCGTCGTTCTGCCGATGCCGAGCAGAGACGCCGCCCTTACTCTATCACCTTTGGTGAACTCTAAGGCGTCGCGGATGGCCCGCTTCTCGAGTTCTGTCATCGATAGCACCGGTGAGACAGGCGAGACCGGCGCGGTCGCACGCTCCAAAACGCCGTGAGCCGCCGCGGCCCGCATCGAGAACTGGTCCGCTCTCGCTGCGTCCAGGTGGTTCAGCACCGCCGAGGGCAGATCCGGAGTGTGGAGCAGCGGGCCGGAGTTGATCGCCGCCATACGCTGGATGGCGTTCTCCAGTTCGCGCACGTTGCCGGGCCAGTCGTAGGAGAGCATCGCCCGGAGGCATTCATGCGTGAGCGAGTGCCGGTTCCCATAGCGGGCCAGGAAGTGGTCGATGAGCAGCGGAATGTCTTCCTTGCGGTCCCGCAGCGGCGGCAGCCTGAGCGTCACCACGTTCAGGCGGTAGTAGAGGTCGCGCGAAATGCGCCCCGCTCGATCGCGCGGGCGAGTTCCTGGTTCGTCGCGGCGATCACGCGGAATTCCGCCCGCCGCGTGGCCGTCGAGCCGACCGGCCGGTACTCCTTCTCTTGCAGCAGCCGGAGGAGCTTGGCCTGCAATTCGAGCGGCATCTCGCCGATTTCGTCGAAGAAGGCGGTGCCGCCGTGGGCCGCCTCGACCAAGCCGGGCTTGGCGCTCACCGCGCCCGTGAAGGCGCCCTTGGTGTGTCCGAACAGTTCGCTTTCCATCAGCGGCCCGACCATCGCCGAGCAGTCGATGGGGACGAACGGCCCGGAATTGCGCACGGCGTGGATCGCCCGCGCCACCACTTCCTTGCCGGTGCCGGTTTCGCCCAGCAACAGAACCGGAGACTGCGAGCGCCCGAGCTTCTCAATCAGGTGGAGGATCTGGCGAATCCGCTGGGACTGCCCCACGAGGACAGGCGGGGTGCCCTCGTAAGCCGAAGGCATCGACGCCTCGATTATAAGCGATCTCGGACCGGTTCATCCAGCCGGACGACGAACGCTGCGCCCAGTTCCTCGCGCAACTGGCCGGCCAGCGCGCTCGCCTCCTCGGGGGCCGGCGCGCGCCCAACCAGCACCCGCCAGAGGCGCGGTTCGCCGTCACGGAGAACAACGCGGGCCTCGCCGAAACGCTCCCTCATCCGCTTGCGCATCCGTTCGGCCTTGGCCCGGTCCTGGAAAGCGCCCACCTGTACCGCGTACCACTCCTCTGCGGGTTCGCCTTTCGGAGGCGCCACGAGCGTCAGCCGTACCTTGACCGTGCCCGGCCCGATCATCGCGATTGCCCGCGCGGCCGCCTTCGACAGGTCGATGATGCGATCCTCGACGAAAGGACCGCGGTCGGTGATGCGTACCTGCACCTCGCGTCCATTCGACAAGTTTCGCACTTCCACCCACGAGCCGAACGGAAGCGTGCGGTGCGCCGCCGTTAGCTTCTCCATGTCGTACACCTCGCCGTTGGCGGCGTGCCGCCCGTGGTACGGGTGGCCGTACCAGCTCGCGATTCCCGTCTCAGTCCACCCAGGACCCGGCGCCGGGACGCGCACGGGCTTCCTCCGCGCGCACCCCGTGAGAAGCGCTGCGCAGGCGATCGCAGCCAGCAGCAGTCCACTCCGGCCTCTTGCAGGAGCCATGATCCCATTAAAACAATTCTCGCGTGCAGCGTTTTTTTGATCCATAACCCCGCGGTGGGAGTCCGAAGTCGAGGGCCGCATGCATTTTTCTCTTGACTTTCTTCTCAATCCACTTTATATATGGATCACATCGCGATCTTTTCACGGATCGCACAACTTTGATGTTTAGGGAGAATCAATCGATGAAGAACGCAACCAAGAAGAAAGCTGCTCCGAAGAAGAAAGCCGCTCCGAAGAAGAAGAAGTAGCGGCGTCCCCGAGAGGGGGACAGCAGCAAGGTTCACTGAATGGCCCCGCGAGTTCGGGGCCATTTTTATTTCTTGCCTCTCGCCGCCCCGCCCTCCAGCGGCCGCTTCCGGAGCAGCAGCGTCCGGAACGTCTCCCCCATTCCGTAGAGCAGGCTCTTCAACTGCTGCCTCCGCTGGAGCCGCTCCGTTTCCGTTTCCGCGCGCAGCGCCTCGGCGAACTCGTCCACCTCACCCGCCGCGATCAGCGTGCGCGCCATACTTTCGAGGAAGACGCTCTCCAGACCGAGGCTCGCGGCGTGGTCCTGGAGGTCGGTGAAGTTGACGTGAGCGGTGATGTCCCCGTTCCCCGGATCCGACAGTACGTCCTCGCAGGCCGTGTGCTTCCGGTAGCTCATCAGCGTCCCCTCCGGGAAGCGCGCAAGCTCTCGCGCGGTGTAGCCGTAATCGATCGCCACGACGAAGCCGCGATCGAGACGCCGCGCGATCTCCTCGATCCACCGCCGCGCGTCCAGGCAGATTTCCAGAATGACGTCCTCTCCGTCCGGCGGCGCGTAGCGCCTGGCGTATTCCTCGATCTCGCCGCTGACCGGCTCGCCTTCGACCCACACGAAGCGGTCCTCCTTGACGCCCACCAGCATCGCCCGGAACCGGCCCGCTCTTCGCGCGGCCACGTGAACCGGCAAGGCGTCGAAGAACTCGTTGGCGAACACGATGCCCGCGAAGCGTTCGGGCCACCCCCCGCCCGAGACGTCAACCGGATAGTACCGGAACGAGGAGAACGCGGGCGCCATCTCGCCGCGGCCGGCGCCCAGTTCGACCACGATGCGGTCGCCCCCGCTCTCCATTTGCTCGAAGAGCATGTTCAGCCGCCGAGCGATCAGGATCCCGAACACGGGCTGAAGCTGCTCGGCCGTGTAGTAGTCGCCTGCTGCGCCGAACGGATCCCGCCCGCGGCGGTAATAGCCGTGCTCGGGATGGTATAGCGCGACCTCCATGAAGCGCCGGAAGGAGACTAGCCCAGAGCGGGCGATCTCTTCGCGCAGAAGTGCGCCGGCCGGGGTCATCAGTGCCGAGCATCGCAGTTCCGCGGCCGGCGGCGCAACGGCCGGCCGCCGCTGCGCTCCCGCCCTTTGACACAATGGGGAGCGGGTCTGCCATGGGCCGGTTGCTGCTCTTCGTTCTCTCCGCTCTCGCCGTTCGTGCCGCTGTGACCATCGAGCAGTACCACACGCACGACTTCGAGTTCCGGGCGCAGGTCGAGGGAAACCCGTTCGACGTTGAGCTGGCCGGGATCTTCTCCGGCCCGGCTGGCATCGCACTCCGAGTCCCGTGCTTCTATGACGGTGGCGGTGTCTGGAAGATCCGCTTCTCTCCCACGCGGCTTGGAGCATGGGAGCTTCGCACGCAATCGCCGGTGGCCGCGCTGAGCGGCCGGTCGGCGTCCATCCGGTGCGTAGCCAACCGGAATCCGGCCGTCCACGGCGGCCTGAGAGTCGATCCGGCCTATCCGTATCACTTCGTGTACGAGGACGACACGCGCTACTTCCTCATGGGCTACGAGTGCGACTGGCTGTGGGCGCTGACGATGCGCGAACCCTCAGGGGCGGCCATGCGCGCCTTTATCGACCAGCTTGCGGCGCGGGGTTTCAACCACCTCATCACCAACGTCTACGCCCACGACACCACCTGGAGCCCGGGCAGGCAGAACCAGTGGGACTACGGGCCGCCGGAACTGTTCGCCTGGGAGGGCACGAACGAACGCCCGGACCATTCGCGGTTCAACCCGGCCTTCTTCCGCCTCTATGACCGGATGATGGAATACCTGCGCGACAAGGGCATCGTCGCGCACCTCATGATCAAGGTCTACAACAAGCTGGTCAACTGGCCCGCGGCCGGTAGCCGCGACGAGGCGAGGTACTTCCACTACGTAGTGGCGCGATACCAGGCGTTCTCCAACGTCGTCTGGGATTTCTCCAAGGAAGCCTATTACGAGAAGGACAACGGCCTGCAAAAGCGGCTGATCGATCTGGTCCGCGCGACCGACGCCTACCGGCGGCTGACCACGGTCCACGACGACGACGTCTACGATTGGGATCCGGCGCTCAACCCCAACCTCGATTTCCGCTCCGACCAGCAGCACAGCCACTGGGCGGAGATGGTCGCCTTCGACCGCGCCCTGCGCAAGCGTCCGGTGGTGAACGTGGAGTTCGGCTACGAGCGCGGAGTGGAGGATCTGCCCACGTACCGCGTGATGCAGGACTGGCGGGAGGTGCTGCGCCGCGCCTGGCTGATCTATCTCGCCGGCGGCTACGGCGCCTACTACTACTCGAACACCGCTTGGGACCTGGTTAAGCCGGATCCGGAGCCGCCCGGATACCGCCGGTTCCAGATCCTGAAGGACACGCTGTCGGCGCTCCCCTACTGGCAGATGTCGCCCGCGAACCACCTGGCGGTCGGCGGCCCTTGCCTCGCGCTCGAGCAAGTCGCTTACGCCTGCTACGTCGAGGGCGCGCGGATCACCGTCAACCTCAGCCGGATGGCCCCAGGTTCTGTCGCAGAGTGGACCGATACCTGGACGGGCGCGAAGGAAAGAGCCGGCATCCCGCGGCCGGGCATCGTCACCATCGAGAAACCGAAGTCGTTCGGTGAAGCGCCCGGACTTCTGGTGGTGCGCAAACCGGAGGCGAGCCGCTGATGCCGCTTCCCGAGACGGTTCGCGTCAAGCTCAGCTCCGAGGAGGCCGGCACGGTGGCGATCACTCCCGTGGTGGTCCAGGACCTGCCGTTGCGGGAACTCGTCGAACGGATGCTCGGAGTCACCGGCAAGGATCCCGCCCGCGTGCGCGAGCTGTTCCTCAGGGGCTCTCTCGTCAGCGGAGCGTCCCGCTTCCGCTGGAGCGGTTTCGACGCCGACCTGGAAAGCGTCACCGCCCTGCTTTCCGATCTTCCTGACTCCGATCCCGCTCTGCCGTTCGCGCCCGAGCGCTGCCTGCTCGCCGTCTTTCATGGGCCTGGCTGCCGCATCGAGCTCTCGCGGGAGGCAGGGAACAAGCGGCGTCTTCTCCGCCGGAAGAGCTTCTGGGATCTCTTTCTGGAAGTTCTCGCGGACGAGCCGCCACGCTACGTGGCGTACTCCTACAAGGAGAAGGCGGACTGCTACCGCCTCGCTCTTTCTCACTCGACCAGCAGCCGCATCCGTGAGACCGCCACGCTGCTGCCCTTCAAGAGCCTTGGACGCCAGATTCGCGGCTCCGCTCTCGAGTGGGTGGAACTGTTCGTGGAACGAATTGAACGAATGCCAGGCTGAGTTTCAGGCGCCGCCCTCTGGTATCATCGACACGGGAGTTGACGGCTTATGCTGCAAGTGAATTCGCGGCAGAAACTGGAAGCAGTGGAAACTTCATTGCGGCACGCTGCCCAGCGGCACGGTGCTCAAGTCCTGTCGGTCATCCACCTGGGGCACCTGCTGCGCGGCCGCGAGGGAAGATCGCTCCAGGACGCCATCGTGTTCAACATCTGCCAGCCTGACCTGAGCGCGGCGCTGCTGGCCGCCGACTTGCGCTTCTCGGCCTATCTGCCGTGCCGCATCGCGGCCTTCGAGCAAGGTGACGCCGTCACGCTCCAGGCCATCTCGCCGTCCGACGTGTCGCGCATGTTGAACCGGCCCGATCTCGACCGCCTGACTCTGCTCCTGGAGACCACCCTGGCGCAGATCATGCAGGAGGCCGCACAGTCGGCCCCGGCGCACCATCCCATCGCGACGCGCCACACCGACGTGGGCGCCACCGAGGGCCAGATGAACGTGCGCGGCTCTATCCCGCAGCGCATCGACTGCCACGGAACCAAGATCGAAGAACTCGCCGGAACCGGCCAGCACGACTCCTCGGGCGGCTGAGCTCCCGTGGATCGAGCAACCGAGCCGCGAGCGTGAGCGAGCGGTTTAGTATACTGGTCCGCTCCCGATTCCCAACGCAAGGAGTGCACATGCTGCCTGACTATCTCGCAAAAGCAGTTCCCAATCCTGCCTCGAAGCGCGCTCCGTGGTACGCCAACACCGCGCCCAGCTACGCCGGCATCTTCCTGTGGGTGGTCTTCTACATGGAAATCGCCAAAGGCACCATCGACCGGGCCGGCCTCGGCCTGTGCCTTGTGGCGCTGGCCGTCGCGGGGCTTCTGAGCTACGCGCTGTTCTATCGCGTGCCGGCGATGCTCGGCATGCAAACCGGCTACCCGCTGTATGTGGTCGGCAGTTCCACCTTCGGCGCCCGCGGCGGCTACCTGATGCCTGGGCTGCTGATGGGGCTGTTGCAGATCGGCTGGTTTTCGGTGAACACGCTGGTCTCGACGAACTTCATCCTCAGCGCCGTTGGGCAGAAGGCCGGACCCGGGACCGCCGCCTTCGCCATCGTGGCCATCCTCTGGGCCTACACGATGGCCTACGTCGGCGTGAAGGGGATCCAGTACGTGGCCCGCTTTGCGCTCTACCTCAACCTGATCCCGTTGCTGATGATCCTGGTCGTGTTCTTCCGCACCGCGGGAGGGATGGCGCAGCACACGCCGGCCGAGCCGAACGCCTTCATCGGTTTCACCCTGATCCTGCAAATCGTCACCGGCTTCTTTGCCACTGCCGGCGCAGCGGGCGCGGACTTCGGAATGAACAACCGCGATGCGCGCGACGTGCGCAACGGCGGCCTGGTCGGCATCGCCCTGGCGATCCTGATCGCGGGCGGGCTGCCGCTGCTGTCTGTCGCGGGAGCGCGAGCGGTCTTCAACGTTCAGGGCTTCACCTACGACGCCGTGATCGCCGGCATCGGCGGCTTCCTCGCCACGGCGATGTTCTTCCTGTTTGCCATCGCCTCGATTCCACCCGCCTGCTTCTGCGCCTTCATCGCCGGCAACAGTTTCTCGACGATGATCCCCGGCGTTCCCCGCATGGCCTCCACAATGGTTGGGGTCACCGTGGCCGTCATCCTGGCGGTGACCGGCGCGGCCGGCAACCTGATCGGGCTGTTCACCATCGTCGGCGCGTCGTTCGGCCCGATCTGCGGCGCGATGGCGGCAGACTATCTGCTCTCCGGGAAGAAGTGGGCCGGGCCTCGTGAAGGGATCAACTGGGCGGGCTACCTCGCCTGGGCGCTCGGATTCCTCGTCGGCATTCTGCCGTTCTTGCCGCTCCCGGAGGACACCAAGCCCTACTTGCAGCCGGCGGCTGTCTACAGCTTCCTCTGTGGCTTCCTTGTGTACTGGATTCTGGCAAAGGCAGGCCTCCAGCCGAAGCCCGCGCCCATGGCATAAACCGGGGACAGCCCGCATGTTTCCATTTCGCGCGGCTCGACACGACGCGAAACATGCGGGCTGTCCCCACTACCCCCGACGGAACTTCGTCTTCACTACCACCGGCGTGCCACGGAAACCGAACTGCTTCCGCAACTGGTTGACGAGAAACCGCTCCGTCGAGAAGTGCAGTCTCTCGCGGCTGTCGGTGAAGAGCACGAAGGTGGGCGGCCGCACGGCCGGCTGGGTCATGTAGAGAATCTTCTGTTCCGGCGCGGGCCGGAGCGTTGCGAGGAACCGATTCAGCTCGCCCGTTGGAACGCGGCGCGAAGCGGCATCCCAGACCTCGCGGATCAGTGGAAAGATCTGGCGCACGCCGGCACCGGTCTTCGCCGAGAGGTAGACCACCGGCGCGTACTCCAGGAACTTCATCTGATCGCGCACCCTTGCGGTGAACGCGCGGCGGTCTTTCTCGGCGGCAATGTCCCACTTGTTCACGCAGAGGATGACGGCGCGGCCGTCCTCGTGCGCGTAGCCGCCGATGTTGGCGTCCAGCGCCACAATGCCCTCCGTGGCGTCGAACACCAGAAGCACCACGCTGGCCAGCCGGATGTGCTTCCGCGCCATCACCACGCTGAGCTTCTCCGCCATCAGCTTCGTCTTGCCTTTGCGCCGGATGCCGGCGGTGTCCACAAACGTGTACTCGACGCCATCCACCGCCACCGTCTCATCGACCGCGTCGCGTGTAGTGCCTGCTACGGGCGTTACGATCGACCGCTCGTGGCCCACCAGCGCGTTCAGCAGCGTGGATTTGCCGACGTTGGGACGCCCGATGATCGCCACCCGGATCGGCTCGTGTGTCCGTTCTTCCCGAAGTGTTTCCGGAAAACCGGCCGTCACGTGCTCCAGGAGTTCGTCGATCCCCAGGCGGTGCTCGGCGGACACAGGGAAGAGATCGCCGATGCCCAGAGAGTGGAACTCGTGCGCGAGATCCTCCCGCCTGGGTGAGTCGATCTTGTTGACGGCAAGCGATACGGGCTTGCCGAACCGGCGCAGAAGCTGTGCCAGTTCGCGGTCCGGCGCCGTGATCTCCGCGCGCCCGTCCACCAGCAGAATGACGTGCGCCGCGCGGTTCAATGCGACACGGGCCTGCTTCAGGATCTCGCTTGGGATCGCCTCCCGCTCATTCGGCAGGATGCCGCCGGTGTCGATGAGCTCGAAGGGCCGGCCGCGATAAATGGCCTCGCCGTGGATGCGGTCCCGCGTGATGCCCGGCTCGTCGCCCACAATGGCTCGCCGCCGGCCCAGGATGCAGTTGAAGAGGGTGGATTTGCCTACGTTCGGCCTGCCCACAATCACCACTGTGGGCAGGCGCGGGGACTGCGCCATGCGCCTCCATGATAGCATCGGGCTTCCGATGGCCTTCTATCCGATCTTTCTCGATCTAAGCGGGAAACCGGTGCTGGTGGCCGGCGCCGGCAAGGTCGGCCTGCGCAAGATCAAAGGCCTCCTCGAGGCGGGCGCGCGGGTCACCGTCGTCGCCCCGCGCGCGGAAGCGGAACTCGAAAGCCTTCCCGTCACCTGGCAGCGCCGCCGGTTCCGCAATTCCGACCTGCGCGGCGCCGTGCTGGCATTCGCCGCCACCGACGATCGCAAGGCGAACCACGCGGTCGCCGCCGAGGCCAAGCGCCTCGGCATCCCGGTGAACGTTGCCGACGCCCTGTCCGAGTGCGACTTCCTCGTGCCGGCGAGAGTGCGCAAGGGCAACCTCCAGATCGCTGTCTCCGCCGGCGGCCGCAGCCCTCGCCTGGCCGCCGAGCTGCGGAGGAAGCTGGAGAGGCTGCTGGGAGGCTGGGAGGCGGGTAGCGTTCCCAGAACACCCGAATTGGAGTAAACTGCGGGTATTCATCTCGGGTGCATGGTAGGAAGGCCATGCCGCTCACCGCGAATGATCTCCAGCCGGGCGACGTGCTGCTCTACCACGGTTCCGGCTTCTTCTCCGACTTGATTCGCCGTTTTGACGGCGGCGAATACAGCCACGCCTCCGTTTACGACGGCGCAGCCGTCGTAGAGGCGCTGGCTGACGGCGTTAACGTCAACACCATCGCCGACAGCGTCCGTTCCTGCCGCTATGTTGATGTCTACCGCTTCCTGTCCAAAGACGGGAAGCGCCTGCGAGACGTCGGCTATCCGGCCCAGCCCATCCTGGATCAGATCGGCGGTTTCAAGGCCAATCCGCAGCGCTACGCATACGAGCAGATCCTATTGCTGGCTCTGTTGACCTCAACCCGCAAGATCGGTATCCCTGGCGTTTCCTTCCTGCTACGTCAGATTCTGGACAGCGCCGCAGGGCTGCTGGCGGACCTTATTTCCGCCGGCAGAGAACCGGTGATCTGCTCGGAGTTGGTGTACCGATGCTACGACCAGGCGGGGCCCGCCTACAAGCTGCTCATCCGCGGGGCGGACATCGCGACTCTTGCTGCCAGCGCCACCTTGCGCGCGAGGCCGGCGGATCTTGCGGCGGAGGCGGAAAGCGACGAACTAGCCGAGGCCAAGAGCGTCTTTCTGGACAACTACTACGCAGCGAAGTCGGCGGCGACAGCAGCCAGCGTGACCGCCGCCGTGGCCGACTTCGTGACACCAAACGACCTGGCCAGGAGTCCCAACCTGCAGAACGCGGGGCGCCTTGCCAGCTAATCCTGTCCGGGAAAGGAGGGGGCAATGCCGGTTTACATCCTGCGATCAACATCGCAAGCGCAACTCCTGCGCACCGCGGTAATGAACCGCCGGCTTACGGCGGCCAGGCGCGCTGCGCAAGTCGCCGAGGTCGAAGCGAAGCGGTGGGAGGACCCGGGCCACGGGGAAATCTACCGCTGGCTGTCGCAAGCCGACCCGGCGAAGGTCAAACGCATCACCAAGAGCGAAGGGAACACTCGCATCACGGCGACCGCGCTGGTCGAGATGCCGGAGGATGAGGCCCGGCGCATGGCCGCGGAAATCCCGAGCGCGGAGCTCATCCGGGACCGTCCGCTGAACCTCATCCAGCCCAACCGTGGCGCGGCCGAAACCAAAGCTGCACTTTCGGCTCCGGACCTCTGGCATCTCGAAGCCATCGGATTGAATGCCGCGCGTGCCAAGGGCTTTACGGGAACGGGCCAGGGTGTGCGTATCGGGGTGCTCGACACAGGCATTGACCCGAACCATCCGGAGATCGCCGGCAAGATTGCCGAAGCCTACACATTCGATGTGCCCGAGTGGAGAGTGAATCCGCTGTTTCCGTCGTACGACACAGACGGCCATGGCACGCACGTCGCCGGACTGATCGCCGGCAGCACAGTCGGTGTTGCGCCGGGGGTCATGCTTGTCAACGGGATTATGATCCCTGGCGGGCACGGCAATCTGTCCGACTTTATCCTGGCGCTCGAATGGAGCGTAGCCAGTCTCGATGTCCCGGTGCAGATCATCAACATGTCGGCCGGGATTCCCGGATACCTGCCGGAAATGGCGGAAGCCGTGGCCGGCGTCATGAGCGTGGGCGTTCTTCCGGTGATGGCCATCGGCAACGAGGGCCGGAACCGCACGCGCAGCCCCGGCAACTACAACGAAGTCGTATCCGTCGGCGCGTCGGACAAACGCAACAGAGTGGCCAGTTTCTCCGGCGGCGGCACGCTGGTGGTGGATCATCAGCAATACACGGTCCCGGATCTGGTGGCGCCGGGTAAGGAAGTGTATTCCTGCCTGATGACCGGCGGCTACGAAGCCTGGAACGGCACCTCCATGGCCACGCCGATCGTCTCCGGCATCGCCGCGCTGATCCTGGAGAAGTATCCTGAAATTGAAGTGACCGACCTGATTGATGCGCTGCTGGATAGCTGCGTCAACCTGGGGCTTCCAGTGGAGCGCCAGGGCATGGGGTTGGTGCAAGTCAAATCCGCGCTATGAAGTTGGGAGAACAGGCGATCCAGAAAGCCGACTCGATGCTGAAGGAGTTCCTTCTCGAAGCCGAGGGGCATGAGCCCGTGCGGGCCATCATGCTGCTCGGGGATGAGGAAACGGCTTCTGGAGAGACCGAATTCTCCCCCAAGGACTTCTCGACGCGAGCCCAGTACCAGCAGGCGCTGGTCCGGCAGCGTCAGGCGACGCTGGAGCGGACCCTGGGCTCGATACGGCGAGCGTTGGAAGAGTTGCAGCTCACCACCCGCGGCGGCGCGCTAAGCCGGAGCCTCGTGGTGGAAGGAACGGCGGAGCAGATTCTTCGGTCGCTCGAATTGCCTAGCGTCCGCCATGCGAGCCTGGACCGGCCGATCAAGCTGGTACGGCCCCTGGAGCCTGACCAGGATCGATAGGGCTCCGGCGAACCTCGGCTGGATATCGCGCCCGGAGGAACGACGGCAACGCCCATCCCGCTGTTCCCGCCCGCTGCCGGACCGACGACACCGCCGAGTGCCGCCGCTACTCCCTCCGTCTACCAAATCCTCAGCCCGAAACGGCTGAGGTGGATCGGGATGTTCTTGTAGCTCGGGTTGTCGGCTTCGATCTCGCGGATCATCGCCCGCTTCACCATCCGCTCCGAGCCGCTGAGGATCGTTACCGAGCCGCCGTTGCCGCCCGCGCCGTTCACCTTCCACCCGATCGCGCCGTGGCCGCGGGCAATCTCAATGACGCGCCGGTGGTGAGGGCCGAGCAGCGCCGGATGCAGCGCTTCCTGTGCGGCGGTGTTCTCGATCATGGCTCGTCCCAGAGCCTCGAAGTCGCCCGCGTAC
Organism: uncultured Solibacteraceae bacterium; assembly: GCA_964478455.1. Classification (GTDB taxonomy): domain Bacteria; phylum Acidobacteriota; class Terriglobia; order Bryobacterales; family Bryobacteraceae; genus CAYZJD01. The sequence continues at coordinate 6,945 of CAYZJD010000009.1, read as the reverse complement.
AGCGCATCTCTCGATTTCGCCGGCGTCTCCCGCAGCGGCCGCAGCTTGCCTGCCTCCGGTCCCGCGTCCTCGAGTTCGCGAATCACCATCTGGTGCACTTCCGAGGAGCTGTGGGCCTGGCCGAGGTAGATCAGCGACAACCGGCTCTCCAGCTCCCACCACACCGAGTCGGGAATCCGGATCGGGCTCACCGAGGCCTTCGGGTATTCGTACATTTCGATATAGTTGATCCCGCCGTAGGCGGAAGCGATCTGGTCCTGGATGCCGCACTGCTGCTTCAGCAGCTCGGTCTCGATCCGTTGCGCGGCCGCGGCGATCTCGTGCGCGGTCATCCGCCCGGGCGTCAGGCAGTCGAGCGCCCCGATCAGGGCCACGCTGACGGCCGCTGACGTGCCCGTCGAACACCCGCTCGGCGCTTCGCTGTAAATGGACACCTCGATGGCCACGTTGGCGGGAATCTTCATGTAATCCATCGCTGCTTCGAGCAGCGGGTGCTTGTCGTACAGGCCGCGCGGCTCGGCGATGGTGTACCGCTGCCCGTAGTTCTCGGCGTTAATCGTGATCCGGTCCCGCCCGCCGTGGTGCTCATACACCCTCATCTGCACCTCGATGTACGGGTACACCGCGATGTTGAACACCTTGCCGTGACGCGCAAACCACGTGTCGGTCCACCCGCCGTTGTCGCAGATGCGGATCGGCGCGACGCTGTTGACGATCCGCTGAAGCTTCTGTTTCATTTCCATCTTCGGCGCTCGCAGCGGGCATTGTACGATAGTCGGGGGTACTGACATGAACCGCCGCGAACTCCTTAAGATCGTCCCCCTCGCCGCCTCCGCGCCCATGCTGCGCTTGCCGGCCGCCGCGGGAAGAGCCCGCCTCCGTCCCGCCATCTGCGCCTACTCCTATCGAGAAGCGCTTCAGAAGAAAACGATGACCTACGAAGACCTGGTGCGGCGGGCGGTCGAGTACGACCTTGACGGCCTGGACCTAACGGTCTACTGGTTCCCGAGCACCTCCGACGACTTCCTGCTGCCGCTGCGCCGCCTGGCCCATTTGAGCGGCATCGAGATTTACGCCATCTCGATCCGCACCGACATGTGCCGTCCCGCCGGCCAGGAACGGGAGCGGGAAATCGCCGAGGTGAAGAAATGGGTCGATGTTGCCCAGAAACTCGGCGCGAGCCACATCCGCGTCTTCGGCGGGGACGTGCCGGACGGCGCGACCGAGGACCAGGCCGCCGCTTGGGCGGCGGAGACCTTGAAGCGAAGCGCGGAGTACGCCGGATCGAGAGGAATCATCCTCGGACTGGAAAACCATGGAGGCATCACCGAGCGGGCCGACCGCGTCGTCCAGATCGTCAAGGCGGTGGGCTCGCCCTGGACGGGTATTAGCCTCGATACGGGGAACTTCCACGAAGACCCATATCCCCAGATCGAGATGTGCGCCGCCTACGCGGTGAACTGCCAGATCAAGAGCGAGATGCAGATCGGCAAGGCGAAGCCGGAGCCGGCTGACTGGGAGCGGATCTTCGGCATGCTCGCCAGGGCCGGCTACAAGGGCTACGTCGCACTCGAATACGAGTCAGAGAAGGACGCCTCGACGGAGATCCCACGCCTCCTCAAAGAACTGCGGCGCCTGTGCGCGAAATACACCGGGTGACAAGCCAAAACCGGTGACAGGCTACGCAATCCCTACGCAATCCCCAATGTTCGTTTGCAACTGCGTACTTTGCGTGAACCACTTCGCGAAGCTGTTCACCGCCCCCGCCCGTTCACCTAGTTGGAGGCCGGCGCTGAGTGCAAGCATCTCATTGTGGACTCAGCCTCCCGGCCTGCTGGAGACTTTATCCTCGCCGCAACAGCCGCTGTGTCAGCGACTTGCGCGATGGCGAGAATTGCGCCGCTGCGGCGAGAAGGTACGGTCGGAATTCACGCGTCCAGTAACTCAGGAAACCGGCCTCGTGGATTTCACGCAACGCCTGGCTGTAATGTGCGAGAACCGGTCCGGCGAAGAAGTCCCCCGTGCGCCGCGCCGCCAGCCGCGCGGAGCGACCCAACCATTGCACGTTCCCCGGCAGCCGGCTTGCCGCCGACAGCGCCATGAGCGCGGAGAGCTCAAACACGGACCGTTTCTGCCGCGCGGCTTCCTTCCTCAGTTCTTCCCAGTCGCCGGCCAGCAGCTCGGAAGAGGGCAAAGATACCGACGGCAGCCGGCGAAACTGTTCACGAATCGCCTCCCATTCCCTCCGCAGCGCGGCCACGTCCAGCGGCGGCGTGTTGATCGCGTCGGCGGCGCGGCCCGCGCCTTGCTCGAGGCCATCCAGCATCTGGTCCACCGTCTCGAAGGTCGTCCCAGGATCGAGCAGCCCCTCCTGCTTCAGAGCGGTCGCTATGTCTCGAATCAGCTTCCTTCCCGTCCCGGAGAGATCGGCCAGCACGGCAAGCACCCACACTGGCGAGGCCCGGAACGCGAGAATGCCGATCAATTCCAGGCCGTTGCCGGCAGCGCGCCGCAGCGCAAAATCCTCGGAGAGCCTGCCCTCGGTGGGAAAAACGCCCTCCACCTGGCCCACCTGCTCGACAACAAACCGGAGGGTCGATTCGACCAGGTTCCGGTAGAGCCGGCTCCTTCGAACCGCCGCCGGCACGGCGACTTCGCCTATCTCGCGCAGCAGCCCGCCGGCCACGGCGGAGGCGGAACGGATCGCACGCTCCGGCAGCGAAACGATGTACTGCGCCAGGTTCCGGACGGGCACTCCGCGCGCTTCCTTCATGAATCGCCGCAAACGTGCGCCACCACGGCCGCCACCGACTGCTCAACCGGATCGGTCCCGCTGAGCACCAGATCGGCGAACCGGCTGGTCGGGATGATGTGGAGTTCTGCCATCGGTCGCACCGTGGTCCGGTATTGCGTGTAGACGGATTCCGGCGTACGCCCGCGTTCCCTCACGTCCCTCTCGAGCCGCCGCTTGAAGCAGACCGCATCCTCAGCCTGGATGAAAACCTTCGTGTGGAAGAGACGGCGGACGTCTTCCCAATAGAGGGCAAATAGGCCCTCGACGACGGCGTAGGTCGCCGCCCGTACGGACCGCGTCTCCGCGGCCCGCACGTGTCGCGCGAAATCGTAAACCGGAACACAAATCTCGGCGCCCTCGGCGAGCTGCGCGAGTTGTCCGACCAGAAGCTCTCTGTCCAGCGCATCCGGTGCGTCGAAGTTGGCGCGCTCCCGCTCCTGGAACGCAATGTGCCCCAGGTCCTTGTAGTAGGAATCCAGCGAGATGACTGGCGCGGCGAGTGCCGCTGCCACCCGTTGCGCCACCTCGCTCTTGCCGGCGCACGACGGCCCTGCGATTCCGATCAGGCGGGACCTCGTCTCACGGGAGACCATCTGTCAAAGGATCGTAGCAGGCCGTCCGTCCGAGCGGGAATCGGCGGGTGGTGGTATCCTGTTCCGAGATTCGAGTCGCCACTCGGAGGGGGAATTGGCCATGGGAGGCAAAAAGGCCGATGTGATCCGGCTGCTGGAAGCCGAACTCGATTTCATCGAAGGCGGCGGTTACGCCAGCCCGGCAGGCAAACCTAACCAGGAAAGGCCGATGTTTCTTCAATCCCTGGTCTGCATCAACCATTGGCTTGTCCCTGGCCACGAAGCGGAATGCCACGAGGACTGCATCCTGCTGGATGCGGTGCCCGACCGGCACAAGTCGGAGAAGCTCCCTTGCCACTTCATCCCCTTGAACGAGGCGGGCGACACGGTCCATTCACTGGAGAAATCGGGCGACCGGAGCCGCCTCGAAGAGGAAGTGAAGGCCTGGCTTCGGGCAACCATTGAACGACTCAAGACCACGGGCGAGGAAGCGCCGGGGTGGCCTGAGGTCAAATACTGACACCCGTTGCGCGACGCGTGCGCCGCTTCGGTTGACGGCTCGGCGACGCTGGGAAAGCCAGTTCTACCGAGTGGTGTTTCAGTGCTTCCCGTGCTTCAGCTTCTCCCGCTGCTCGCGGAGGACCGCCTTGCGGCTGAGACGGATCTTGTTCCCTTCGAGCGCCAGCACCTTCACGAGGATCTGATCGCCCTCCTTCAGCTCGTCCCGCACGTTGCGAATCCGGTTCTCGGAGATCTCGCTGATGTGCAGTAAACCGTCGGTGCCCGGGAAGATCTCGACGAACGCGCCGAAATCGACCAGCCGCACCACCTTGCCCAGATAGGTCTTGCCCACCTCGGCCACGGCGGCGATCTCCTGCACCATCTGAATCGCCTTGTCGGCCGAAGCGCCGTCCGTTGCGAAGATGTTGACCGTGCCGTCGTCCTCGACGTCGATCTTCACCCCGGTGGCCTCGATGATGCCGCGGATGACTTTTCCGCCCGGGCCGATCACCTCGCGGATCTTGTCCGTTGGAATGGTTAGGGTGTAAATGCGAGGCGCGAACGGCGACAGGGTCTCCCGCGGCGCGGCAATCACCTCTCGCATCTTGTCCAGGATGAAGAGCCGCGCCCGCCGTGCCTGTTCGAGCGCCTCAGTCATCAGCTTCGTGGTGATGTTCGGGACCTTGATGTCCATCTGAAGCGCGGTGATGCCTTGGCGCGTGCCGGCCACCTTGAAGTCCATGTCGCCGTAGTGGTCCTCGGCGCCGGCGATGTCGGTGAGGATGGCGTACTCGTCACCCTCCTTCACCAGACCCATCGCGATGCCGGCCACCGGCGAGCTGATCGGCGCCCCCGCGTCCATGAGCGCCAGCGTTGCCCCACACACCGTCGCCATCGAACTCGAGCCGTTCGATTCGAGAATGTCGCTCACCACCCGCAGCGTGTACGGGAAGGTCTTCTCGTCGGGGATCATCGGCAGCAGAGCGCGCTCGGCCAGCGCACCGTGACCGATCTCGCGTCGCCCGGGGCCGCGCATGAAGCCCACTTCGCCTACGCTGAACGGCGGGAAGTTGTAGTGCAACATGAAGCGCTTGGAGGTCTCGCCGGTCTCCAGAAGTTCCAGCCGCTGCTCGTCTTCCTTGGTGCCGAGCGTGCAGGTGACCAGCGCTTGCGTCTCCCCTCGCGTGAACAGACCTGAACCGTGAGTGCGCGGCAGGACTCCGACCTCGATGTCAAGTTGCCGGATCTGATCGAAGGCGCGGCCGTCGGGGCGCCGGCGGTCCTTCAGCATCTCATCGCGGAAGATCCGTTCCTTCAGCCGGTCAAACAGGTCGCCCGCTTCCGCCTGCTGCTCCTCCGGGTAGGCTTCGACGCACTGCTTCCGGAGCGCATCCACCCGAGAGTAGCTCTCGAGTTTGGTGTACTTCTCCGTATTCAACGCGTCGCTCAACTCGACCCGCCACTTCGCCGCGATCTGCTCGTACAGTTCCTGGTTGATCGGCGGCGGCGTGTACTCGCGCTTCGGTTTTCCCGAACGGGAGGCCAGATCACGAATGGCCGATGTGATTTTCCGGCAGCACTGATGCCCGAACTCGATAGCCGCCAGCACCTCGGCCTCCGACACCTGCTGTGCGCCAGCCTCCACCATGACGATGCCTTCGTCGGTTGCCGCCACGATGATGTTTAACCGGGACTCCCTCAGCTCCGAGTGCGTCGGATTCGCTATCAGCTTTCCGTCTACTTGCCCCACCCTCAGCCCCGCGAGCACGTGATGGAACGGGATGTCGGAGATGGCTAGGGCGGCGCTGGCGCCGAGGATGGCCAGTGGGCCGGGATCGGTCTCCGTGTCGGCCGAGAGCACCAGGCCGATCACCTGCGTCTCGTGGGAATAGCCCTCGGGGAACAGCGGCCGGATCTGGCGGTCGATCAGGCGGCTCACCAGGATCTCGCGTTCCGTCGGCCGGCCTTCGCGCTTGATGAAGCCCCCCGGAAAACGCCCGGCGGCATATGTGTACTCGCGGTAGTCCACCGTGAGCGGGAAAAACGACGCGCCCGGTTTCGGCTCCGGATCCGTACAGGCCGTTACCAGTACCACCGTGTCGCCGGAGCGCACAATGACTGCGCCGTTAGCCTGCCTGGCGACTTTGCCTGTTTCCAGGGAGATCTTACGACCGTCCAGGTCGATCTCAACGTTTTGGTGCATCTTGAATATCCTCCAACCTCAGCCGATCACTGCCTTCGGATCGGATTCGTTTGATGTGTGTTTGAGAGTGGAGTTGACAGCGGGAGGCTTCCCATCCGGTTGCAGGCGGGACTCGCAGGGTCCAACGCCCTGACGGTTCTAATTGCTCGTTCAACGCGCCTGCCTGCGAGCGCACTCTAGCGGCGCAGGCCCAACGTCTGGATCAGGGTCTGATACCGCTCCGGACTCCGATCCTTCAGGTACTTCAGGAGCCGCCGGCGCCGGGCCACCATGGACAGCAAGCCTCTCCGGGAGTGATGGTCCTTCTTGTGCGTTTTGAAGTGCTCCGTGAGGTCGGCGATACGCTGGCTCAGGATCGCCACCTGCACTTCCGGAGAACCCGTATCCCGCTTGTGGATACGATACTTGCCAACCACCTGGTTCTTGACGTCGGACGACAGCGCCATTCTAGAGTGGGTGCTCCTTGTCTTCTCTTAATCTCGATTTTGTACTCTTGTAGGATAGCACAAGCGGACGGAAGCCCGCCTGCGGCTGGCGCAGGGCCGCCGGTTCCAGCCTCCTCCGCCGGGAAAGGAGACCATCATGGGGGCATTCGGCTATCCTTTTTACCGCGAGCAGCTTCGGGACCGCAGGCGGAGGCTGGAAACGGCCGTCTCCGCCGCGCCTGAACCCGACCACAGCTTGCGGCGGCTCCTGGGCGAGGTGGACTCGGCCTTGGAACGGATCGAATCCGGCACGTTCGGCCTCTGCGACACCTGCCACGACCCGATTGAACCGGAGCGGCTGATGGCGGACCCGCTGGTCCGGGTCTGTCTGGATCACCTCACGGACTCCGAGCGCCGGGAACTCGAACGCGACCTGGAACTGGCCGCGCG